>NZ_CP026095.1:330000-385000 GCF_004006295.1 Peribacillus asahii
TAGCGAAAGAAGGGTGAGAATCCCTTCCACCGAATATCTAAGGTTTCCTGAGGAAGGCTCGTCCGCTCAGGGTTAGTCGGGACCTAAGCCGAGGCTGAAAAGCGTAGGCGATGGACAACAGGTTGATATTCCTGTACCACCTATACATCGTTTGAGCGATGGGGGGACGCAGGAGGATAGGGTAAGCGCGCTGTTGGATATGCGCGTCCAAGCAGTTAGGCTGGAAACGAGGCAAATCCCGTTTCCGTTAAGGCTGAGCTGTGATGGCGAGGGAAATAGAGTACCGAAGTTCCTGATTCCACACTGCCAAGAAAAGCCTCTAGTGAGATGTAGGGTGCCCGTACCGCAAACCGACACAGGTAGATGAGGAGAGAATCCTAAGGTGTTCGAGAGAACTCTCGTTAAGGAACTCGGCAAAATGACCCCGTAACTTCGGGAGAAGGGGTGCTCATTAGGGTGTTAAAGCCCAGATGAGCCGCAGTGAATAGGCCCAGGCGACTGTTTAGCAAAAACACAGGTCTCTGCGAAACCGCAAGGTGAAGTATAGGGGCTGACACCTGCCCGGTGCTGGAAGGTTAAGAGGAGAGGTTAGCGCAAGCGAAGCTTTGAATTGAAGCCCCAGTAAACGGCGGCCGTAACTATAACGGTCCTAAGGTAGCGAAATTCCTTGTCGGGTAAGTTCCGACCCGCACGAAAGGTGTAACGATCTGGGCACTGTCTCAACGAGAGACTCGGTGAAATTATAGTACCTGTGAAGATGCAGGTTACCCGCGACAGGACGGAAAGACCCCGTGGAGCTTTACTGCAGCCTGATATTGAATTTTGGTACAGCTTGTACAGGATAGGTAGGAGCCTGTGAAGCCGGAGCGCCAGCTTCGGTGGAGGCGTTGGTGGGATACTACCCTGGCTGTATTGACATTCTAACCCGCACCCCTGATCGGGGTGGGAGACAGTGTCAGGTGGGCAGTTTGACTGGGGCGGTCGCCTCCTAAAAGGTAACGGAGGCGCCCAAAGGTTCCCTCAGAATGGTTGGAAATCATTCGTAGAGTGTAAAGGCACAAGGGAGCTTGACTGCGAGACCTACAAGTCGAGCAGGGACGAAAGTCGGGCTTAGTGATCCGGTGGTTCCGCATGGAAGGGCCATCGCTCAACGGATAAAAGCTACCCCGGGGATAACAGGCTTATCTCCCCCAAGAGTCCACATCGACGGGGAGGTTTGGCACCTCGATGTCGGCTCATCGCATCCTGGGGCTGTAGTCGGTCCCAAGGGTTGGGCTGTTCGCCCATTAAAGCGGTACGCGAGCTGGGTTCAGAACGTCGTGAGACAGTTCGGTCCCTATCCGTCGTGGGCGCAGGAAATTTGAGAGGAGCTGTCCTTAGTACGAGAGGACCGGGATGGACGCACCGCTGGTGTACCAGTTGTCTTGCCAAAGGCATCGCTGGGTAGCTATGTGCGGACGGGATAAGTGCTGAAAGCATCTAAGCATGAAGCCCCCCTCAAGATGAGATTTCCCATAGCGCAAGCTAGTAAGACCCCTGAAAGATGATCAGGTTGATAGGTCAGAGGTGGAAGTGTGGCGACACATGGAGCTGACTGATACTAATCGGTCGAGGACTTAACCTATTGTTTTGATAACACGCAATGCTTTCCTATTATCTAGTTTTGAAGGAACAACGTTCCTTATATTGTTTGGTGACGATAGCGAAGAGGTCACACCCGTTCCCATTCCGAACACGGAAGTTAAGCTCTTCAGCGCCGATGGTAGTTGGGGGTTTCCCCCTGTGAGAGTAGGACGTCGCCAAGCTATATATTTTGTGTATATTTTTTATAAAAAGAGTATATACTATATATTATCATCAAGTTGTTTCGACATATCCTCATCCTGAAATTCTAGAAGGGGAAGAAACAGTCGACACAAAATTAGGTGCATAAGCAAAATATCAATATTTTTATCGTCGCGGGGTGGAGCAGTCCGGTAGCTCGTCGGGCTCATAACCCGAAGGTCGCAGGTTCAAATCCTGTCCCCGCAATCAAACCAAAAAAACGAAACAATGTTTCGTTTTTTTGGTTTTTCAGCATGATTATTTTCGTATTTGTTTCTTGATGAAAAAACAGGTAAACTACATATAGAATGTTTTCTGTCCTTAGGAGAACGGTCCTAAGGATTTTTTATACTATTAGAACTTATAGTAAACAGACGATAGTATATAGGAAGGGACATCGACTTTCACCATGATTGACGGTAAGTCGTGTTTTTCTAATCTTATTTAAATAACTAGTTACATAAAGGTGATTAAGATATGGAGCAATTTGAATGGGTTTCACGAGGTGAAGAAGAGACTGCTCGTTTTGCAGGTCGGTTAGCAGAACATCTTAAAGGTGGAGATGTATTAGCTTTAGAGGGTGATTTAGGAGCAGGCAAGACCGCTTTTACAAAAGGGTTAGCGAAGGGGTTAGGGGTCACGCGAACTGTAAATAGTCCTACTTTTACGATTATTAAAGAATATCATGGGCGTTTACCGCTATATCATATGGATGTGTATCGTGTAAGTGAGGCGGAAGAAGATTTAGGATTTGATGAGTATTTTGAAGGTGAAGGTGTTACCGTTGTTGAATGGGCTCATTTAATTAAAAATCAACTTCCAGAGAATCTTTTAGTTATTTATATTTATCGTGTAGACGAATATAGTCGCCGATTTGTCATAGAAGCTCATGGAGATCGTTACGTCCAGTTGTGTAAGGAGATTATAGAATGAAAGTGTTAGCTATTGATACGTCTAATTTTACGCTAGGTATTGCTTTAATCGATGGCAATCGAGTCATTGGCGAGTACATTACTAATTTAAAGAAAAATCATTCTGTTCGGGTTATGCCGGCTATTGAGACGTTGTTAAAAGATTGTGACACTCTGCCAAAAGAGTTAGATAAAATCGTTGTAGCGAAAGGACCTGGATCTTATACAGGTGTTCGAATTGGTGTAACCATTGCGAAGACATTAGCTTGGACATTAAATATTCCATTATCAGCGATTTCAAGCTTAGAAGCTTTAGCTGCTAATGGTCGCTACTTTAACGGATTGATTTCACCATTATTTGATGCAAGGCGGGGACAAGTGTATACCGGTTTATATGAGTATGATGAGAATGAGCAATTGAAAGAAATTGTGGCAGATTGCAATATCTTATCGTCAGAATGGGCTGCCCGTCTTAAAGAGTGGAATCGTCCTATTTTATTTATGGGACAAGATATAGAAATTCATCGTGAAGCACTTAGTGAGGTGCTTGGGGAGCTAGCGGTGTTTGTTCCGCCTTCTTTGTATAATCCAAGGCCAAGTGAGCTAGCTCTTCTTGGAAAAGATAAAGAGGAAGAAGATATTCACTTGTTTGTTCCAAATTATGTACGTATGGCTGAAGCTGAAGCAAAGTGGCTTGAACAGCAGGAGAACCAAAAAATGATGAAAGCGAACGATAACAATGAGTAAAACGATGACGTTTCGGCTGATGAATCGAGAAGATATTGATCAAGTATTAGAAGTAGAACGACAGTCTTTTACTTTGCCGTGGAGTAGAGAAGCTTTTTATAATGAGCTCGATCATAATCAGTATGCAGTGTATTTAGTTATTGAGGATAACGGTAAAGTTGTAGGGTACTGCGGTGCTTGGATTGTATTAGATGAGTCACATATCACGAATATTGCGATTTTACCTGAATATCGAGGGCAAAAATTAGGTGAAGCTCTACTCCTGAAGATGATTGAAATATCGATTAGTAAAGGTGTGGTTCGGATGACGTTAGAAGTTCGAGTGAGTAATGAAGTTGCAATTTCTTTATATGAAAAATTAGGTTTTCAAAAAGGTGGTATCCGTAAAGGATATTATACTGATAATCGTGAAGATGCATATGTAATGTGGGTGAATTTCTCGTGAAACAAGAGCAAATTATATTAGGTATTGAGACAAGTTGTGATGAAACGGCTGCGGCCGTGATAAAAAACGGAACGGATATATTAAGCAATGTTGTGGCTTCTCAAATTGAAAGTCATAAGCGATTTGGTGGGGTCGTGCCCGAAATTGCTTCTCGCCATCATGTTGAACAAATTACAATAGTAATTGAAGAAGCATTACAACAAGCGAATATTACGTATCAAGATATAGATGCCATTGCGGTGACTGAGGGGCCGGGATTAGTCGGAGCTTTATTAATTGGTGTAAATGCAGCTAAGGCGATTGCGTTTGCACATGGAATACCATTAGTTGGTGTTCATCATATTGCAGGACATATTTATGCAAACCGTTTGATTCAAGAGATTCAATATCCAGCGCTTTCACTTGTTGTCTCAGGAGGGCATACAGAATTAGTGTTATTGAAGGAGTCTGGCTCATTTCAAGTCATTGGTGAGACTCGTGATGATGCTGCGGGAGAGGCCTATGATAAAGTAGCGCGAACATTGAATTTACCTTATCCAGGCGGTCCGCATATTGACAGATTAGCACATGAAGGAACACCGTCCATTAAGTTACCTCGTGCGTGGCTGGAAGGAAGTTACGATTTTAGTTTTAGCGGATTAAAATCGGCTGTTATTAACACACTTCATAATGCAGAGCAGCGCGGCGAGGAGATTAAACCGGAAGATCTTGCCGCAAGCTTTCAACAAAGTGTAATTGAAGTATTAGTGACAAAAACGATTTCTGCAGCAAAAGAATACGGTGTAAAGCAATTGTTACTAGCAGGGGGAGTAGCAGCTAATAAAGGGCTGCGTGCTGCGCTCACTGAGGCTTTTAAGGAAGTGCCGGAAGTAGAATTAATCATTCCTCCGCTTAGTCTTTGTACAGATAATGCAGCAATGATTGGAGCAGCAGGAAGCATTTTATTCGAAAAAGGAAAACGCTCTAATTTAGCGTTAAATGGAAACCCAGGATTAGATATTGAGGCTTTTTAAGAATGTGCACATATATTGATAAGGGTTGATACGGCGGAGCTATGTATATAGCTCTGCTTTACTTATTCATAAAAGTGATTTTGATTGTATCTGTGGATAAAAAAGTCTGATAATTAAAAAGTGAATGTGAATAACTTGCGTTTTTGTTGATAAGTAGCATAATTTTTGTGGATAATGTGGAAAAGTTCGAATAAAGCTTGAATGAAAAGGAGAAGGTTGTGTATATTTTTGTGGATAAAGTTTATTTTAGTAAGAAGCGAATGCTTTAGGATGCGGATATAGAAAAAGGCCGACTTAAATCAAGGTCGACCTTCTTAATATCTATATTTATCTCATACTTAATGGATAGTAAGAGCCCCCACTGATGGAAGTTTCTTATATATCCAGCTCTGCCCACTCTTCTAATAGAAGATCAAGGGCTGCTTGTGCCTGCTCTAGCTTTGTTTGAATTTCTATCACCTTTTCGTGATTTTGAAATACTTCAGAATCACAAAGAAGCTGATTACACTCTTCAATATCTGCCTCTAATTTTTCTATTTCTCCTTCAATCTCTTCAATGCGGCGCTTGCGTTGGCGCTCTGCTTTTTTCGCTTCTTTATCAATGATGTAGCTGTTTTTATCCGTTACTTGCTCTGGTTGTTTACTTTGTGTTTGTTGTTGTTCGAGTGCTTCATGTTCCGCTTGTTCTTGTTTTTTCTGAACATAGTAGTCATAATCTCCAAGGAACTCTACACTGCCATCTTTAGAGAGTTCAATGACCTTCGTTGCAATTCGGTTAATGAAGTATCGATCATGTGAAACGAAAAGCAATGTTCCTGGATAATCGATTAAAGCATTTTCAAGGACGAGTTTGCTATCGAGATCTAAGTGGTTTGTTGGCTCATCGAGTATTAAAAAATTACCTTTTTCCATCATCATTTTTGCTAAAGCAAGTCGTGCTTTTTCACCACCGCTAAGAGTAGAGACTGTTTTTAAAACGTCATCCCCGCTAAATAGGAAGTTTCCAAGTACGGTGCGTATCTCTTTTTCCGGCTTTAAGGGGTGTTCATCCCATAATTCGTTAAGTACTCGTTTGTTGGAAACGAGGTTCGCTTGCTCTTGATCATAGTAACTGATCTGAACATTTGTGCCAAAGTGAATGTCACCTGAAAGAGCAGGCATCTTATCAATAATGGTTTTTAATAGTGTTGATTTGCCGACCCCGTTCGGACCGACGAGTGCAATGCTTTCGCCTTTTGTGATTCGAACGTTAATGTGTTGGGCAACCTTTTCGTTTTGATAGCCAATTGCCAGCTCGTTTAGCTGCAGTACTTCATTTCCACTTTGCTTCTCAATTTGAAAAGAGAAAGAAGCAGATTTTTGATCGCCTTGGGGTCTATCTAAGATCTCCATTTTCTCAAGCTGTTTTCGTCTGCTTTGTGCTCGTTTGGTAGTAGAAGCTCGTGTAATATTCCGTTGAACAAAATCACGCAGCTTTTCAATTTCTTCTTGCTGCTTTTCAAATTGCTTCATATCTCGTTCGAAATCTTCCGCTTTTCTGATTAAATAAGAGCTGTAATTGCCGTGATATTTTTTCATTGAGTGTCGTGAGATTTCATATACTTGATTAACAACTTTATCAAGGAAGTATCGGTCATGAGAAACAATGAGTACAGCACCTTGATAGCCTTGTAAATATTGTTCAAGCCAAGAAAGTGTTTCAATATCTAGATGGTTTGTCGGTTCATCCAGGATTAAAATATCTGGTTTTGTTAAAAGTAATTTACCAAGGGCCAGTCTTGTTTTTTGACCCCCGCTTAAGGTGGAGATAGGTGTAGAAGGGTCAAAGCTGCCAAATTGAAGCCCGTGCAAAACAGAGCGAATATCTGCTTCATATTGATAGCCGCCGGACTCTTTAAATTGAACTTGCAGGGCATCATATTCACTCAGTACTTTTTGATAAATGGCTTCATTAGAGAAAATATCTGGATTTGCCATCTTTTCTTCTAATTGGCGTAAGGTTTGCTCTTGTGAAATGAGATGGTTAAATACGGTTAACATTTCATCCCAGATGGATAGTTCTGATTCAAGGCCTGTATCTTGGGCCATATAGCCGATTGTGACCCCTTTTGGTTGAATAATTTCTCCACCATCATAAGACAACTGTCCAGCAATAATTTTTAATAGTGTAGATTTCCCAGCACCGTTACGACCTACTAGAGCAATTCGGTCTTTATGTTGAACTTCGAGCTTCATATTCGATAGAATGAGTTCCGCTCCGTAATATTTAGATACTTGATTAACTTGTAATAAAATCATGAATTTCACCTCAGGTAGCATTATCCCGAACAAATTGTTATAGAACGTCTATCAGTTTTCAGATATACTGTTTTTTGACTCTAGACGTTTAAGCTTTTCTTCTTAGTGTACCGTATCATTGAACTTATCGGCAATAGAATGGTTATTTCGTTTCAAAACAAGATGTTACATTATGTGGAATAATGGTGTATGATTTATAATAGGGATATTATAACGTAAGATTGTACACTTTCGAACATAGTGCAGTTTATTAAGAGTAAGATGACAGAATCCCTATTGTTTTTAGAAGAACGAGCAAGTTGGGAATGGAAGCGTTATCAGTGATATTTTGAATGCATCTCATGCTTCTATGGAATATAGGCAGAAGAATAGATTGAAAAGCGCGTGTGAAAGCGAGGGAGAATAATGAATCAAGGACAATTAAAAATACCGCAGGCTACGGCCAAAAGACTACCCTTGTATTATCGATTTTTACAAAACCTACATTCCTCTGGGAAACAAAGGGTTTCTTCAGCAGAGTTGAGTGAAGCTGTTAAGGTAGATTCAGCAACGATACGTCGTGACTTTTCGTACTTTGGCGCACTTGGAAAAAAAGGATATGGATATAATGTTAATTATTTATTATCATTTTTTAGAAAAACATTGGATCAAGATGAAGTGACGAAAGTAGCGTTAATTGGTGTAGGGAATCTAGGTACTGCTTTTTTAAATTATAATTTCTTGAAAAATAATAATACAAAAATTAGTATGGCTTTTGATGTGGATGAAAGAAAAGTCGGTACGAATATAGCCAATGTTCCAATTTATCATATGGATGAAATTGAGAGCCGTCTGCAAGGAGAGCATGTTACAGCTGCAATCTTAACCATTCCAGCGCATGTGGCTCAGCCCGTTACAGATCGTTTAATTGCTGCTCAAGTAAAAGGAATTTTAAACTTTACCCCAGCACGATTAAATGTACCTTCTTCTATTAGAATTCATCATATTGACTTGGCTGTTGAATTACAGTCATTGATTTACTTCCTGAAACATTATCCAGTATTAGAAGAAGAAATCGCTGATATAGAGGATGGAATACCAATAAATAAATAAATAAATAAATATATTCTTAAGGCTAATGAAACGATTTTTGGTTCATGCATATGAAACCGTGTACATGAGTTGAAGATGAACAGTGTCTAACATAGCCAAAGAAATAAGCAGCTGATGACAGCTGCTTATTTCTTCTTTTGAATCGATTTTATTTTTACATGTAGTAAAAGCATTCGGATACCGGAGCCGAAGTCCAATGTAGCAATAAAGATAAGGAAATAAGCAAAGAATCCCCAACCTGATGATGTGACAGTTTGGATGGCGAAAGCAGTGAATACGATACCTAAACATATATAAATAATGCTTAATTTTAAAGGTGATTGATGTCTCATAAAAATCCTCCGATGAAAGCTTGCATATTTTGCATGAAATTTTGGATGTCTTCATAATACATTTGCAAAATGACAACGAATGTATTCATAGATACATGAGCAATAATTGGTACTAGAATTCGTTTCGTCTGTACATAAAGGAAAGCGAAGGTAAAGCCCATTGCCGAATATAATAACAAATGCTCTAGTTCCATATGTGCTAAACCAAAAATGATGGAGCTAATCAAAGCTGCAATAAAGAAATTAAATCGCTTATATAAGGAACCGAAAATAACTTTTCGGAAAATAATTTCTTCTAATATGGGACCAATAATAGAACTCACTACTATCATTAATGGAATCTTATCAATGACAGATAAAATTTCCTGCGTATTCGCTGATTGAGTTTGAATGCCAATCCACTGTTCAATTGTAATCGCGATACTTTGTGCAAATAAAGCGAGAAAGACTCCACATATTGCCCAAAAGGTAGAAAGGGAGATGGACGCTTTATCGCGAGTGAGTGCTGATTTTTTCATATCATGTCGCATGAAAAAGAGAGTAAGCAGAAGAGCTAATAAAAAACTAAAAATGGACCAGTAAGCAAAAGCTGTTAATCTCAATTCTCCACTAGGTACTCCTAACGTTTTTCCAATGAACATAAAGAGCGGCAGTCCAATAAATCCAGAGAGCTGCATGGCAAGATACGTAATAATGACATACCAGTATTCTTTTCTCAAAAATAATTCTCCTTTAAGTGAAATCATTCATACATGGGTACAGTGAAAATGGTATCAAAAAATATTGAATAACTCCACTTTTATAGGTGCTATTCAATCATATTTGTTGTAGGGATTTAATAGAATGGGTAGGGCTACTTTTAGTATGAGAATCTATTATCAAAATTAATGTAAAAATTTTTGATGAAGATACTTGCAAAACAGGAATGATTTATTTAATATAATAATTGTGTTAGCACTCATAGGTGTTGAGTGCTAATAATTCAAAACAGTTAATCATAAGAATTTGAGGGGGTTGTTTCACTTGTTAAAACCATTAGGTGATCGCGTTATTATTGAACTAGTTGAGTCAGAAGAAAAAACAGCTAGCGGTATCGTACTTCCAGATACAGCAAAAGAAAAGCCACAAGAAGGTAAGGTCGTAGCAGTTGGTACAGGCCGTGTTCTTGAAAATGGCGAACGTGTTACTTTAGAGGTTGCCCAAGGCGATCGTATTATCTTCTCAAAATACGCTGGTACGGAAGTCAAGTACGAGGGTACTGAATACTTAATTTTACGCGAAAGCGATATTTTAGCAATTATTGGCTAATTATACAACAATACTTAACTGAACGAAAATTTTAATGAAAAATGATTAGGGAGGTACTTATACATGGCTAAAGAAATTAAATTTAGTGAAGAAGCTCGCCGCGCAATGCTTCGTGGTGTAGATGCGCTTGCAGATGCAGTAAAAGTAACATTAGGACCAAAAGGACGCAACGTCGTTCTTGAGAAAAAATTCGGTTCACCGCTTATTACAAATGACGGTGTAACAATCGCAAAAGAAATCGAGCTTGAAGATGCATTCGAAAATATGGGTGCAAAATTGGTTGCTGAAGTAGCAAGCAAAACAAATGACGTAGCTGGTGACGGTACAACAACAGCAACAGTTCTTGCTCAAGCAATGATTCGTGAAGGATTGAAAAACGTAACAGCTGGTGCGAACCCAATGGGTATCCGTAAAGGAATCGAAAAAGCGGTTAACGCTGCAATCGAAGAGTTAAAAGCTATTTCTAAACCAGTTGAAAACAAAGAATCTATCGCACAAGTTGCGGCGATTTCTGCTGCTGACGAAGAAGTTGGTAAACTAATCGCTGAAGCAATGGAACGCGTTGGTAACGACGGTGTTATCACAATTGAAGAATCTAAAGGTTTCACAACTGAGTTAGACGTTGTAGAAGGTATGCAATTCGACCGTGGATATGCATCTCCATACATGGTAACTGATTCAGATAAAATGGAAGCTGTTCTTGATAACCCGTACATCTTAATTACTGATAAGAAAATTGGTAACATTCAAGAAATCCTTCCTGTACTTGAGCAAGTTGTACAACAAGGTAAACCACTATTAATCATTGCAGAAGACGTTGAAGGTGAAGCACTTGCAACACTTGTTGTGAACAAACTTCGCGGAACATTCAATGCAGTAGCAGTTAAAGCTCCTGGATTCGGTGATCGTCGTAAAGCAATGCTTGAAGATATCGCAGCTCTTACTGGTGGAGAAGTAATTACAGAAGAAGTAGGTCTTGACCTGAAATCTGCTACAATCCAATCATTAGGACGCGCTTCTAAAATTGTTGTTACAAAAGAAAACACAACAATCGTTGAAGGTGCTGGAAACGCTGACGCAATCCAAGCTCGCGTAAATCAAATCCGTGTTCAATTAGAAGAAACAACTTCTGAATTTGACCGTGAGAAATTACAAGAACGCCTTGCTAAATTAGCTGGTGGTGTAGCGGTTATCAAAGTTGGTGCGGCTACTGAAACAGAATTAAAAGAACGCAAACTTCGTATTGAAGATGCATTGAACTCTACTCGTGCTGCAGTTGAAGAAGGTATCGTAGCTGGTGGTGGTACAGCGCTTCTTAACGTATACAATAAAGTGGCTGAGCTTCAAGCTGAAGGCGACGAAGCAACAGGTGTGAAAATCGTTCTTCGTGCGATTGAAGAGCCTGTACGTCAAATCGCTCACAACGCTGGTCTTGAAGGATCTGTTATCGTTGAGCGCCTTAAAGGTGAAGCGGTTGGAACTGGATTCAACGCAGCTACTGGTGCGTGGGTAAACATGATCGAAGCTGGTATCGTTGACCCAACGAAAGTAACTCGTTCAGCTCTACAAAACGCTGGATCTGTTGCAGCTATGTTCTTAACAACAGAAGCAGTTGTTGCTGACAAACCAGAACCTGCTGGTGCTGCTGGAATGCCTGACATGGGCGGAATGGGCGGAATGGGTGGCATGATGTAATCTGCCCGGAAATCCTTGTAAGTAAAGGTTTCCTAGCTAGAAAAATGTGAAATGATAAAGTAATGTATATAATTTTAGGCTTCTCATTAATTGGTACAAATTGATGAGAAGCATTTTTTATTTTTGGGTTACATGCACAGTTTGGGACCCTAGAAGTCTCATCCGTGCTGGGCACACATAAAATTAGCCGGGAAGAACTTAATCTTCTTGGCTAATTTGTAAATAAGCATGAATTCTCACGGTTTTTTATAGTGAATTCATCTCTTTAATCAATTCCGATATACTTTTCACTTTTCTTCCATTATATTCGAGATATTCTGATTCATATAAATCAATATATACCGTTTGCATTCCAATGTTAATGGCTGGAGCAATGTCATTTATATAATTATCACCAATAGATAATCCTTTTTCAGGTCGAATATTGAACTTTTGTAAGAGGTCTAAAAAATGTTTCTTTGTATCTAGCGGTTTATTTGCTTCTGTGATGATATTTTCAAATATGTCCTGCAAATCTAAATTTTGAAGAATGCGATGTACATCTTCTGGCAGCTGCTTTTTTAATTGTTCCGAATAATAAACGAAATGATCTGTATCCTCGTATAAAGTGCCGTCAAAATCAAAATGACTAATTCCGCGTTTTCTATTATACTTCTTTCCATTGTTGCCTCCGGTATTTTCCTAAAAAGTTATCCACTAGTATATTTTCAACATAAAAAGGCCTAAAAATATACAGGAACTTAATGAGTATTTAGGGTAATATTGTAGTAGTTTGATTTTATTAATAATTCACACTACTTGCATAATTACCGAACATTATATTTACTTTTCAAAAAAATATTCGTGTTTTATTGACGGTTGGAATTTCTGATGTTACTATGTGTTAGTAAAAATTAAATACGGTTCTCGTATAATCCTGGGAATATGGCCCAAAAGTTTCTACCAAGCTACCATAAATAGCTTGACTACGAGGTTGTGTATATAAATATGGAGATAAATTCACTTTTTATTCCTATTATCTACCTATCTGAAGTCAAGCTCCGGTGTATCTTGGGGCTTTTTTATTTTTTTACAAGTGACTATTTTAATATGAATATATTAGGAGGAGTATTTCAATGAAAAAAGGTAGTAAGAATATAGTAATTCGTTTTTCAGGAATGGTCTATATTTCTAAGCCTTAAAAAGAGGCCTAAGAATAGGATACAAGGAGGAATTACTGATGCATGGGAATACTGCTAAAAAAATAGAATTACAAGCTGAAAATACTGCAGTAATAAATGAAAAATATCTAGATCCTAAAAAATGGCATAAGCAAGATACTACCTGGGCATTGAGCCTTTTTGGAACAGCAATTGGAGCAGGAGTGCTCTTTTTACCTATTAATGCAGGTTCAGGAGGTTTATTATCATTACTGTTAATTACCATACTTGCATTTCCTGTAATGTATTATTCGCATAGGGCACTTGCTAAAATGATATACGCTTCCAATTCTGCTGAAGAGGGGATTACAGGTACGATAAGAGAGTATTTTGGAAAAAAGGCAAGTGTAATTTTTAACATCGTATATTTCTTCTCCATTTATACAATAGTGCTGATGTATTCGGTTGCACTTACAAATACAGCAAGTAGTTTCATCGTGAATCAATTGCACATGAAAGAGCCTCCAAGGGCCATTCTATCGCTTGTATTAGTACTCGGTCTTATAGCTATATTGAATTTTGGTCAAGATATCACTGTAAAGATAATGAGTATGCTAGTCTATCCTTTCATAGCTTCTCTGCTTTTTATCGCAATATCTTTGATTCCACAGTGGAATACGTCAATGCTTAGTTTTTCAAGTGTTTCAACAGGAACGGGATATTTTGGAGTGATATGGATGATACTACCAATCATAGTATTCTCGTTTAATCATTCTCCTATAATATCGTCATTTGTTATGAAACAGAGAGCAACCTATGGAATAGAAGCTACTGACGCCAAAAGTGCTCAAATACAAAAAGTTTGTTATATAATGACATTCTCGGTTGTTATGTTCTTTGTTTGGAGCAGTGTCTTGAGTTTGACTCCAAATGATCTTGTAATGGCAAAAGAACAGAACTTGTCAATATTATCATATCTTGCTAATGAGCTTAATTCGCCTATTATCACTATTGCAGCTCCTATCATTGCTTTTGTGGCCATAACAAAGTCCTTCCTTGGCCATTATGTAGGAGCATATGAGGTAATGCGTGACATGATTATTGAGTACAGTAAAGCACGCGGAAAAGATGTAAAAGAAAAAACAGTTAAGACAATGATCCTTGTTTTTGTCGTATTAACATGCTGGTATGTTGCTTATGCAAATCCAAGTATTCTTGGACTCATTGATACCCTCAGCGGTCCGCTAGTTGCTGCTATCTTATGTGTATTACCAATGTATACAATCCGTAAAGTACCTGTACTAGCTAAATACAGAGGGAAAATGAGCAATGTGTTTGTCATTGTTGTAGGTGTGCTCACTGTCCTAGCAAGTATTAAAGCATTTTTCTAATTCACTATTGTTGTATAAATAGCGTCGTAGTTTTCAAGTATGAAGAGTGTCAAGACTTTCTTTTCATTCAATTCACTTTTTCTGGAAAATAAGCGGCTGTGTACTGCTGAATGTACGTTGAAAAATGCTAACATGTTGCTAACGCAATCAAGTGGAAAAAGGTAAATTTTCGTTAAAAATGTTACACCTCATATTCAGAAAAAACTTGATATACCGCACTTTCTGCACACAACGTTAACGATATTACACATTCTCATCTTACGGGCGGCATGATGTAATATCCGCTTATGACACGAAAAGATCTACTCTATTTGGAGTAGATCTTTTTTGTATGATTTCTTTAGTAATGATTCAGCACTAGTGAAACGGATGTACAGAATTCCAGTTTGTAAATTTCCTTTGAAGAAAACATTAAAAAAAACAGGAAAAAAAGACCATCAATAATCGGGGAAAATTCCCGTTGAATAGCAAAGTGATTACCTGTTTTTGTGAAAAATATCCTCTTATAAGCTGAAAGCCCAATCTACTATTTTATTATCCTTTACTATCAGGTTAACTACTTTATTTACAAATATTAACAACGAATTAACAAATATTCACTATAATCAACGTCGTGGTTAAGAAATTCAATCCGAGAGGGGAAGAGAATCATGACGAATGAGAGATCTTTGGACGAATTAGTGAGAAAGTTTACCCAAGAAAATTTGAACAAGAATGTTGATCGCCGCAGCTTCCTGCAAGGTGCAGGAAAAGTTGCAGGATTGTCCCTGGGACTGGCTATCGCTAATTCAATGGGTGGATTTAAGGTAGAGGCTGCTCCAGTTTTCAAGGAATATCCTTTTACACTTGGTGTCGCCTCTGGTGATCCGTTATCTGACAGTGTTGTATTGTGGACAAGACTGGCTCCGGATCCGTTAAACGGCGGGGGAATGGCGTCTCATATCGTTCCGGTCCAATGGGAACTCGCGACCGATGAAAACTTCCGCAACATCATTCAACGGGGAACAGAACATGCCTCACCAAACCTTGCACACTCTGTCCACGTTGAAGTAAGCGGTCTGAAGGCGAATACCGTATATTATTACCGTTTCAAGAGCGGAAATGAACTTAGCCCAGTTGGAAGAACAAAAACCCTTCCGGCTCCTGGCGCCAGCGTAGCCAGCATGACGTTTGCTTTTGCTTCCTGCCAGCAGTTTGAGCACGGCTATTATACGGCGTACAAGCATATGGCAAAAGAGGATCTTGATCTAGTGTTCCATCTCGGAGATTACATATATGAATATGGTACAAACGAATATCTATCGCCAACAGGCAATGTGCGTGCCCATCAGGGCGATGAAATCATTACGATTGAAGATTATCGCAACCGCTATGCTCAATATCGTTCAGATGAACATCTTAGGGCTGCACACGCTTCTTTCCCGTGGATTGTGACTTGGGATGACCATGAAGTAGAGAACAACTACGCCAATGTTATTCCTGAAAAAAACCAATCTGTTGAAGAATTTATTAAGCGCCGTGCCGCTGCTTACCAGGCCTATTACGAGCATATGCCGCTGCGCAAGTCTTCATTGCCTCACGATGGCGGCATGCAATTATACCGCGATTTTAGCTATGGCGATTTGGCAAATTTCTATGTTCTTGACACTCGTCAATACCGTGATGATCAAGCAAATGGCGATGGATCGAAAGCACATACAGCGGAATCCTTGGATCCAAACCGGACTCTTCTTGGACCAGAGCAGGAAAAATGGCTGCTCGATAATCTGGGAAACTCGAAATCTCAATGGAATGTCCTTGCCCAGCAGATTTTCTTTGCAGAGCGTAAATCAGGATCCAGCACAGCACCAAAATTCAGCATGGATTCCTGGGACGGTTATCCGGCCGCACGCCAGCATATTACCAACTTTGTTGCCAGCAGAGACATCAACAACATAATTGTTCTAACTGGGGATGTCCATGCAAGTTGGGCTTCGAACCTGACGACTGATTACAACAATCCGGAGGCCCCTATTTTGGGAGCGGAGTTTGTCGGAACCTCAATCACATCAGGAGGAGACGGCTCAGATGTGCGTGCAGATACGGCGAAAACTTTATCGGACAACCCGCATATCAAATTCTTTAATAATTACCGCGGTTACGTTCGCTGCCAGGTCACTCCGGAACAATGGCGTGCCGATTATCGTGTTGTTCCATTCGTGACCAAGCCTGGAGCCGATATCTCCACAAGAGCATCATTTGTTTTTCAAAAAGATCAGCAAGGTCTGAAGGAAGTAGCTACTACTACGGTGCCTATGGGTGTCCAAATGTCTAGTGAAGTGGAAGAAGACCGCCATCGTGCCCATGATCGCGCGCATCAGAAGCAAATGGAGAAAAAACGCAAACGCGAAGCAGTTTCTAATTAAACTTAAGCAGAACATGAAGGAACAGGGGAAATGGTAGAAAGAACGCTGCAATACCAACTGACTGCCATTTTCTTAAAAAAGGGAGATGAACCTAAATGCTTTCCAATATTGGTATTCCAGGGTTAATTTTAGTACTCGTTATCGCTCTTATTATTTTCGGACCTTCCAAGCTGCCGGAAATCGGCCGTGCGTTTGGCCGTACATTAACCGAATTTAAAAGTGCTGCAAAGGAATTAGTATCTGATGATAACAAAGAGGAAGCGAAAAGACCTGAGCTAACCGCTGTGAAAAAGGAAAATTAATAGAAAGAGAGCTGGCGGCGCCGCCCGTCCGCTCTCTTTCTTTGGCTAATATGAAAGTATAAATTTTGACTTTGAGAATTGTCCAGTTCCAACGCCCTAGCGGCTAGTGTCCTTCGCTCTCCACCCTACGATAAGTCAACATCGAACGCTTGAGCTCTTCGTATTTCCTTTATCCCGGTTGGAGAGCTCCAGGCGATACGCCGCTGACCAGGGCGCTTGCGCTTTTTTTATAAAAAAGGAGGCTTCTGGAATGAAAAACAAAGAGCAGAATCTGGCTGATCATTTAGAGGAGCTTCGCCAGCGAATCATTTTGACGTTACTGGCATTTATTGCTTTTCTAATCATCAGTTTTATTTTTGTCCAAGATATTTATCAGTGGCTCATAAGGGGTCTTAATGGAAAACTGGCCATCCTTGGTCCAAGTGATATCCTTTGGGTTTACATGATGATTGCTGCAGTATTTGCAATCGCGGCAACTATTCCAGTCGCTGCTTACCAGACTTGGCGCTTTGTAGCACCGGCGCTGAATCCTGAAGAAAGTAAGGTTACCTTAAGATTTATTCCTGGACTATTCCTGTTGTTTATTTTAGGGATTTCATTTGGATATTTCGTATTGTTCCCAATTGTTCTGGGGTTTTTAACCACTCTGTCAGCAGGGCAATTTGAAACGATGTTTACGGCTGAAAAATATTTCAGGTTCATGATTAACCTTACACTGCCGTTTGGGTTTCTGTTTGAAATGCCGCTCATTGTCATGTTTTTAACGAGACTGGGGATTCTTAATCCAATTAGGCTGGCCAAGGCGAGGAGGATTTCCTATTTTTTTCTGATTGTTATATCCGTTCTAATCACTCCACCGGATTTAATTTCCGATGTTCTGGTGATTGTGCCATTACTTGTGCTTTATGAAGTAAGTGTATCTCTCTCCAGGATTGTTTACAGAAAAAAATTGCTGCAGGAAGCAGCTTTGGAGAACCACGACGTGGCAGAGAGTGGCCAGTCCTACTCATGATGATGGCTTCAACTGGAGCAATTTGAAGAGCTTGTCCGTGACCTAAATTCTGCTGCTGTTTCATCTTTAGGACGAGCTTCCAAGATTGTTGTTACAAAAAAATACAACAATCATTGATGTTTACTAAAATACGACTGAGGGCTTAGTAAATAATTAGGCTTAAGCAGGTATACCCAATAAATTACATTTTGTATGATTGCTTTAGTAAGTTTAATAATCACTCAGGTCAAGTTTATTAAGAAGCCAGCATGTAAGAATATTATCAATTTAAAAAGTCAAAAAGTAGATGGAGGTTATTCCTCTGAAGAAATGACAAAGACTGATAGAGATAAGGATACAATAGAAAGAATTTTATCGATGCAGGAAGGAGAAAAAATAATGTTTTTGAAAATAGTCAAGAATGATTTTCTCAGAAACAAAATTGCAACGATGACAGTATTTGTATTTATCACGATGGCAGTTATTTTGGCAGCCAGTGCCATTAATAACATTGCTAATCTGATTCAGGCGATGTCAGATCTTCAGGAGAGTGCAGTACCAGCTGAAATTACGGTGATGCATGCTGGAGAATATGACCAGGCAGAAATCGACCAATTCACAGAACAATACCGTGACCATATAGCAATGCAGGAGACGATGGTTCTTCAGAATATTGATGGAAGCAATATTCATTTTGGTCAAAATCAAACGATGGCTGGAACTATACAGGACATTTCATTTGTTGTACAGAATAAGAAATTTGATTTTATATTGGATCTGGATAATGAAAAGCTGGATGTAAAGGTAGGTGAAGTGGCTGTTCCCATCTATTTTATGGAACAACACGACTTAAAAATAGGTGATACGATTACGGTGAAAAGCGGCGGGTATGAGAAAGAGTTTGTCATTTCAGATTATGCAAGAGATTTTGAGATGAACTCTTCCCTTACTTCTTCGAAACGGTTTGTGATAAATCAGAATGACTATGATGAAATGCTTGAAATACAGGCTGGGGAACTGGAATATCTGATCGAATTCAAGCTGTATGAAAACGGGGATGCTGCTGCTGTTCAGACTGCCTATATCAAAGCGGGTCTTCCGGCAAACGGTCCTATAATCGAGGGAAAGATATTTACGATGTTTAATGCCATGTCAGATATAGCAGTTGCGATTGTCATTATATTTATTAGTGTTCTGCTTATTGTGATTGCTTCGCTTTGTATCAGACTAACATTTTTGGCGACGATTGATGAAGATATTAGAGAAATCGGTGTTATGAAAGCAATGGGGATATCCAAAAAAGATATAAAAAAGGTCTATCTTAATAAATACAGAGTCATCTCAGTAGCAGCTGGCATTATCGGTTATCTGCTTTCCTTTGCGGCGGTAAATCTGTTAAACGGTAATATGAGACTTTACATATCTTCCGATTTATCAGGTAGCTTAAAATATGTGCTATCGCTTATAGCTCCATTACTTGTATATTTCATGATTGTGAGATACTGCCAGCGAGTACTGAAAAGAATCGACAAGATTTCTGCGGCGGAAGCTTTACGTTCAGATATCATGGAGCGCGGAAAGAATCGAAAGTACAGTTTCCCGCTGTCAAAGAACAAATTCTTCAGCACTAATATTTACATGGGGCTGAGGGATGTATGGAAACGATTCAAATTATACAGGCTGCTGTTTGTTATTTTTATCGTATGTACGTTTATTGTCATACTCCCCTTAAATATTTATACCACCATGAATTCATCGGCATTTTCCACGTATATGGGAATAGGGGAATACGACATGAGAATCGATCTTCGAAGAACCGATAGTATTACAGAAGATTTTATAAAATTGCAGGAAGAGTTGAAAAATGATTCGGATATCGAAAATTATGCGGCCTATATCACGAGTTCCTACCAGGTCAAAAACGCGGAAGGTTCCTGGGACTATATTAATATTGAAATCGGAGATTTTTCCGTATTTCCATTAAAATATCTGGAAGGCAGAGCACCGGAGGGTGAAGGAGAAATCTCGCTTTCCTTTGCCAATGCCGCAAAAGACGGATTGAACAAGAAAGTAGGAGATGAAGTAACCGTCAGGATTGGGGGGGAAGAACAGACTTTATCAGTCACGGGTATTTATCAGGATATTACAAATGGGGGAAAAACAGCAAAGGCGCATACGAGTCTTGGGGTAAATGAAGCGGCCGTTCTTTGGTATATTGTGAGTATGGATATAGCCAAAGGTGTTGATATTAGTGAGAAAATGGACTACTACCAGAATGCTTACGATTCTGCGCAGGTAAATGATATCAAAGAATATACTGGGCAGACTCTTGGAAATATCACTGATCAGATGAGCCTGATTGTTATAGGTGGAATCGCAATAGCAGTAATCATTGCTGTATTGATAACTGCATTATTCCTTCGGATGTTATTATCAAAGGATATGTCTCAGATTGCCATCATGCGAAGTGTGGGATTAACTTCTAAAAATATTAAACATCAATATATGGCAGGAACTATGATGGTACTCATATTGGGAATTATAGTTGGGGTGCTGGCTTCTAATTATTTAGGGGAATTTCTTGTAAGTATGGCCATGTCCTCTATGGGAGCCGCAAAAATTGAATTAGTTAATGTTGCATGGCAGACTTGGCTGCTATGTCCGTTAGCAATGATTGTAGTCGTTGGATTTACTATTTCTGTGTGCTGTAAGGTAACGGTAGAAGATGATTTATCTGTAGTTTTAAGAAGTTAGAACGGATGAGAAAGGTCGCGGTTGAGGTGTATCCCTGAAGATGGAAGAAGACTAAGGCGTGAAGGAACTCATGCAGATTCTTGAAAAGTAAGGCATTCCGAGGTGCCTCTGCGGTATAGACTTTGGTTTAAATATCGGGCATTGGAGGTGTATATATGAGCAAAATATTAGAAGCAAGAAGTATGAACAAAAAAGTAGAATTAGGAAAGGATAATGAGCTTCATATCTTAAAGGATGTAAACTTGGAGATAGAAGAAGGTGAATTCGTATCGGTCATGGGGCCATCTGGAAGCGGGAAGACAACGCTGCTATATAATGTAAGTGGTATGGATAGAATTACTTCCGGCAGTATGAAATTTAAAGACAGTGAAATCGGCACACTAAAAGAAGAAGAACTGGCGAAGCTCCGGCTGAATCACATGGGATTTATCTTTCAGGATATCAATCTATTAAAGAATCTGTCATTGATTGACAATGTTATGTTTCCTGGACTTGTATCAAAAGATGCGGATAAAAATGCAGTGTATCAAAAAGCAAAGAAACTGTTGGGAATGACAGGAATTGACATGCTTGCAGATAATACTATCACTCAGGCATCTGGCGGCCAGCTGCAGAGAGTCGCCATCTGCAGAGCATTGATAAATGATCCGGATATCATATTTGGAGACGAACCGACCGGAGCATTAGATTCCAAATCGTCAGCAGACATTATGTCGATTCTAGCAGAGATTAATAAAAAAGGAACAACCATCATGCTCGTTACACATGATGTAAAGGTGGCAGCAAAAACTGAAAGAATATTATTTATGGTAGATGGAAATATTGTTGCACAGAAGAAAATGCGTAAATACGATGCGCAGCATGACGATATTAGGGAAAGAGAAGAAAGCATTATGAAATGGTTAGTGGAAAATGGGTTCTAATTTTTCCTTGGCATTTGCATAAAATTCATATGGGGAATTTATTAGATACGTTCTAAAGGAAAAGTTCTTAAGAATGCTACACATCTGCTTAGCCAAAAACTCGATATACCACATTAAGTTAAAGCTATTATGCACTTTCACCTTACGGGCGGCATGATGTAAGGCTTTTAAGCCCTGCATTTGAGAAGTAGTTATGTAAATAATTTATATTAATAGAAAGAACCACTTCCTATAAAAATTTAAGGAGTGGTTTTTTGTGTTGTTAAAATTCGCATATCAAGAATAATAAAATTTGATTGGGAGAAATCCTACTAAGTTAGTAGTTAATAAGCTCTACCCAGTTGGTAAGGCAGTGCTTTATATATCATGTCTTTCTATCTAGTTTAATTTACCTGTTTTTCCTTATTTACGGAAAATTAATATAATATTCATTTATCGCACATAATCACTGCTTATAATTCAAATTGTTAAATAGTTTACTAGGAGGCATAAAAGATGGGATTTAAAATGAAAAAGAAGGCAATTCCGCTACTTGCCACAACGGTTCTTGCTACAACGGCTTTTACAACCCAAACTTTTATCAATGATGGTAATAATCAAAAAGTAGCAGCAAATGAATCTTCAAAGGAAGAATCAAAACAAAAGAATGCAAGCTGGCTTGCAGGTGACCACCACGTACATAGTGAGTGGAGTGTTGGCTGGGACAACTCTACAAATCCTCCAACACCAATCCGAGGTGGAGATGCCATTTATCCAATTGTGAAAAATGCGGAAAAAGCAAAAGAGTACGGACTTGATTGGGTGATGACAACAGATCATGGAGGGCCTAATCATTCCAAGGTTAACTTAGAACAAGCTTATCCTGAATTATTAAAATCCCGTGAAGCTGTTCCTGAAGTTCTTCAATTCTACGGGATGGAGTTTGACACACCTGCTGCTGACCATAGTACATTAATGATTCCGAAAGTCGATAATGAATCACAAATTCTTTACGATATTGAAAGCAAATTTAATAAGCGCGAACCTTATCCAAATGACGGCAGCAGAGATACTGAGTCTACAATGATCGAAGCACTTAACTATATGAAACAATTGGACGAGGATGAGCAGCCAATTCATATTGCTCATCACCCTTCACGTTCAGCAACAGGTGATGGTGTGTGGGGACAAGATACACCACAGGAGTTCCGTAATTGGAATGATGTCGCACCTAATATCTCGATTGGGATGGAAGGAGCTCCTGGTCACCAGGCTAATGCTATAAATAAAGATGGTTCTCAAGACCCTAATGGCGCTCGTGGATCATATGGCAACTACCCAACAATGGGTGGATTTGACCAAATGGCGGCAAAGGTTGGTGGATTATGGGATTCTATGCTTGGTGAAGGAAGACATTGGTGGATTACAGCTACCTCTGACTCGCATGTTAACTGGCGTGATGGCGGCGGCGACTTCTGGCCTGGTGAATACTCTAAAACCTATGTAAAAGCAGAGAAAGACTATGATGATATTATGGAGAGCATTCGTAAAGGGAATGTTTTCGTTACAACCGGCGATCTAATCTCTGAGCTGGATGTGAAAGTTCAAGCTGGAGGCAAGTCACCTTGGTTTGCGAAATCGAAAGGAAATTCCGCTACAATTGGTGAAACTCTTACATTGCCAGGAAAATCTAAGGATGTAACGGTAACGATTCGTATGAAAGATCCAAACGCTGCAAATTCCAATGGAGATACACCAAAGGTTGACCATGTAGACTTAATTATGGGAGAAGTTACTGGAAAAGTTGAAGATCGTTCAACAGCAACAAACTCGACAACGAAAGTCGTTAAAACGTTTACCAAAAAAGATTGGAAACAAGATGGTGAATACATTGAGATTACTCATACGTTAAAAAATGTGGATGAAGACAGTTATATCCGCTTACGTGGGACAAATACTCAACAAACAGAACCGAAAATTGACCCGCGTGGCGAAGATCCATGGACTGACCTTTGGTTCTACTCTAACCCAGTATTTATCAAGACTGCAAAGTAAGTCTTTCAAATTAATAGGGCGGGGAGATTTAAGTCTCCTCGTTTTTCATTATTTTTTCAACAACAAGAAAGTAACAAATGAAAAATGGAGTGAATTCTATGAAAAAGCTTTTTTTATTAATGATGCTTATCATTTCGATAACCTCTATACAATCTCCCTCTGCATATGCCCATACCAATAACAGTGAAGGGTATTCCCTTATTGAAGTAAATGGGAATAATCTCGATTATGAACTAAAGATTGATCTTACAGAATTAGGCCATTCAATGAATAAAGAAATGACTGAAAAGCAATATTTTGACACGAAAGCGGTTCAAGATTATATCAATTCTCATATTGAGCTTTATGTAGATAGTGTAAAGGTGGAGGGCACTATAGAGAAATCGGACGTTGAAATGATAAATGACCGTCAGTTTGCAGTGATTAACCTGAATTACGAGCTAGAACAAAAACCTCAAAAATTAATTTTAGATTATAATATGTTCTTAGATGATTCTGATCCAAGTCATGCCAATTATGCAACAATTAAATTAGATGGAAAACAACAAGAGGCGATTCTTACGTACGAATCAAGAGAGCTTGAAATTGGAGAAATTTCTTTTTTTCAAGCCACTACACAGTTTCTAATGCTTGGTTTAGAGCATATTTTCACAGGTTATGATCATATTCTGTTTGTCATTAGCTTATTATTTGGAGCAAAGACTATTAAAAATATTCTGGCCCTGGTCACTGCCTTTACAATAGCGCATAGTATTACGTTAGTCCTGGCCACTTTAGAGATTGTGCAGTTACCTGGCAGGTTTGTAGAATCAGCTATTGCCTTGAGCATTATTTACGTAGCACTTATAAATATTTTTAATCCTGAGTCGAAACATCAATCTTGGCTTGCCTTCGGTTTTGGGCTTATCCACGGATTCGGCTTTGCAGGAATTCTATCGGAAATGCGCTTAGAAGGAAGCCAACTAGCCACCTCACTATTATCTTTCAATATCGGTATTGAAATCGGACAACTGATCATTGTTTCATTAGTATTTCCTATCCTACTTTGGTTAAGGAGATTAACATTCAAACCTGTAAAATGGATAATTCCTGGAACTTCAGTAGCTATTTTGGCATTTGGTCTAGTGTGGTTTATTGAAAGAGCTTTTTAACGAAGCTACCACTCGTTAACATAAACAATCCCCAAAGCCACTTTAGATTTTCTAGTGGTTTTGGGGAGTTTCTTTTTCACCGAGAATCTCAATGCTAAAAATAAGAACAGTTAAGTAAAGCCTTGATACACTGAGCCTTTTGCATACAGCGTTAAAGGTATTACACACTCTTACCTTACGGGCGGCATGATGTAATTTAACTACTAGTTAAGTTCATAATCGGATGAAGCTAATCACATAAATGACTTTTTCAAAAAAAGACTACTTCTTGAAAATAGGAGGTAGTCTTTTTTGTCTTTTCTCAGCACTTCACAGAGCCAGAGCGGAAGTAAGTTAAAAAACAACAGCATGATAACGGAGCCTTATGAAAAGATAAAAAGATTAAATTTTCAATAAATTGTTTGACTTACAATATTTTCCCATTATATAATACACATATAGAATAACAATTACCGATTAACGGTAAAAGGAGGATATTCATGTTTAGTCTACCGACAGTTCAATTTACTGATGAGCAAGAACAGTTTCGTTTAGAAGTACGAGCGTTTTTACAAGAGCATTTAGCTAAAGGGACATTTAAAACAAAATGTGATTCATGGTTAAGTGGTAGTGATCCTGCCTTTTCAAAGTTGATTGGAGAACAGGGATGGATCGGGTTAACATGGCCTAAAAAATACGGTGGTCAGGAACGCAGTACAATTGACCGTTACATTTTAACAGAGGAGTTTTTAGCTGTTGGTGCTCCTGTAGCGGCACACTGGTTTGCCGATCGACAAACAGGACCGCTTTTAATGCGCTTTGGTACAGAGGAGCAGCGTGAGTTTTTCTTACCGAAAATTGTTAAAGGGGAATGCTATTTTGGTATTGGTTTAAGTGAGCCGAACAGCGGATCGGATTTAGCATCTGTTAAAACACGTGCTGAAAAGGTAGAGGGCGGCTGGATTATAAATGGTTCGAAAACGTGGACGAGCAACGCGCATGATGCACACTATGCGGTGACGCTTATACGCACTGAGCCACTTGGTGAGAAAAAGCATGAGGGGTTAAGTCAGTTAATTATCGATTTACATGCAGAGGGAGTTACGATTGTACCGATTAAGTATTTAACGGGCGAGCATCATTTTAACGAAGTATTTTTTGATAACGTTTTTGTTCCCGATAATATGGTTGTAGGTACTCTTGGGAATGGATGGAAACAAGGGTTGGCTGAACTAGCATTTGAACGAAGCGGCCCAGAGCGTATTTTAAGTACGTTCCCATTACTTGATGAGTTAATCGCCGAGCTGAAAAGACAAGGTGATGCAGTCGGTATGAAGGAGGCGGCAAAAGTACTTTCTCGCCTATGGGGACTGCGTAATTTATCTATCGGGGTTGCGAAGGTCCTTGAAGAGGGTGGAGAAGTCGCCATTCCTGCAGCGCTTGTTAAAAGTATAGGTACGAAGTTTGAGCAAAGCATTCCTGAGATTACACGCTTACTCGTGCGTACATATCCACGTCTTGAAGCTGAACGCAGAATTGACCGTTTTATGGCTGAGTCAACATTACACGCACCAGGCTTTACAATTCGCGGTGGTACATCAGAAGTGCTATATGGCATGGTAGCGAAAGGGGTTGTTGGACAATGAGCGAAATGAAAGAAATGATTGTAAACGTTGTCGAGAAGATTTTTAAAGATAAAGTGGACAAGGAAAAAGTGGATGTAGTAGAAGAGGGAAAATGGGCTGAGGATGTCTGGCAAGTTCTTCAGGATAATGAAATGCTGGCGGTAGCTGTATCAGAAGAAAACGGAGGTGCAGGTGGTGATTTAGACGATTTGCTAAATTTATATCGTTTAATTGGGAAATATGCTGTACCAATTCCGTTTGTAGAAACGACATTTGCCAACGTTCTATTAGAAAAAACTGGGCTTAACGTTACTCAGGAAAAAGCCACTTATGCGGTTGAAGAACAACTGAACGTATCCATTGACAATGGAACAGTATCAGGAACGATCGTTAATGTTCCATGGGCAAGGTATGTCGATGAATTAGTCGTTGTTGCTACTGGTACATCGGGACTTGAACTTGTTCAAGTATCACTGAAAGATGCAGCTATTTCTCCGAATATGAATCTAGCATGCGAACCGCGTGATACCGTGACATTAGTCCATGCACCTGTCCAGCAACAAACAAAGATTACAAATGAGCAGTTAGAGTACTTTATTGCCCTTGAATCTGCTGCGATGTCTGGTGCGATTGACAAGGCCTATGAGTTAACCGTGCGTTATACAAAAGAGCGTGAACAGTTTGGTCGTCCTATTCATCGCTTCCAATTAGTACAGCAACATTTAGCAAACTTAGCAGGAGAAGCTGTTATTACAAGCTCAGCAATAGATAATATGATTGCTGCTATTACTCGAAAATGTTTACAAAATGAAGTGGCTTATACACGAATTCGTGTAGAGGAAGCAGCAAAAATCGTTGCAACATCTGCACACCAAGTCCATGCTGCCATCGGTGTGACACATGAACATAGCTTACATCAATATACTCGCAGACTTTGGTCTTGGCGTGAAGAAGGTGCAGGAGAGGCTTATTGGACGAAGCAACTGGCAGATCGTTTAATGGAAGTAAAAGACGATAGTTTATGGGGATATTTAACAAAAACAGAAAAAGTCTTTCAATTATAAGGAGGGAAATAGAATGGCTGATTTATTATTTGAAGTAAAGGACCACATTGCAACGATTACGTTAAATCGACCTAATCAGATGAATGCATTTAGTGAAGAAATGATCTTAAACTGGATTCGTGCTCTTGAAACAGTCCGAGATTCCGATGATATTCGCGCTGTCATTGTCAAAGGGAATGGTAAGGCATTTTGTGCAGGCGGCGACGTAAAGGCGATGACTTCTGGTAAAGGATTTTTTGAAAGCGAAATAGATATTACTTCTACAGGTTTAGCACGTAAAAACTCCTTATGGAAACGCGTACAACGTATACCACTTTTACTAGAGGAAATTGATAAGCCGGTGATTGCTCAAGTGAACGGTTTTGCATTTGGAGCAGGGCTTGATATGGCCTTAATGTGTGATATTCGAATTGTCGCTGAATCAGCTAAGTTTTCTGAAAGTTACATTAATGTAGGGATTGTACCAGGAGATGGGGGGGCCTATTATTTACCGAAGCTTGTTGGGATTGATCAAGCGCTTGATATGCTTTGGACAGCACGTGTTTTAACGGCAGCAGAAGCGAAGGAAAAAGGCCTTGTTACGTTTGTTGTTCCAGATCACGAATTAGAGCAATTCACATTAGACTATGTAACGAAGCTAGCAAATGGACCGACAACAACGCTTCAGTTTATTAAGCGTGCTGTGTATCAAAGTCAAAAGATGGATTTACGATCATCCCTTGATTATATTTCATCTGCAATGGCGATTGTAACTGAGTTAGATGATTATAAAGAAGGCGTGGCTGCAGTTGTAGAGAAACGCAAAGCTGTTTTTAAGTAAGGCTCTATATTAGGAAACTATTGATTTTTGGCTCATTTTTGTAAACTTCAGTTTCACATAAATGAGCCAAAACTCGTATTATCAATAATATTGTTTAATAACGTCTTAAGTAAAGGGAATGACGGCATGCCTATGAATTGCACTAGCTGTAGTTGGCGTTGTCTGTGCTAGGCAGTTCCTATGGAAAGTGAAAGATATTCCAATTGGAACAAAAGGTGAGAAAGTGAATACCTCAGGACAATTAACAGTACAGGAAAATAATCGATAAGGGTGAAAGTGATGATACAACCACTAGAAAATATTCGAGTACTAGATTTATCCCGTGTATATGCAGCTCCTGCAGGTTCCATGATACTAGGGGATTTAGGGGCCGAGGTGATTAGGATTGAACATCCGGACGGCTCTGATAGTATGCGTGATTGGGGTCCTTTTATTGAAGGGCAAAGCACCTATTATTTATGCGCCAATCGCAATAAAAAATCAATTACGCTAGATTTAAAGACAGAGAGTGGACGCACTGAATTTAAAGAACTTGTTAAGGACGCAGATATTGTTCTTGAAAATTTTAAAACAGGTGATATGAAGAAGATGGGGCTTAGTTATGATGTGTTGAAGGAAATCAATCCTCGTCTCATCCATTGTGCGGTAACGGGCTTTGGACAAACAGGGCCGCTTGCATATGAGCCAGGCTTCGATCCTGTCGTACAGGCGATGAGTGGTTTAATGGATGTAACAGGTCCAATTGATGGAGAGCCGACCAAAGTGGGTATTCCGATTGCAGATATTTTAACATCACATTATGTAGCTATTAGTGTACTAAGTGCATTACGCATGCGTGATCTAACGAATCAAGGGCAGTTTATTGATCTTGCACTGCTTGATGTACAGATTAGTAGTCTTGCTAATGTTGCTAGTGCTTATTTGAATACAGGTATGGTATCGAAGCGCTTAGGTAATAGCCATAATAATGTAGCACCTTATCAAGTATTTCAATGCGCAGATGGCCCTCTGATGGTATGTGCAGGAAATGACCGTCAGTTCGAAAAGCTTTGCGTGATGCTCGGTCATGAAGAGTGGATAAATGATCCACGTTATAAATCAAATACAAGTCGTAAAGAAAATGAAGAAGAACTCGTTAGACAAATTAGCGACATTATGGTAACACGAACACGTGAAGAATGGGTTGAGAAGCTGCGACACTATAAAATTCCAGGTGGATGTGTGAATACAATTGAAGAAGCGTTGACCCAGCCACAGGTCATAGCACGTGATTTAATTGGTGAAATAGAGCATCCGCAGTATGGGAAGGTGAAGTTTGTCAAAAATCCAATGCAACGCTCGGGACTAAATATAGCTTATCAAGGTGCACCGCCAATTTTAGGAGAGCACACAGATCAGCTCCTTCTGTCCAAAAGAGCATAAAGAGAAAACTTCCATCAATAGGCCCCTCTCCTAGGTGAGAGGAGGCCTCAACGTGGGATAAATTATATTCCCCCATTCACCGCCGTTTTTGGTACGATAAAGGGAGACTTGCTTTATTAAATGAGGTGATGAGATGGATCAGGAGACTTTTAATAAAAACTATACAATGCAGTCACTTCACAAGGCCATTAAGGTATTAAAGGCATTTACACGGGAGGAACCTCGTCTTTCGCTAACAGAGTTAAATAAAAAGACAGGCATTAGCATTTCGAGTTTGCAACGATTTGTTTCCACGCTAGTATACGAAGGTTTTTTACATAAGGATGAGCGTACAAAACAATATCAGTTAGGCCTATCGCTTATGTATTTAGGTCGGCTTGTTGAAGAAGAGTCAAGTATGGTGACAGCCGCTGAGCCAATTTTAAAGGCACTAAATGAAGAAATTGGTGAAAGTGTGTCACTGAATGTTGTGGATGGTGATGAACGACGTTGTATTTACAATTTGGCGAGCAAGTATCCGCTGGCGGCCAAAGCCTATGTTGGGGATACATCACCTTTATATGCAGGTGCTTCAGCCAAAGTTTTACTTGCATTTTTACCAAAGGAGCAGTTCGAGCAATATATGGCTAGTGTCGTCTTTAACCCGATTACGGAAAATACGCTTCTGTCGAAGGAGGCGTTAGAAGATAGTTTAGAGATTATCAAACAGCAGGGTTTTGCAATTAGTTACAGCGAGCGGGTTAAGGGGGCGCATTCAGTTGCTGCGCCAATTTTAACACCTACAGGCCATGCTATTGCATCGGTGACCATCGTTGTTCCCGATGTACGTTATAAAGATTTTGAAGAACAACATTTAATTTCACTTGTAACGAATGCGGCGCGTACAATTGAAGAACAATTGTATTAAATTGATACGGTGGAAAAATCTTTATTATGGCATATCGTAATATTTAATCAAACGATTGATTAAATGAAAAAATTAAGTTAAAATACGAAATCATTAATCGAACATTAAAACAGGCATAAACGTCAATTAGTACGTGCATGCCTGTTTTTCGTATGTTTTTTACTGATCCTCAATGACAATATAAGTGGCTTTAATTGGTCCGTGTACGCCAACTACTGGAATCATTTCGATATCCGCAGAGTTGCTTGGTCCTGTGATAAAATTGATGCATGAAGTGATTTTTTCGCCGCTTTGAATTTTTTCCCGAATCCATCTTGCTGCTTGTGTCATGCGTGGAACAATTGTACTTTTTAGAATCAAAATAATCGACTTTTCAGGTAAAAAGCTGATTGTTCTTCCTCTGTCTTTGTTGCTAAATAGTACAGCTGTTCCTGATTCAGCTAATGTGATTTCGCTAATGGTGATGCCGATGTTTGCTTTTTCCGCTTGTCGGATATTTTCTTCTGGCTGTTCATAGTTCCACACGTGCACATTGATGCCTGCTTGCGGCCATTGTTCATTAATTAAATCTGATAGCCCATATTCAATAAAACGCTCGTCTTGCCACGTTACAACTGAATCGCCGCCGTAGCTTTTGACTACTGTTTGAAGTGCATCCGTAAGATTTGCTGTATTTGTAATGACAATATTTGTGTTAATATTTTTGCATTGCTCTTGTAATACAGCAACTAATTCGTCTTTTGTAGCATCTTTTAGTACGCGGTTTTGTGGTTGATATTTCCAGACAGGGCGTTCAATGTGTGCTTTAGGTGCGCGACCAAGTTGATTGGCAAGTTTATTTAAAAATGCATTTCGGTTGTGGATGATACCGCTCATGATTATTGGCCTCCCTTTGGACGGTTTTTGAACCAGTCACGGAAATTTTCTTTGTTTGGAGCTGGGAAATCCCTTGCTTCTGTCCAAGCTTTTAATGGGCCTGGGCCGTTTGAGATTTTATTATCTTTTGTAAATGGTGACATTACTGGTGATGCCATTTTCTTCGCCATATTATATAAGGCGGGGGAAGAGGCACCAAAACCGAACGCTTTCATTAATAGCTTTTCTGAAACAGGGGCTTTTCCTTCATTTTCAACAATAACTTGGCGATGCTTATGAATCAGTTGATGCAGTGGGATTTTCACTGGACAAGCATCCGTACAGGCACCGCATAATGTTGAGGCGTATGGTAGCTCCTTGAAGTCTTCGTAGCCCCCTAATAATGGTGATAGCACGACACCGACAGGGCCTGAGTAAATTGAGCCATATGTATGACCACCAACATGACGGTATACAGGGCAAGCGTTGACGCATGCTGCACAGCGAATACATTGTAGAATTGGTTGGAATTCACTGCCTAGAATGTTTGAGCGTCCGTTATCAACAATGACTAAATGGAATTCTTCTGGTCCATCCGTATCACCTTCATCTTTCACACCTGTTAACGTCGTAATATAGCTTGTTAGTTTTTGACCGACTGCACTTCTTGTTAATAAGCTTACCAATACTTCCATCTCTTCAAAGGTCGGAACGATTCTTTCCATCCCCATTACTGTAATTTGTGTTTTCGGTAATGCTGTTACTAAATCAGCGTTCCCCTCGTTTGTTACTAAAGTAATGGAACCGCTTTCAGCGATGGCGAAGTTACAGCCTGTAATGCCGATATCTGCTGTTAAGTATTCATTACGTAATTTTTCGCGTACATAAAGCGCTAGTTCTTCTGGTTTTTCAGTTTTGTTGTAGCCTTGCTTTTCTTTAAATACATCGCGAATTTGTTCTTTGTTTTTATGCAATGCAGGAACGACGATATGAGAGGGAGGTTCGTGGTCGTCTACTTGCAAAATGTATTCGCCAAGGTCTGTTTCAATTACTTCACAACCTAGTTGCTCTAGCGCCGCGTTTAAATTGATTTCTTCGGTTACCATTGATTTTGATTTAACGATTTTTGCCGCATTTTTTTCTTTAGCGATGTTTTGAATATAGGCCGTTGCTTCTTCTGCCGTTTGAGCGAAGTAGACATGGCCGCCCCTTTTTGAGACATTTTCGCTTAATTCGTATAAGTAATAATCTAAGTTTTCGAGTACATGCTGTCGAATTTCTTCACCGTGCGAGCGCCATTCTTCCCAATGCCCCAGTTCGTCCGCTTGCTTTAGGCGGCGTGTCTGGAAGCGCTCTTGTGCACTTGAAACAGCACCGCGCATAAACGTATTTGTTAATTCTTTCGTGACCCGCTTTTTAAACGTATCATCGCTTGTTTTCATTGCCATATGTTACCCCTCCTTGGAAATGCTCTATTTGTTCTTTAGCGGCAGTTGAGAACTTCTGCAATATGCATGACTTTAATCGGTTTGCTTTGTCGTTCAATACGTCCGCCAATATTGATTAAACAGCCGGCATCTGCACCGATTAAAATATCTGCTTCTGTTTCTTCTACATTGAGTACTTTTTCGTCGACCATTTGACCTGAAATATTCCCCATTTTCACTGAAAATGTACCGCCAAACCCACAGCATCGATCTTTTCCTGGAAGCTCTACATACTGTAGGCCTTTCACATGACGTAACAATTTCATCGGTGCTTCTTTCACACCGAGCAATCTCGTCATATGGCAAGAAGTATGGTAAGTTGCTTTGCCTTCTAAATGTGCGCCCACATCTTCTACTTTTAAAACATTTACAATAAATTCGGTGAATTCATATGTTTTATCTGCTAGTGTTTTCGCTTTTGGCCCCCAAACAGGGTCGTCTTTAAACACTTCAGGATATTCTTTAAACATATATGCACATGAACCAGATGGTGAAACGACATATTCTGCATGTTCGAAAGCTGTAATCATTTTTTTCATCGCATTTTTTGATTCTTCCACGTAACCGCTATTGTAAGCTGGTTGGCCGCAGCAAATTTGACTTTCTGGAAAGTCGATGTCGCATCCAAGCCTTTCTAATACTTCAACCGCTGCTTTTCCTACATCTCCTTGAAACATATCGACTAAACAAGTCGCAAAAAGGGTTACTTTCATCTCTGCTGCTCCTTTTTTAATTTTTATTTTCTTGGCATTGTTAAAGAGCGTATCAATCAACAATATTCATTAACAGAGCCATTTTCTTAAAAAACTAATCAACAGGTCATCTGATGACTTGAGGTGAAGATATTGATTTTTATAATACTACAACTTTTCGGATTTATGGAAGTATTAATATTGAATTTTCTAAAAATAAAAGCTTGCCTATCTGAAAAATAGGCAGCTTATATTACTTGATTGCTTCTGTTAATTCAAAATATTGCATTAGAATTTCTTCTACATTACTAAGATGTGAAAACATTGCTTGCTTTGCTTGCTCTTCGTTTTGCTGTTTAATAGCAAGGAAAATTTGCATATGTTCATCATATAATTTTTCGCTCGTCGTTTTTTTTGAAAACAACCAAATACGTCGCGTTTCCTTCATTGTTTCAATCATTAACCCAGATACTTGATCTAATAAAGTCGCCAGTAATGGATTTTGAGATGCTGCAGAGATAGCTGAATGGAACTGGAAATCCACTTTTTCTCCTAATTCTCCATGACCTTGTACTCGTTTCATCTCATCTAAAATTTGCATCATTGCTTGTATGTCTTCTTCCGTTCGGTGAATTGCGGCACTAGCAGCAGCACCCACTTCAATAATTTTACGTACTTCTAACAGGTGGGAGACATCTTTTTTATTCGTTAAAATTGCTGTTGATAACGGGAAATCCATTTGATTAGGTTGGATTTTTTTTACAAATGTCCCTGAACCTTGTTTAATTTGGATTAAGCCCATGGCTTTTAAAGCTGAAAGTGCTTCTCTAATGGCAGACCTGCTTACTTGTAATTGTTCAGCTAGTTGCTCTACCGAATCAAGACGATCTCCGGGCTTCAGCTCGCCAGTTCGAATTTTTTCGTACAGAACCTCTGATACTTCTTCATATATTTTTTTGGGTTTAATTTTTTTAAATTCCAAGGGTCTACACCTCATTTATCTCTTTCGATTGCTTCATTGCTAGCCTTATTATACATGATGAATGGAATTTTACTCATTGTTAAAAATTTAAGGTTATAAGAATTCGAAAAATAAAAAATATTGAATTTTAAGAATTTAGTTAATATAATTCTAACATAAGGTCATCTGATGACCTAACCTCTCGTTGTTAAGAGGAAAAGTCGGATGAAATTGAAGGGGTTATCTGAGACAAATATTAAATTGGGGGTGGGGGATTTGATATTCACACAAAATTTTACGGCTGTTGGTAATAGTTTGACTTGGTCAGCAATTGTCGCAGTCATTCCGATTCTTTACTTTTTCTGGGCTTTAGCTATTAAAAAAATGAAAGGATATATGGCTGGTTTGACGACATTGCTCGTTTCGTTGGCTTTGTCTGTAATCGCTTTCAAAGTACCGGTTGGAACAGCTGTTATGTCTGCTACTCAAGGAGCTGTTTACGGATTAGTACCGATTGGGTGGGTCATTATTACGTCCGTTTTCCTGTACAACATTACTGTAAAAACAGGAAATTTTACTATCATTCGCTATTCAGTATTATCAATTACGGAAGATCGACGTATTCAAGCATTACTCGTTGCCTTTTCGTTTGGGGCATTTCTTGAAGGAGCTGCAGGATTTGGGGCACCTGTTGCAATTTCTGCAGCCTTATTAGTTGGACTTGGCTTTAATCCATTGTATGCGGCGGGCCTTTGTTTAATTGCCAATACAGCTCCCGTTGCATTTGGTGCAATTGGTGTACCGATTACTGCAATGGAAGGTCCAACCGGTATTTCTGCAATAGAAATTTCTAAAATGGTTGGTCGACAATTACCTATGTTAGCGGTGTTCATTCCATTTTTCCTGATTGTTATTATGACTGGATTTAAAAAGGCTTTGGAAGTCATGCCAGCTATTTTAGTATCAGGTGTTTCGTTTGCTGTAACACAATTTTTAAGCTCGAACTATTTAGGGCCTGAATTACCAGATGTTTTATCTGCTTTAGTTTCATTAGTTGCGTTAGCTGTCTTTATGAAATTTTGGCAGCCAAAAACCATTTATCGCTTTACTTCCGAACGAGAAGTAGCTGCTGCCTCTATAGTGTCAAAAGAGTCTTATAGTGGTGCTGCAGTTGCAAAAGCTTGGTCACCCTTTATTATTTTGACTATATTTATTTCATTCTGGGGGATCCCAACAATTAAAGCGGCCTTAACTGGGCACTATGAGGGAACAAATGTCATTTTAAAAAGCGTGAATGTACTAGGACAAGCATTGACATTTATGCCTGAAGTACCGTTCTTACATAATAAGGTGATAAATGGTGCTACAGGTGAGCCAATAGCTGCTTTCTATAAGTTAGAATTGTTAGGCACTGCAGGCACGGCTATTTTATTAGCTGCGATTGTATCAAAGTTTATTTTTAAAATGTCTTGGCTTGATTGGGGTAAGATATTCATTGAAACGATCTATGAAATTAAATACCCGCTTATTACAATTTGCTGTGTTGTCGGATATGCCTATGTAACGAATGTTGCGGGCATGATGACAACGCTTGGATTAGTGTTAGCAAAAACAGGTGCACTATTCCCGTTCTTCTCACCAGTCTTAGGTTGGGTTGGTGTGTTTATTACAGGTTCAGATACTTCAGCCAACGTGTTATTTGCCAAGTTGCAACAAGTAACGGCCGAGTCGGTTGGTATGGACCCGTTATTAGCACTTGCAGCTAACTCATCTGGAGGGGTAACAGGCAAAATGATTTCACCACAATCCATCGCGGTAGCAGCCGCAGCTGTTGGACTCGTCGGTAGAGAGTCTGAATTGCTCCGCTTTACGCTAAAGTATAGTGTGTGGATGTTGTTATTTATTTGTATTCTAACGTTTTTACAAAGTAATGTACTAGCTTGGATGATTCCGTAATTTTAAGTTTAAAATCGCCGAGAAGATTATGATATATCAAATATTGGAGTGAGTAAATTGAAGTTAATTCACAAAATTCTTGTAGCTAATCGTGGGGAAATTGCTATTCGAGTATTCCGCGCATGTACAGAACTAAAAATTAAGACTGTTGCTATTTATTCTCGTGAAGATAGTGGTTCTTATCATCGTTACAAGGCAGATGAAGCGTATTTAGTTGGCGCCGGCAAAAAACCAATTGATGCTTATTTAGATATTGAAGGGATTATTGAGATTGCAAAAGATGCGGGGGTTGACGCGATTCACCCGGGATATGGTTTTTTATCAGAAAATGTAGATTTTGCACGTCGTTGTGAAGAAGAAGGGATCATCTTTATTGGGCCAACATCAAAGCATTTAGATATGTTTGGTGACAAAGTCAAGGCACGTGAACAAGCTATCAACGCAGATATTCCGGTTATTCCGGGAACAGATGGACCGGTTGCTTCGGTGGAGGAGGTTATGACCTTTGGCGAAACATATGGCTATCCAGTAATGATTAAAGCGTCGCTTGGCGGCGGTGGCCGCGGTATGCGTGTGGTACAGTCGAAAGAAGACGTAGTTTCAGCATATGAGCGAGCTAAATCTGAAGCAAAGGCAGCTTTTGGTTCAGATGAAGTGTATGTAGAGAAATGTATTATCAAGCCTAAGCATATTGAGGTTCAAATAATTGGCGATAAAGAAGGCAATATTGTGCATTTATATGAGCGGGATTGCTCGATTCAACGTCGTCATCAAAAGGTAGTAGAGATTGCTCCATCCAATTCGATTTCAGAAGATTTAAGAAATAGAATCTGTGATGCTGCGGTCAGACTGATGAAAAATATTGAGTATATCAATGCGGGTACAGTGGAATTTTTAGTTGCAGGAGAAGATTTTTATTTTATTGAAGTGAATCCACGTATCCAAGTGGAACATACGATTACAGAAATGATTACAGGCATTGATATTGTCCATGCACAAATTAAAGTCGCTGCTGGTTTCAGTCTGCATAGTGAAGAAATTCATATTCCGAGACAAGAGGATATTCCGATGTTCGGTTTTGCGATTCAAGCACGTGTGACAACGGAAGACCCTGCAAATAACTTTATGCCGGATACAGGAAAGCTCATGGTGTACCGTTCAAGCGGCAGCTTTGGGGTGCGTCTAGATGCAGGGAATGGGTTCCAAGGTGCAGTGGTGACACCCTACTATGATTCTTTGCTTGTGAAGATTTCAACATCTGGCATGACATTTAAAGAAGCTGCAGCCAAAATGGATCGTAACTTGCGTGAGTTTCGTATTCGTGGTGTCAAAACGAATATTCCATTTTTAAATAATGTTGTTGTACATGAGAAGTTTTTAAGTGGTGAATTTGATACGAGCTTTATCGATACAACACCAGAATTATTTGATTTCCCTGAGCGTAAAGACCGTGGAACGAAGCTGCTAAGCTATATCGGTAATGTCACATTGAACGGCTTCCCAGGTGTGGAAAAGAAAACCAAGCCAATTTTTGTACAACCGAGCATTCCGAAAGCGGATAAACGCATCGTACCACCAGCTGGTACAAAGCAAATTTTAGATACGCAAGGAGCAGACGGCTTAGTAAAGTGGATTTTAGCACAAGAGGATGTACTTTTAACGGATACAACATTCCGTGATGCCCACCAATCACTTCTGGCAACTCGTGTGCGTTCTCAAGACATGTTCCAAATTGCCGATGCAACAGCGCGTATGATGCATAACTATTTCTCACTAGAAATGTGGGGCGGAGCAACATTCGATGTAGCGTATCGTTTCTTAAAAGAAGATCCGTGGACACGTTTAGCGAAGCTTCGTGAACAAGTGCCGAATGTGTTATTCCAAATGCTATTACGCGGCGCGAATGCAGTGGGTTATACGAACTATCCTGATAATTTAATTCGTGAATTTATAGCAGAGTCAGCTGCATCTGGCATTGATGTGTTCCGTATTTTCGATAGCTTAAACTGGATTAAAGGGATGGAAGTGGCCATTGATGCAGCGCGCCAATCAGGTAAAATTGCCGAAGCTGCGATTTGTTATACAGGGGATATTTTAGATGATTCGCGTGCGAAGTATTCTGTGCAATATTATAAAAACATGGCAAAAGAGTTAGAAGCAACAGGGGCACATATTTTAGCGATTAAAGATATGGCAGGACTTCTAAAACCAGAAGCTGCGTATCGATTAATTTCAGAGTTAAAAGACTCAACAAATCTACCTATTCATTTGCATACGCATGATACGAGTAGTAACGGGATTTACTTGTACGCAAAAGCGATTGAAGCAGGCGTCGATATTATTGATACGACACTCAGCTCAATGGCAGGCTTAACCTCGCAACCAAGTGCCAATTCTCTGTACTATGCAATGAAAGGGGCTAAACGTGGAGTTCGTGCAGATATTGAATCACTTGAAAAATTATCATACTACTGGGGAGATGTACGTAAATACTATAAAGATTTTGAAAGTGGCATGAATAGTCCACATTCGGAAATTTATGTTCATGAAATGCCGGGGGGACAGTATAGTAACTTACAGCAACAAGCGAAAGCCGTTGGACTTGGCGACCGTTGGGATGAAGTGAAACACATGTACTCTCGCGTGAATGTATTGTTCGGTGATATTGTCAAAGTGACACCTTCCTCTAAAGTAGTTGGGGATATGGCACTCTTTATGGTACAAAATGATTTAGATGAGGAATCGGTTTTGACTCGTGGACAAACGATTGATTTTCCTGAATCAGTGATTGAATTTTTCCAAGGATATTTAGGTCAGCCGTATGGTGGTTTCCCTGAAGCCTTACAAAAAGTTATATTGAAGGACCGCGAAGCTATTTCGGTACGTCCAGGCGAGCTTCTTGAGGATATTAACTTCGAACAATTAGGAAGTGTTTTAGAAGAAAAAATGGTAGGTCCTGTGACAAAGAAGGATATTTTAGCTTATACGCTTTATCCGAAAGTTTTTGAAGAATATATGAAGACAGTCAACTTATTTGGCGATGTGTCTGTTCTTGATACACCAACATTTTTCTACGGCTTAAAGCTGGGAGAAGAAATTGAAGTTGAAATTGAGAAAGGTAAAACATTAATTATTAAATTAGTGTCTATTGGTGAGCCTCAGCATGATGGTACACGTGTCCTTTACTTTGACTTCAATGGTCAGTCTCGTGAAGTAATTATTCAAGATTTAACAATGGAAGTAGATGGTAGTATTGCTGTGAAGGCAGATCCAAGCAATCCAAATCAAATTGGTGCAACAATGCCAGGTACAGTGCTGAAAGTAGTTGTTTCAAAAGGTAGCTCAGTAAAGCGAGGAGACCATTTACTGATTACGGAGGCAATGAAAATGGAAACGACCGTACAGGCGCCAAAAGATGGTATTGTGAAGGAAGTATACGCGCAAGCAGGCGATGCTATTTCGACAGGTGATTTATTGATTGAATTAGAATAATATTTTAGGTTCCATCTCAAATGTTCGGGTTCTGTGAATTCATGGAACATTAGATGAGCGGCATGATGTAATAAGTTCTCAAAGACTTTGATATAACAAGGTTTAAGAGAACTTATTACATGTGGTGGTTGCATGAGCGATTAACTATTCTTATACTAGCTCGACGATATAGATCTCTTATCAATTTTCAAATTGGTAAGAGGTTTTTTATATTCTTCGATCTATGTAAGTTTTTTTCTTTTATTGATTAAAAATTTCATTACATCAATTAAAGTTTATAATGCTTTTAAAAAATACCAAACCATACTTGTAAAGGTATTTACTTGTGCTTCTAGAGGAGTTTTCATAAATGTTAGTTGAAATGGTTTTAGTAATGGTCGTAGAACACATTTACGAATACGTTCTTGCTTTAATTCTGAGATAATTACGGTAAATAAATCTTGTTGTTCTTGAGTAAAAGTCGCTTCTTTTTCGATATGTTGTGCTAGTTCTATTAATTCTTCCACTGTGATAATACGTCGGTCGACATTTGCGCGTAATAGATGAATGGCAGATTGATCAATTAACTTACTATTCTGTTGAATCATTTTTGGAATAATCAGCTCCATATAGGAAAGGATAACATCCACAATTTGATGAATGGAGCGTGGCATATTTGTAACGCGCATTGTAAACATTATATGTTGCATCATCCCGTAAAATAAGATGGTACCTTCAAAGGCATATTCCTCAATATGGTATCCAAACACTTCTGTAAAACGCTTAGCTAACCATTCCATTTCATACATGCGGTGATGCAGCACTAATTTTTTTAGTTCTTTTTCATTTGAGTTTAAAATGGCTTCAAATAATGCATTTAAATTACGCTCTTCATTCAACTGGATTAAAATTGAGATTTGTTCAATAAGAACCTGACGATCTTTTTCGTCTTTTCCAATCTGCATTTCCATTCGGATTTGGCTGGCATCATACCGCAATCCTTCTAAAATTTCAGCAATACAATCGTTTTTAGATGAAAAATAATTATAAAAAGTTCCTTTGGATATATTTGCTTGCTCAATAATTTCTTGTATCGATGTTTGTTGAATGCCTTTTTCAACAAATAATCGTAATGCTACATTTGCTACATGTCTTTTACGGTTATTCATAATTCCTCCATCGAACGTTTTATATACATTTAGTATAAAGTTGTTCGAGTTGAATCTCAATAATTTTAAACCGTTAGTATAATATGCTTGAAAAAATTGTACTGAGGGTTTAAAATTCTCGAGTGAACAAAAAAATTAAATAAAGAAATAGAGGGAAAGAAAATATGAATTCAATGGATCAAATGAAAAAGCCATCGTATTTGATGATTGCCGTTTTATTCGTTGGTGCCTTTGTGTCATTTCTAAATAACTCGTTATTAAACGTAGCACTGCCATCCATTATGGTAGATCTAGAAATTAAGGATTATGCAACAGTTCAATGGCTTGCTACAGGCTATATGCTTGTAAGTGGGATTTTAATCCCGGCTTCAGCATTTTTAATTACACGCTTTTCAAACCGTAGCTTATATATTACATCGATGGTGATTTTCACCTTAGGTACGGCAATGGCTGCTTTTGCACCAAACTTTGCAGTGTTATTGGCTGGACGTATGGTTCAAGCCGCAGGGTCTTCTGTAATGGGGCCGTTATTAATGAACGTTATGCTTATTAGCTTTCCGCGTGAAAAACGTGGTGCAGCAATGGGGATTTTCGGTTTAGTCATGATTAGTGCACCTGCAATTGGACCTACTTTATCAGGGTATATTGTAGAGCATCATGATTGGCGCGTACTATTTGAAATGATTTTACCGCTTGCTATTATTAGTCTGTTATTATCGATTTGGAAGTTAGACAATGTAATGGAAACAAATAAAAACGCTAAAATCGACTATTTCTCGGTTGTTTTATCTACAATCGGTTTTGGTGGTTTATTATATGGTTTCAGTTCAGCGAGCTCAGATGGTTGGACCGATACATTAGTCGTAACAACCTTAATTGTCGGTGCTGTGGCGTTAATCGTCTTCGTTATACGTCAATTAAAGTTAGAGAATCCGTTATTAGATTTACACGTATATAAATATCCAATGTTTACGTTAAGCTCGATTATTTCGATGGTTAATGCAGTGGCGATGTTCTCAGGGATGATCTTAACACCTGCTTATGTACAAAGTGTTCGTGGTATTTCACCGTTAGATTCAGGGTTAATGATGTTGCCAGGGGCCATTGTTATGGCGATTATGTCACCGATTACCGGGAAATTATTTGATAAAATGGGCCCTCGTCTATTAGCGCTAATAGGTTTAGGTATTACAGCGGTTTCTACTTATTTATTAGCAGAACTACAAATTGACTCATCATACACCTATATTATTATGATTTATACACTTCGTATGTTTGGGATGTCGATGGTCATGATGCCTATTATGACAAACGGTTTAAACCAATTACCGACACGTTTAAATCCGCATGGTACAGCGATAAACAACACGGCACAACAAGTATCAGGTTCAATTGGTACAGCTATTTTAGTAACGATTATGAACCATGTAACAACAAATGAAGCGGAAAGTTTAATGGCTGGTGTTGACCCAGCTACAGCAACGGAGCAAGCAATGACGCTGCTAGGTCAACAAGCGTTATTAGCTGGTATTCAATATTCATTCTTAGTAGCATTAGGCATGAACATTGTTGCGTTAATTTTAGCGTTCTTCCTAAAGAGAGTGGATGTCAGTGAAGACGCAGTTCGTAAAATCGAAGAAAGTGAAACACCAGAACGAGCTACAAATTAAATTAAAATCACAACGCCTCCAAGGCATGGAAGTATTTAAACTTTCCAACTTGGAGGCTTTGTTTATTTTATGAGATTCTATTTTTTATAGGGCTTTGTTAAACGATTCATTAAATATAAAGAAGGAACAAATCAACTATGAAATATATGGAGAAGTAAACAGCTTAATTGATCAGTGCTATGAGATTATACGTGAATATTATGAAACGAAATATGAAGAGCTGAGCACAACTTTAAAAACAGAGGGAGAAAAGCTAAAGGAATCGATTAAAGAGAAAGAAGAAAGAAATACGCTAATTAATTAAGCGCCCTTAAATGGGGCGCTTTTTGAATATTACAACATAAGATTATACTCTTTCATTTTCCGATAAAGCGTATTACGTCCAATATCCAATTGCTTAGCAGCACGACTAATATTTCCATTTGTTTGTTCCAATACTTGCTGAATAAGAGCTATTTCATGTTCTCGCAAGCTCATAATCTTTTGGCTTTTTGTTTGTTCTTTTTCTATTGGTTCAACTGAAGAGGGACAAAGAGAAAGAAGCAAGGATTTCGTAATACGACTCTCATTGGCTAGAAAGGCGGCCTGCTGTAATACATTTTGTAATTGTCGGAAATTCCCTGCCCATTCATATTCAGTAATAAAGGTTTGGGCATCTTCAGTTAGTTTTATATTTTCTTTTTTGAAAGGTAACTGAGATAAAATATGTTCGGCTAATAAAAGCAAATCTGTACGATTGCGTAGAGGGGGAAGTTTTAACGTAAAGCCATTGAGACGAAAATATAAATCGGCACGAAAACGTCCCGCCTCTATTTCCTTTTGTAGGTCTTTATGAGTGGCCGCAATAATCCGTACATCAATAGGACGAGGAGTTGTTCCTCCGATACGTGTGATACAACGTTCTTGCAACACTCGAAGTAAGGCAGCTTGGGCAGTCAGAGGCATATCCCCAATTTCATCTAAGAACAGAGTCCCGCCGTTTGCTGCTTCAAACTTACCTGCTTGTCCCTGGCTTTTGGCTCCTGTGAAGGCCCCTTTTTCATATCCAAATAACTCACTTTCTAATAAACTTTCAGGAATAGCGCTACAGTTAATGGCGATAAAGGGTTGGTTGCTTCTGAAGCTTGCACCATGGATAGATTGAGCAAATAACTCTTTCCCTGTGCCTGTTTCACCAGAAATTAGAAGGTTTATATCTATAATTGCTGCTTTTTTCGCAATGGCTATCATTTCATTCATTTTAGAGTCTTGGCTAATAATATCGGTAAAGTGATAACGATTCGTTAATGCAGCATTCTGTTGTTTTGTTTCTCCTCGTAAAAGCATATAGGACTGATCACGATAATCACTAGTAAGAATGTGGGGAGTAAATACTTGATTATTTAATAAAAATTTTTGCTCTGGTACTAAAGGGTTCACTTCTACTAGAATGTTGGAAATCGGTTTACCAATCGCAGCTTGTTCTGAATAACCAATTGTACGGGTTGCTGCTGTATTCACTCTTGTAATTGTGCCTTCTTTATTAACGGTAATAAGAGGGGCAGGGTGATGATTATAAATAAAATCAAGATCTTTTGTGAAGTTTTTTGGTTGCTTTTGAGTATGAGCTAGTAACAGAGCTTGTTCAATACTATGAGCGGTTCTTTTGACCAAACCTAATGTGAGTGGATGGTAGTTTTGTTGATAGCTGCTTAAATTTAAAATGCCGAGAAGTTGTCCTTTAGAATCAAGAATGGGAGCTGCGGCACAAGTAAGAAAATGATTATTCTCCCAAAAATGTTGGCTTCCGTGAACAAGTACGGAGCTTTTTTCTACAATAGCTGTACCAATCGCATTGGTTCCCTTCGATTCTTCCAGCCAATTGGCTCCTTTTCTTAAAGCGACGTTATCAGCATGCCTAATAAAAGAAGGTTCTCCAACGGTATCGATGATATATCCTTCAGGTGTAGCAATTAATAGAAGAAATTCCGTCCCACGAATGGAATCGTGCACGTTTTCTAAAATAGAAGAGGAGTAATAAAGAAGCTCCTCATATTTATCGTAGTATTGGGTTAGTTCATATTCTCCAAGTATATGGTCTTGATCGATTGTTGTAGGGTCAAGTCCATTTGAATAACAACGTTTCCATGATTCTTGAATATGATTAGGGACTATTCCTTTAGGTGTGTTGAGATCGATAGACATAGAATGACACCTCGCAGTTTGCTTAATATTCTGGGGAAAATATCAAATATAAGAACTATTATAGCAGAATGGTAGAACACTGTAGAATTTTTGTGCACTGTTCTAAATTTACACACCTGTTCCAGGATGGTACATGAAGTTGTTCCATTATGGAACAGGTGTATATGTTTAAAAATGATGGGATGCGAAGATCAAAGGTCTTTAATTTTGGCATAGGACTTGCATATATAAATAGTTGTAAGCGATACCAACATAGTTAATTTAAGGGGGATTTTTTAGATGGAACAAACATTATCAATCAAGCCGCGTGTACAGGAGTTTTTAAAGGGAACGAAAAAGCTTTTGATTAATGGGGAATGGGTAGAAGCCGCTTCAGGCCAAACTTTTGAAACTCTTGATCCTTCTAATGGAAAAGTGTTGGCTGTAGTGAGTGAAGCAGGACCAGAAGATGTAGATAGAGCAGTAAAAGCTGCTCGTCAGGCTTTTGAAAACGGTCCATGGAGAAAGATGAGTGCTTCTGAACGCGGTCGTCTTATTTATAAATTAGCTGATTTAATGGAAGCGCACCAAGAAGAATTAGCGCAGTTAGAGACTTTAGATAATGGGAAGCCTATTAATGAAACAAGAAATGCGGATGTACCTCTTGCTATCGATCATATTCGTTATTATGCTGGCTGGACTACGAAAATTATGGGACAAACGATTCCAGTTGCAGGTAACTATTTTAACTATACACGTCATGAACCAGTTGGTGTAGTAGGACAAATTATTCCGTGGAATTTTCCTCTGCTTATGGCAACTTGGAAGTTAGGAGCAGCTCTTGCTACAGGATGTACAATTGTGTTAAAACCAGCAGAGCAAACACCGTTATCAGCTTTATATTTAGGTCAACTAGCACTTGAAGCTGGCATCCCAGCTGGAGTTCTTAATATTGTACCAGGTTTTGGAGAAACGGCTGGGGCACCGCTTGTCGATCATCCAGACGTAGATAAAATTGCGTTCACTGGTTCAACATCTGTCGGAAAAATGATTATGCGCCAAGCGGCAGGAGCAGTTAAAAAGATTTCTCTTGAGCTAGGTGGAAAATCACCTAATATTATTTTACCGGATGCGGATATGAGTAAAGCGATACCTGGAGCTTTAATGGGTATTATGTTTAACCAAGGCCAAGTTTGCTGTGCCGGTTCACGTCTTTATATTCAAAAGAAATCTTATGATAATGTAGTTGCAGATTTAGCTTCTCATGCTAAAAACATTAAGCAGGGGGCGGGGATTAATCCTTCTACCCAAATCGGGCCATTAGTTTCTCAGGAGCAATTAGAGCGAGTAGGGAAATATATTGAATTAGGAAAGCAAGAAGGAGCAGAAGTTGTAGCAGGTGGTGTTTATGGTCAAGGAGAAGGCTATTTTGTTGAACCAACCATCTTTGCTGATGTGAATGATGAGATGACAATTGCGAAAGAAGAAATCTTTGGACCGGTTGTGTCTGCTATGCCATTTGAAGATTTAGACGATGTCATCCGTCGCGCAAACAACTCTGAATATGGCTTAGCAGCTGGTTTATGGACACAGGATGTGAAGAAGGCTCACTATGTGGCGAATCAATTAAAAGCAGGTACGGTATGGGTAAACTGTTATAACGTTTTTGATGCTGCCTCTCCTTTTGGAGGATATAAACAAAGTGGAATTGGCCGAGAAATGGGAAGCTATGCGCTTGATAATTATACGGAAGTGAAGAGTGTGTGGATTAACTTAAATTAATATCACCTTTTGATGATTTGGAGGGGTTTGTTTCATTCAAATGACAAGCTAGGCATGGAAAAAAGAAAGTAGTGAAACCGTCATATACGTAGTCAATGCATTTATCAAGGCTGGGATAGAAGATAACCAAATCATTGCGGTTACTCGAACGATGAAAGATGAATTTGGACTGAGTTCAGAAGATGAAACAGAAGAAGTAGTTAAGCGGTACTTAGTCTCACAGAAGTGTGTTTAAGGGAAAAGACAAGCCCTGGGAAAAAGAGGTGAAGATTACTCTTTTTCCTGGGGTTTTCTACTAATTAATTGATTCTTCCAGTTGAAGTATTTAATCAAACGTTTAATTAAATTTTGCCATTGTGCTTATACAGAGGTGAATCAAGTAAAAGTACATTCGTTATGCAAAGTATTTTCGTTAGTATTCTGCCTGTTTTCAAAAATATCTATTATAGAATGGACCGCGAATAGAGAACATTGATTCTATTATTCGCGGTCCATTCTATGTTTTAAAAGTGAACAACGTTATTTAATAAAGCCAAATACAAAATAAAGTGGAGGAGATAGGCTTAATAGAAAAATAAGATTGTATAGTTATAGCCATACTGTATGGAGGATTATGTTTGGGGCTAGTCGAACTAGTTTAAGAGGGCAGGGGGGAGAATATGATGCAAGAACAAATACATCTGAAACTAGAAGAAGTGCTGAACAATATTGATCGAGTTGTAAGTGGAAAAAGGGAAGTCGCTGAATTAAGTATAGTTGCTTTACTAGCAGGGGGGCATGTACTGCTTGAGGATGTGCCGGGTGTGGGAAAAACTGTACTCGTAAAGGCTCTTGCGAAATCGATTGGAGCAACGTTTAAACGTATCCAGTTTACACCTGATTTGCTGCCATCTGATGTAACAGGTATTTCTATTTTTAATGCAAAGGAACAGGAATTTATTTTTCGTCCTGGGCCGATTATGGGACATATTATTTTAGCTGATGAAATTAATCGAACTTCACCGAAGACGCAATCAGCACTGCTAGAAGGAATGGAAGAAGCCAGTGTTACGATTGATGGAGAAACGAGGAAATTAGAGCAGCCATTCTTCGTAATGGCGACGCAAAATCCGATTGAACATGAAGGGACGTACCCGCTTCCGGAAGCGCAGCTTGACCGCTTTTTATTAAAACTGAAAATGGGATATCCGACTGTGGAGGAAGAGATGGAAGTATTGCGACGGGCAGGCTCTTATTCACCGCTTCAGGAGCTGCAGCCAGTACTTCGTTTAGAGGAGTTATTACAGCTGCAAGCAGAGGTAAAGGATGTCGTGGTAGATGATAAAGTGAAAGCATATATTATTGACCTTGCGCATCGAACACGAAATGATCCCCGTATTTATTTAGGAGTGAGTCCGCGTGGGTCGATAGCTTTAATGAAGGCGGCTCAAGCATATGCGCTATTACGCAGCCGGGATTATGTGCTTCCGGATGATATTCAGCATTTAGCGCCATTTGTGTTTGGTCATCGATTAATTTTACAACCGGAAGCACAATATTCTGCAGAAAATGCTGCGTTTATTCTTCAAGATATTCTTTCGACGACTTCCGTGCCAGTGAAGAGAGTGGCTACGTGATGAAGAACGTGAAAAGATATACAAAAGTGATAGGGCTGTTTAGTTTGCTTCTAGCTATGTTTATATTTACGATGTTTCAAGGTAGTTTTGTGAGTTGGTTTTTGTTTTATGCGGTGTGTCCTTTTGTTCTTTATTCACTGGCGTTGTCTTTTCATTCGTTTCATGTATATACGGTGGAGCGAAAGATTACCAAGAAAGAATATTCAGTTGGAAGTGCAGTGGATGTTTACATTACAGTGACACGAAAAAGCCGATTTCCTCTTCTGTATTTATTAGTAGAGGAGCAGATAGAAGGGACATCGCTTAGGCCGCCGCAATCTCTTTTATTTGTTGGCTTTACAAAAACGTTAACTTGGCATTATACATTAGAACATGTTCCGCGCGGGGAGCACGTTTTTCAAGGGATACGTCTACATACCGGTGATGTACTAGGATTGTTTCACAAGGAACAAATGTTTAAAACGGAGGATACCATTCTTGTTTTTCCGGCTTATCATGAGCTAAGTTATCGGGAATTTAATCGATTATGGAGCGGTGAGCAAGGCTTTTCACAAAGAGCGCGCTCCCGCCAATCCGTCATTTCTGGTGTGAGAGAGTATCAGGCCGGCGATCAGCTCTCTTGGATTAATTGGAAAGCGACTGCAAAAGTGAATAAGCTCATGACGAAAGAATTTGATGAGCAAAGGAAGGAAACTTTTTATATTATTTTAGATCAAAGTTATACGGACTCATTTGAGGAAATGGTGTCCTTCGTTGCTTCTTTTGTTCATGCGGCGCTAAAGCGAGGGATACAGATTGGCTGGATTGATTCTATGCAGAATGTATATTTGCCAACAAGTAAAGGGGAGAGGCACAAGAGAGAGATTTTTTATGATTTAGCTCGTATACAGCCGAGTTTGAATCAAAGTTTACCTCGCGATATTCGAATGGGGATGCATCAAGCGAAGCTTATTGTGATGACGACTCAGTTAACCTTTGAAAAGCTTGAACACATATATGCGTATAGGAATAACCAAGCGGTTACTTGTTTTGTCGTGAAGGAACAGGTAAAAGATGAAGATTACATAGTGCAGGAAGTAGCTTTGAAACAAGGCGTACAGGTTCAGTTTGTGATATCGCAAACCGGGGGAGCGAGTAAGAATGATGCCTAAACGAATCGAAAATATAATACAACTATTCATCTATGTATTCTCATTTTTTCTCCTTACAGAATGGATGCGTCCGGTATCGGAACTAACGGATACAGGGAATATGAAAGTGTTTATTCTGTTTATTATTTTATCATTAGCTGTTCACTTCTTTTCTCTTCACTGGCTTGCTCGTTCTGTTGTGTTAATAGGATATATAGCTGTAGTTGTATATATGTTATATGATGATACACTGTTTTCGATAAGAGAGCTTGAAGTCAATATGGCTTATGTATGGAGTGGCGATTGGGTACTTATGACCAATTCGTTTCGGACCTTATTATTTTTTACACTGTTATGGCTTGTGACGTACTTGATTCATTATTGGATTTATATGAAGAGCAACCTGTTTTTCTTTTTTAGTATGACGGTTATTCTTTTAGCGATTTTGGATACTTTTACTCTTTATAATGCGAGCGCAGCCATCGTTAGAGTCGTCATAGCAGGGGTTATGATATTGGGAGTAATGAAACTAGTTCATCTGTTTCCAGCGTTGTCACTCCGCCTGTTAGGGAAATGGTCTATGTCACTTATTGTTATGGTAGCCTTTTTTGTATCAATGGGTCTTCTCTTGCCAAAGCCTGGTCCACAGTGGCCAGACCCCATTCCTTTCATTCAATCCTTTTCTGAGCAGGCAAAGGGAGAGGACAGTGCAGCTTCCGTTAGTAAGGTTGGATATAGTGAGGATGATTCAAAACTTGGGGGTTCTATTGAGCCTGATTCGTCCGTTGTGTTTTATCATACAGCAACGACGAATGATTATTGGAAGGTAGAAAGTAAGAATGTATATACCGGGAAAGGATGGGTTTCATCGGTTGGAGAAGGAACGGCCTTCCCGCTAGCTAATGGCGACGAGCTGACAGAGCTAGAGAATTACGAGGGGCCAGAGCAGGTAGCCACAAAAGCACTTGCGGCATCAATATCTATTATGGAGGATCAAGGGCATATTCTTTATCCGGCAGGGAGTTATTTGAAAAACGTGAAGGCAGATGGGGTCTCATTTTTTCTATATGAACCGAATCTAAAGAAACTAACACCTCAGACGGCGGATGGAACTGTACAAGATATAAGTGAGTATATGGTGAATTATGAGCAGCCACGTTATGATTTGGCGCAATTCCGAAAAGTAACAGAGGCTGATGAAACGATGGATGTATTGATGGACTTATATACGCAGCTGCCTGATAGTATCCCAAGTCGAGTGTATGATTTAGCGAGGGAACTGACAGAGAATCAATCAAATTGGTACGATAAGGTGAAGGCTGTAGAAGATTATTTCGATCAACCGGAATTTGTCTATTCAAAGGAGGACATTCCTTATCCAGCGAAGGATCAAGATTATGTCGATCAGTTTTTATTTGAAACAAGGATTGGTTATTGTGATAACTATTCGACTTCAATGGTTGTTTTGCTGCGAGCGGCAGGTATTCCAGCTAGATGGGCAAAGGGGTATACGGAAGGGGAGCGAACGGTTAAAGAAGGGGAGGTTATTTATCAAGTAACGAATAATAATGCACATTCTTGGGTGGAAGTGTATTTTTCTGGGATTGGATGGGTTCCTTTTGAACCAACGAAAGGATTTTCGAGTGAATCGGAATTTATTAATTCAGATAGGACAACTCATCGTGATACGGAACATTCTACTGTACGTGAAGATCAAGCCGAAACACTGCAGCGAGAAGAGAAGAATGCTGTCAGTGAACAAAGAGGAACAAATGGGGAATTTATCGCGATTATGAAGCCATTTTGGATAAGCTTAGGGACTGTAGTTATCGTTGTACTTAGCTTATTTCTTACTCGTCGAAAATGGGTGCCACGTTTACTGATTGCTCGTTATAAACGAAAATCCATTTGTTTTTCTGAAGCATATGAAGTGCTTGTTAAACAACTGCATCGTGCGGGATTAAAACGTCTTGATGGGCAAACATTTCGTGAATATGCTGCTTATATTGATTCGGTCTATGATACAAATCTAATGACTGAACTGACACGTCGCTATGAAATAATTCTTTATAGAGGAGATGAAGAAGGAGAAGCATGGAAGGAGCTTCAAGAGAGCTGGGAAACCTTAATGAGAAAAACTAGCTCTTGACCTTGTTTTTATTATACTGATACAATGACCGTAAAACGTATAGAACCCTTCATATATCCTCGATAATACGGATCGAAAGTATCTACCAAATCACCGGAAATGATTTGACTATGAAGGCGGATTTCAACGTGTAAACTAGAAATCTGCCTTTTTTGTTATGATGAAGGCATATTTCTAGTTTTTTTTATGATAATATTCTGGTTATGGAAATAGTAAAAGTAATTACTTGATTCGAAAGACTCAAGTGAAAATACATTAGTTGAGGTGACGATAGTGCCGGGGAAAACAGAAATAAACCAAGAAATGATCGTAGTACTTGATTTCGGAAGTCAATATAACCAATTGATTACACGTCGTATTCGTGAATTTGGTGTATATAGTGAATTACATCCACATACGATTACAGCTGAGGAAATTAAAAAATTGAATCCAGCTGGAATTATCTTTTCAGGTGGACCAAACAGCGTATATGATGAGTCAGCTTTCCGTTGTGATGAAGCGATTTTTGAATTAGGGTTACCGATTTTTGGAATTTGTTACGGGATGCAATTGATGACGCAATATTATGGTGGGAAAGTAGAACCAGCGCAGCATCGTGAATATGGAAAAGCGATTCTTAATGTTCAAAATGATTCTGCCTTATTTGCTAACTTACCGAAAGAGCAAACGGTCTGGATGAGCCATGGTGATTTAGTTGTTGAAACACCAGCAGGTTTCCAAGTAGATGCAACAAGTGCATCTTGTCCAATTTCGGCAATGAGTGATCGTGAGCGTAATTTATTTGCGGTGCAATTCCACCCAGAAGTGCGCCATTCAGAATATGGAAATGACCTTTTGAAAAACTTCGTATTTGAAGTTTGTGGATGTAAAGGTGATTGGTCTATGGAAAACTTTGTTGAAGTGGAAATAGCGAAAATCCGTCAAATCGTTGGTGACAAAAAGGTTTTATGTGCATTGAGCGGAGGCGTAGATTCGTCTGTTGTAGCTGTGTTAATCCATAAAGCGATTGGTGACCAATTAACATGTATTTTTGTTGACAACGGTCTACTGCGTAAAGGAGAAGCGGAAGGCGTAATGAAAACGTTCAGCGAAGGCTTCCATATGAATGTTATTAAAGTGGATGCAGCTGATCGTTTCTTAAATAAGCTGGCAGGCGTTTCAGATCCAGAGAAAAAACGTAAAATTATCGGTAATGAGTTTATTTATGTGTTCGATGATGAAGCACATAAATTGGAAGGTATTGATTTCTTAGCTCAAGGTACACTATATACTGATATTATTGAGAGTGGAACAGCAACTGCTCAAACGATTAAATCACATCATAATGTTGGCGGGCTTCCTGAGGACATGCAATTTACGTTAATTGAGCCGCTTAATACGTTATTTAAAGATGAAGTGCGTGCTCTTGGAACAGAGCTAGGTATTCCGGATGAGGTTGTATGGCGTCAACCATTCCCAGGTCCAGGATTAGGGATTCGTGTGTTAGGTGAAATTACAGAGGACAAATTAGAGATTGTTCGCGATTCTGATTTGATTTTACGTGACGAAATTAAAAAAGCAGGCTTAGACCGTGATATTTGGCAATACTTCACAGTGCTTCCGAACATCCGCAGTGTAGGTGTTATGGGCGATGGTCGTACGTATGACTATACAATCGGTATTCGTGCAGTAACATCTATCGATGGGATGACATCTGACTGGGCACGTATTCCGTGGGAGGTACTTGAAACGATTTCAACACGTATTGTTAATGAAGTATCTCATGTAAATCGCGTGGTGTATGACATTACGAGTAAGCCGCCAGCAACAATTGAGTGGGAGTAGGACTTGCGAATAATATAATCTAAATAGGTTATAAACGCAGTCATACTAATGTCTAAGTTGAATTGTTAAGTACTAATATTGTGATTAACGTACAACTATTTATATTTCAAAAATTAAACTCTCTTCTAGTTATTTATAACAAATAACTAGAAGGGGGGTTTTTATTTTGGTCAAAATTAGTGATTTGATTGATGATTTTAAAATGAATCAGCAAATTCAAGGTCGTAAAGATAAGTATAATGAATTAACCATTTGGCGATGAATTATTTTACTAAGTTTTTAATGTTTTTACGGATATATGCAAGGTTAGCAGTACACTAATAAGGTTTACTTCAGTAAAGTAAGGTATATTATATTTGTTGAATAGATTCTCTTTAAGGACAAGAAAAGTAGGTGAACAAAGTGGGGAAATATCAATTGGATACCAAAGGTAAGGTAGCTGTGACAAAGTATCATGAAAAACACAAGCCTGCCAAATTTGATAAAAAGCAGCAACTTGAAAAAATACGTGCGGAGTATTTGAAAAAGAAGCAAGAACAAACAGATAAATAATATGAATGAAAACATACAAGGGGTTCACCTGCTACAATTGAGTACAAGAATTACATGAATTGAACGGATTTTTCTGTTTTGATAAAAAGCGTAAAACACTTATGTATCAATGGTTATTGAGCGTGCTGTATGATATTACGAGTAAGCCACCAGCAACTATTGAGTGGGAATAATAGGGTTAATTCCTTATAAATTCCGTATATTATTCTTATTTAAAGAGGAAAAATGATCTAATCACGAACGATGGAAGATTTAATTATCTGAACATTCGTCTTGGGTGTTGACGCGTGTATTAGGAATTGTTACACTATACCTATATTTATTAAATTAAAATAATGTTTCGTCGTATAATATCGGAAATATGGTCCGAAAGTTTCTACCAAGCTGCCGTGAACAGCTTGACTACGATGTAAAAGAATTTAGGTATAGATGTAGCATTTGTAAAGCCCTCTTTTACATGTAGTTAAGCTCCGTTCGGTAGAGAACGGAGCTTTTTTTCGTATATGACGTTGCGGAGGAGACTAGGGAATGAAGAAATACTTTCAGTTTGAAGAACTAGGTACGAATTATCGCAGTGAAATTATCGGCGGAATTACGACGTTCTTAGCTATGGCGTATATTTTGGCTGTTAACCCTAATATATTAGGAATGGCTAACATGGATAAAGGAGCGGTATTTACGGCAACCGCTTTAGCGGCTGCAATCGGTTCCATACTGATGGGGTTAATTGCAAAATTCCCAATTGCACTTGCGCCAGGTATGGGGCTAAATGCATTCTTTACATTCGGTGTTGTCTTGGGAATGAAAATTCCTTGGGAAACGGCTTTAACAGGGGTACTGATTTCTGGGGTTGTGTTCGTTCTTTTATCAGTATCAGGTATTCGTGAAAAAATCATTAACGCGATCCCAGCAGAATTAAAACATGCGGTTGGGGCTGGGATTGGTTTATTT
>NZ_CP026095.1:392500-510000 GCF_004006295.1 Peribacillus asahii
TATGCCGAAGGTGCTAAAGAAAAAGGCTTGAAGGTTATTATTGCAGGTGCAGGTGGAGCAGCTCATCTTCCAGGGATGACAGCAGCGAAGACGATTGTGCCGGTTATTGGTGTGCCTGTTCAATCGAAAGCGCTAAATGGCATGGATTCTTTGTTATCAATTGTTCAGATGCCAGGCGGCGTGCCAGTAGCTACAGTAGCAATCGGAAAGGCTGGAGCGACCAATGCTGGTTTACTTGCGGCTCAGATTCTTGGTACGACGGATGCAACTATTGCTGATAGATTAGAAGGTTTGCGAAACGAATCAAAGGAAAAGGTGTTAGCGAGCAGTGAACAGCTTAAATAATCGAGTAATTTTACCAGGGCAGACAATCGGAATTATTGGCGGCGGGCAACTTGGCAGAATGATGGCGTTGTCGGCTAAAGCATCAGGATTTAAAATTGCTGTGCTTGAACCAGCTGCAGATGGTCCATGTGCTCAAGTCGCTGATATTGAAATAAATGGGGGGTACAATGATATTGCCTCGTTGAAGAAGCTGGCGGATGTTAGTGATGTGATTACGTATGAATTTGAAAATATTAGCTTTCAAGCATTAGATTGGTTGAAGGATCATGCGTATCTTCCACAAGGTTCACAATTGTTGAAGTTAACGCAAGATCGGTTAACGGAAAAGAAAGCTATTGCCGATGCAGGAGCAATGGTGGCTCCTTATCATGAAATTCAAACGATATCAGATATTCATCAATATATAGAAGAATTAGGCTATCCAAGTGTATTAAAAACGACACGCGGAGGCTATGACGGAAAAGGACAGCTTGTTATTAGAGAAGAAGCTGATATTCCTCAAGCTGAACCATTATTAAAAAGTGGTGTGTGCGTGCTAGAAGCTTGGATTCCTTTTACGAAAGAGATTTCTGTCATTGTGACGCGAAATGCATCTGGTGATTGTCAACAGTTCCCCGTTGCTGAAAATATTCATGTGGACAATATTTTACATAAAAGTATTGTTCCAGCGCGCATTAGTGAAATGGCTGAGCAACGTGCGATTGAGCAGGCATCTAAGCTTGCTGAAGCATTTGAATTAGTAGGTACGCTAGCAGTGGAAATGTTTTTGACAGAAGATGATAATATTATTATTAATGAATTAGCACCACGACCACATAATTCTGGGCATTATACAATGGAGGCTTGTGAAACGTCGCAGTTTGAACAACATGTTCGTGCGGTTTGCAACTGGCCATTAGGCAATACAGAATTATTAAAGCCGGTAGTGATGGTTAATATTTTAGGTGAACACCTCGATCCACTCTTGCAGGAAATTCCAACGCGTAAGGATTGGAAAGTTCATTTGTACGGTAAAGCGGAAGCTAAGACCAAGAGAAAAATGGGGCATGTGAATATTTTGCGCTCAACGGTTGAGGAAGCTTTGCACGAAAGTAATCAGAGTGGGATATGGCAGTAATTAGTTGAAACGGAGGATGAAATAATGATTGAACGTTATACTCGCCCAGAAATGGGAGCAATTTGGACGGAAGAAAACCGCTTTAAGGCGTGGTTAGAAGTAGAAATTTTGGCGTGTGAAGCTTGGTCTGAACTTGGTGTTATTCCAAAAGAAGATGTGAAACTTCTTCGTGAAAATGCAACATTTAATATTGATCGCATTAATGAAATTGAAAAAGAAACTCGCCATGACGTGGTGGCATTTACACGTGCAGTATCGGAAACAGTTGGAGAAGAGCGTAAATGGGTTCATTATGGCTTAACGTCAACAGATGTTGTCGATACAGCTCTTTCTTATTTAATTAAACAAGCAAACGATATTCTATCGAAAGACTTAAATAATTTTGTTGAAATCTTAAAAAATAAAGCAAAAGAACATAAATATACTGTTATGATGGGGCGCACGCACGGTGTGCATGCTGAACCAACTACATTTGGCTTAAAGCTTGGTCTTTGGTATGAAGAAATGAAACGTAATGTAGAACGTTTTGAAGCAGCTAGAAAGACAATTGAGTTCGGGAAAATGTCTGGAGCTGTTGGAACATACGCAAACATCGATCCATTCGTTGAGCAGTATGTATGTGAGAAATTAGGCTTACAGGCAGCACCAATTTCTACACAAACGCTACAACGTGATCGTCATGCGCACTATATGAGTACATTAGCCCTTATTGCAACATCAATCGAAAAATTTGCAACAGAAGTTCGCGGATTACAAAAAAGTGAAACACGTGAAGTAGAAGAATTCTTCGCAAAAGGTCAAAAAGGATCTTCTGCTATGCCGCATAAACGTAATCCAATCGGTTCTGAAAATATGACAGGTATGGCACGTGTTATTCGTGGATACATGATGACAGCTTACGAAAATGTGTCATTATGGCATGAACGTGACATCTCTCATTCATCTGCAGAGCGCGTTATTTTACCAGATGCAACGATTGCTTTGAACTACATGTTAAATCGTTTTAGCAACATTGTTAAAAACTTAACAGTTTATCCGGAAAATATGAAACGCAATATGGACCGTACACTAGGTCTTATTTTCTCTCAGCGAGTACTGCTTGCTTTAATTGATAAAGGACTTGTTCGTGAAGAAGCTTACGATACTGTACAACCAAAAGCGATGCAAGCGTGGGAATTACAAGTTCCGTTCCGCAGCTTAATCGAAAAAGATGATAAAATTACGAGCTTATTGACAAAAGAAGAACTAGATGATTGTTTCGATCCAACATATCATCTGAAAAATGTCGATGTAATTTTTGATCGTTTAGGATTGTAAGAAACAAACAAGCGTTTAATCGAAACTGAATTAAACGCTTGTTATCACGAAAATACTTAATTGTATTATTCCCAATATTCAATATGGAGGACAGACAGATGGAGAAACGAGAATTGCTTTATGAAGGAAAAGCCAAACGAATTTATGCAACGGATAATAATGAGGTTGTATGGGTGGAGTTTAAAGACTCGGCAACAGCTTTTAATGGAGAAAAGAAATCAGAAATCGAAGGTAAAGGGGCTTTAAATAATCAAATTACAAGTTTATTATTTGCGAAGCTAAAGGAAGAAAATATTCCTTCTCACTTTATTGAAAAGATTTCTGAAAGAGAACAGCTTGTAAAAAAGGTTGAGATTATTCCGCTTGAAGTAGTCATCCGTAATACAGCTGCTGGTAGTTTTTCAAAACGCTTAGGTGTTGAAGAAGGTACACCATTTAAAAAACCGTTAGTGGAGTTTTATTATAAAGACGATTCACTTGGTGATCCTCTGTTAACTGAAGACCATATTGAAGAGCTAGAGATTGCAAGTCGTGAAGAAATTGCGATTTTAAAAGAAAAAGGATTAGAAGTAGATCGAGTTCTATCCGTATTTTTCGAAGAATTGGGAATAAAATTAATTGACTTTAAATTAGAGTTTGGGAAAACATCAGATGGCGCGATTTTATTGGCGGACGAAATTTCTCCAGATAATTGCCGCTTTTGGGATGCTAAAACAAACGAGAAAATGGATAAAGACGTATTCCGTCGAGATTTAGGGAATTTAACAGACGCATATAAGAAAATTTTAGCTAAGCTGGAGGGTATTCAACATGTATAAGGTTAAAGTATATATCACACTAAGAGAAAGCGTACTAGATCCTCAAGGAGCGGCTGTTCAACAATCGCTTCATACATTAACGTACAATGAAGTAAGCGATGTACGTATCGGGAAATACATCGAGCTAACAATTGATAAAACAGAACGTGATTTAGATCAATTGGTTAAAGAAATGTGTGAAAAGTTATTAGCGAATACGGTTATTGAAGACTATCGTTATGAAGTTGAGGAGGTTGTCGCTCAATGAAGTTTGCCGTAATTGTTTTCCCAGGCTCAAATTGTGATGTTGATATGTTCCATGCAATTAAAGATGCTCTTGGAGAAGAAGTAGAATATGTTTGGCATTCAGCTGACAATCTTGATGAATACGACGGCATTCTTCTACCAGGTGGTTTCTCGTATGGGGATTACTTGCGTTGTGGAGCGATTGCTCGTTTCTCTAACGTCATGGCGGAAGTAGTAAAGGCAGCAGAGGCTGGCAAACCAGTTCTTGGCGTTTGTAACGGATTCCAAATCTTACTTGAGGCAGGATTGCTTCCAGGTGCGATGCGTCGCAATGACGGTTTGAAATTCATTTGCCGTAATGTAGAACTTCAAGTAGCGAACAATGAAACCATGTTCACAACAAGCTACGAGGCGAATGAAACTATTACTGTGCCAATTGCACATGGTGAGGGAAATTACTACTGTGACGAAGCAACACTTGCTGAATTAAAAGAAAACAAACAAATCGTCTTTACGTATGCGGGTACAAACCCGAACGGAAGTCTTGAAGATATTGCAGGTATTACAAATAAACAAGGGAATGTACTTGGCATGATGCCACACCCTGAACGTGCCGTTGATGAGTTGCTTGGCAGCACAGACGGCTTAAAGATTTTTCAATCCATCGTAAAAAACTGGAGGGAAACACATGTTGTTACAGCTTGAACCAAATCCGGAGATGATTAAATCCGAACGCATCTACGCAGAAATGGGACTTTCCGACTCGGAATTTGCCATGGTGGAGAAAATCTTAGGCAGACTGCCAAACTACACGGAAACAGGATTGTTTTCAGTTATGTGGTCAGAGCATTGTTCTTATAAAAACTCTAAGCCTATTTTAAAGAAGTTCCCAATTACAGGGGAAAAAGTGCTTCAAGGACCTGGTGAAGGTGCGGGAATCGTTGATATTGGCGATAACCAAGCAGTTGTTTTCAAAATTGAAAGTCACAACCACCCATCAGCAATTGAACCATATCAAGGAGCTGCGACAGGAGTCGGCGGAATCATTCGTGACGTTTTCTCAATGGGTGCACGTCCAATTGCGATGCTAAACTCATTACGTTTCGGTGAATTAGATAATGATCGTGTAAAATATTTATTCAAAGAAGTAGTAGCTGGAATTGCAGGCTATGGAAACTGTATCGGAATTCCGACAGTCGGCGGTGAGGTTCAATTTGATCCATCTTATGAAGGAAACCCGCTTGTCAATGCGATGTGTGTGGGCTTAATTAATCATGAAGATATTAAAAAAGGTCAAGCACACGGCGTTGGTAATACGGTTATGTATGTAGGAGCGAAAACAGGTCGTGACGGTATTCACGGTGCTACATTTGCTTCTGAAGAACTTTCAGAGGATTCGGATGAGAAGCGTCCAGCGGTTCAGGTTGGGGACCCATTCATGGAGAAACTACTTCTTGAAGCATGTCTTGAATTGATTCAATCAGATGCCTTAGTTGGAATTCAAGATATGGGTGCAGCGGGCTTAACAAGTTCATCTGCTGAAATGGCAAGTAAAGCAGGTTCTGGGATTACGATGAATCTTGATCTTGTTCCACAACGTGAAACAGGCATGACAGCATACGAAATGATGCTTTCTGAATCACAAGAACGTATGTTAATTGTTGTGAAAAAAGGTCGCGAACAAGAAATCGTCGATCTATTTACGAAATATGATTTAGAAGCGGTATCTGTTGGGGAAGTAACAGATGATAAAAACTTAACGCTATATCACCAAGGCCAAATTGTTGCACAAGTACCAGTTGATGCATTAGCCGAAGATGCACCGGTTTATCATAAACCATCAAGCGAACCGCAACGATTCCGTGACTTCCAAGCGATGGAACCAAAAGTACCAGCTGTTACGGATTATAAAGAAACGTTACTTGCTCTTTTACAACAACCAACGATTGCAAGCAAAGAGTGGGTATATGATCAATATGATTATATGGTTCGTACAAATACAGTTATTGCACCAGGTTCTGACGCAGCAGTTGTACGTGTACGCGGCACAAATAAAGCATTAGCGATGACAACAGATTGTAACTCTCGCTATTTATACTTAGATCCGGAAACAGGTGGGAAAATTGCGGTAGCGGAAGCAGCGCGTAACATTATTTGTTCTGGTGCTGAGCCACTTGCAATTACAGACTGCTTAAACTTTGGTAATCCAGAGAAACCAGAAATTTTCTGGCAATTAGAAAAAGCAGCAGACGGCATGAGCGATGCTTGCCGTACATTAAGCACGCCTGTTATCGGCGGAAACGTTTCATTATATAACGAAACAAACGGTGAAGCTGTGTACCCAACTCCAGTTGTTGGAATGGTTGGTCTTGTGAAAGATGTAAAACATATTACTACACAGTCTTTCAAAAATGAAGGTGACTTCATCTATGTAGTAGGCGAAGCGAAGCCTGAATTTGGAGGAAGTGAGCTTCAAAAATTGACTGAAGGTGAAATTTTCGGTCGCGCACCAGAAATCGATTTAGACGTAGAACAAGCACGCCAGCAACAAATTTTAGCAGCTATTCAAGCAGGACTAATCAAGTCAGCTCATGATGTTGCTGAAGGTGGTTTGGCTGTAGCTCTTTCTGAATCATTATTTGGTGAAAAAGAGCTTGGTGCATCAGTTACTGTGACTGGTGAAGCAGTAGCAGCTCTTTTCAGTGAAACACAATCACGTTTCTTAATATCTGTAAGTCCTGAAAACCAAGCTGCATTTGAAGCAGCTGTGAAAGATGCAGTACAAATCGGTACGGTAACAAATGATGCAACATTACGTATTTCTGCAGAAGAAACAACGCTAGTAGAAGCGAATGTACAAGAATTACAAACAGCTTGGAAAGGAGCTATCCCATGCTTGCTGAAATAAAAGGCTTAAACGAAGAGTGTGGTGTTGTCGGGATTTGGGGACATCCAGATGCAGCTCAATTAGCTTATTACGGGCTTCATAGCTTGCAGCATCGTGGTCAAGAGGGAGCGGGAATCGTCACAACAGACGGTTCTACGCTTTCGATTTCAAAAGGCGAGGGACTTGTTACGGAGATTTTTACAGCGGAGAAAATGAAAGAACTATCTGGCTCTGGTAAAGCAGCAATTGGTCATGTGCGGTATGCAACAGCAGGCGGCGGCGGTTATCAGAATGTCCAACCGTTTTTGTTCCAATCGATTACAGGCGGATTGGCACTTGCTCATAACGGAAACTTAGTGAATGCAACTCAATTGAAAGCCCAGTTAGAGGGTCAAGGCAGTATCTTTCAAACAACTTCCGATACAGAAGTATTAGCACATTTAATTAAGCGCTCAGGTTTTCCGACTTTGAAGGAATCGGTAAAAAATAGCTTAAGTTTAATAAAAGGTGCCTATGCATTCATTATTTTAACGGAAACAGAAATGATTTTAGCGTTGGATCCACACGGTCTTCGTCCACTTTCACTTGGAAAAATTGGCGATGCCTATATTGCAGCTTCTGAAACATGTGCGCTGGATATTGTTGGAGCTGAATTTGTTCGTGATATTGAGCCTGGAGAGCTTGTTGTGATTAATGATGAAGGAATTACATCAGAATTTTTCTCCAAGTCTAGTCAACGTGCGATGTGTGCAATGGAGTATGTATATTTCTCTCGTCCTGATAGTAATATTGATGGAATTAATGTTCATACAGCTCGAAAAAATCTTGGTAAACAGTTAGCAAAAGAAGCAAAAATCGAGGCGGATGTTGTGACTGGTGTACCGGATTCAAGTATTTCAGCAGCGATTGGATATGCTGAGGCAACCGGCATTCCATACGAAATGGGCTTAATTAAAAACCGCTATGTCGGTCGAACATTTATTCAACCTTCTCAGTCTCTTCGTGAACAAGGGGTAAAGATGAAACTTTCTCCTGTTCGTGGAGTAGTAGAAGGAAAACGTGTTGTTATGGTTGATGACTCAATTGTACGTGGAACAACAAGCCGTCGTATTGTAAATATGTTAAAGGATGCCGGTGCGAAAGAAGTACATGTGGTTATTAGCTCACCACCGATTAAGAATCCTTGCTTTTACGGAATTGATACATCGACAACATCAGAATTGATTGCTAGTTCTAAATCAATCGAAGAAATTCGTGAACTAATTGGTGCGGATTCTTTAACGTTTTTAAGTGTGGAAGGAATGGTCGAAGCAATTGGTCGTCCATTTGCTGGAGAGACAGGTGGTTCTTGTCTTGCTTGTTTCACAGGGAACTATCCAACAGAGGTTTATGATTACGAGCTTGAAACAGTTAAATGCTAACACTTATTAGGTCCCGATTAGAGGGGACTAATAAGTGAAGCTTTACTTTAGATAATTTTTAACTAGTATCAACATTTAGCTCCAGGCGCCCTCGGCTTGAGGTCATAAGCTGATAGCCGGGCGTCTTAAGCTTTTCTAATAATTAGGAGGTTTCTTGATGGCTAACGCATATAAGCAAGCTGGTGTGGATATCGAAGCTGGCTATGAGGCAGTAAATCGGATGAAAAAACATGTAGCACGCACGATGCGCCCTGAAGTAATGAACGGTCTGGGCGGTTTTGGAGGCATGTTTGATTTATCTTCTTTAGGATTAAAAGAGCCTGTTCTTGTTTCAGGTACGGATGGAGTCGGCACAAAATTATTGCTTGCTTTCATGATGGACAAGCACGATACAATCGGAATTGATGCTGTAGCGATGTGTGTCAATGATGTAGTGGTACAAGGCGCTGCTCCTCTTTACTTCCTTGACTATATCGCTTGTGGAAAAGCAGATCCTGCTCGAATTGAAATGATTGTTAAAGGTGTAGCAGAAGGTTGCGAGCAAGCTGGTTGTGCATTAATTGGCGGCGAAACAGCAGAAATGCCAGGTATGTATGAGATTGAAGAGTATGATGTAGCAGGCTTTACAGTAGGTGCTTGTGAAAAATCACGTTTAATAACAGGAGAAAATATTGTAGAGGGCGATGTGTTAATAGGTCTTGCTTCAAGTGGTATTCATAGTAATGGCTATTCTCTTGTACGTAAAGTTCTTCTTGAAGATGCCGGAATGAAGTTACAAGATTTCGTTCCAGAGTTTGATCGTACATTAGGTGAAGAATTATTAACACCAACAAAAATTTATGTTCGTTCCATCTTATCAACATTGGAAAAATACGAATTAAAAGGACTTGCTCATATTACTGGTGGCGGTTTTATCGAGAATATTCCACGTATGCTTCCAGAAGGAACAGGTGTTGACATTCAACTAGGAAGCTGGACTATTCCAACTGTGTTCAATTACCTTGAAGAAAAAGGGCAATTACAACAACAAGAAATGTTTAATATTTTTAATATGGGAATCGGTATGGTTGCTGTCGTGAAAAAAGAAGAAGCAGAACAAGTACTTGCTCATTTTGAACAATGTGGAGAAACAGCTTCTATTATTGGGACAGTTGTTGCTGGTGAAGGAGTGTCCTTCAGCTGATGAAAAAAATTGCGGTTTTTGCATCAGGGAATGGATCGAACTTTCAATCCGTTATAGACGCCATTAAAGCAGGGAAACTTGCAGCTGAAATTGGCCTCGTTGTCTGTGATAAAGAAGAAGCTTTTGTGCTTAATCGCGCAAAGGCCGAACAGGTAGAAGCGTTTAGCTTTTTACCGAAAAATTATCCGAGCAAAGAGGCCTTTGAAATGGAAATTTTGGGAAAACTGCATGAGCGGGATATTGACTTTATTGTTCTAGCAGGCTATATGCGTTTAATTGGCCCAACTCTTCTACAGGCATATTCACATCGAATGGTTAATATTCATCCGTCTCTTTTGCCTGCTTTTCCAGGTAAGGATGCGATTGGACAAGCATTTCAAGCTCGCGTGAAATTAACCGGAGTGACCATTCATTATGTAGATGAAGGAATGGACACAGGGCCAATCATTGCCCAAAGAGCTGTACCAGTACTTGATGATGACACAAGAGAAACGCTGCAAACACGGATACAAGAAACGGAACATGAGATGTATCCTGCTGTTTTAGCGGAACTATTTCAAAAATAATGCTACATATGGAGGGACAAACACAAATGACAAAGCGTGCTTTAATTAGTGTATCGGATAAAACAGGAGTTGTAGAGTTCGCAAAAGGGTTAAAAGAAGCTGGTTTTGACATTATCTCAACAGGTGGTACAAGTAAAACACTTCAAGAAAACGGAATTGAAGTAATCGGAATTAGTGAAGTAACGGGATTCCCAGAAATTTTAGATGGTCGTGTTAAAACTCTACATCCGAATGTTCACGGAGCAGTATTAGCGAAGCACGGTGATGCTGATCATGCAGCTCAATTAAAAGAGCATAATATTGAGCCTATTCAATTAGTATGTGTAAACTTATATCCTTTCCAAGCAACAATTGCTAAACCAGACGTAACAGTAGAAGATGCGATTGAAAACATCGATATCGGTGGACCGACAATGCTTCGTTCTTCTGCTAAAAACCATGAGTATGTAACAGTTGTTGTAGATTCAGCAGATTACGATACAGTTTTAGCAGAATTAAAAGAGAATGGTGCAGTATCAAAAGCAACGAATCGTCGCTTAGCAGCAAAAGTGTTCCGTCATACAGCAGCATATGATGCAGTTATTTCTGAATACATGACAGAGCTTGCTGGAGAAGAAAATCCAGAATCGTTAACAGTTACTTATGAGTTAAAGCAATCTTTACGTTATGGTGAAAACCCACACCAAAAAGCAGCTTTTTATAAAAAGCCACTTGGTTCGGTTTTCTCTATTGCGGAGGCAAAACAATTGCACGGTAAAGAACTTTCTTATAACAACATTAATGATGCAGATGCTGCATTGCAAATTGTTCAAGAATTCACGGAGCCAGCAGCGGTAGCGGTGAAACATATGAACCCATGTGGTGTAGGAACTGGTGAAACTATTCTTGAAGCATATGAAAAAGCATACGAAGCTGACTCAACTTCTATTTTTGGCGGCATTATCGCGTTAAACCGTGAAGTAGATAAAGCAACAGCAGAAAAACTTCATGAAATCTTCTTAGAAATTATTATTGCGCCAAGCTTCTCTGACGAGGCGATTGAAGTATTAACAAGCAAGAAAAATATTCGTTTGTTAACGGTAGATTTTGAAGCAGCGAAAAAACCAGAACGTAAACTTACTTCTATCGAAGGCGGCGTGCTAGTTCAAGACCGTGATGCATACAGCTTGAAGGATGCAGATGTGAAAGTTGTCACAAAACGCGAACCAACAGCTGAAGAGTGGAAAGCACTTGAACTTGGTTGGAAAGTTGTAAAACATGTGAAATCAAATGCTATCGTTGTAACAGACGATCAAATGACTCTTGGGGTTGGTGCTGGTCAAATGAACCGTGTTGGTGCAGCAAAAATTGCTTTAGAGCAAGCAGGAGAAAAAGCAAAAGGAAGTGCACTTGCTTCAGATGCATTCTTCCCAATGGATGATACAGTAGAAGCAGCAGCACAAGCTGGTGTAACAGCTATTATCCAAACAGGCGGATCAATCAGAGATGAAGATTCTATTAAAAAAGCAGATGAGTATGGTATTGCGATGGTATTCACAGGAGTTCGTCACTTTAAACATTAATAAATAAGGAGGTTTGTTTATGAATGTATTAGTTATTGGTCGAGGCGGTCGTGAACATGCGATTGCTCGCAAACTTTCTGAAAGTAAGTCTGTAGAAAAAGTGTTTGTTGCACCAGGTAACCCAGGTATGACAGACGTAGCAGAGCTTGTTGCGATTGACGAAACAAATCATGCAGAACTTGTTGCATTTGCAAAAGAGCAAAACATTGGACTAACATTTATTGGTCCTGAGATTCCATTATTAAATGGGTTAGCAGATGATTTTACAGAAGCAGGTTTAACTGTATATGGTCCGAACAGCAAAGCGGCGGTCATTGAAGGCAGTAAATCATTTGCCAAAGATTTAATGAAAAAATATGACATTCCAACAGCATTTTACGAAACGTTTACCGATTATGAAAGTGCGAAAGCATATATTGAAAAAGTCGGTGCACCAATCGTAATTAAAGCGGACGGCTTAGCAGCTGGTAAAGGTGTTGTCGTAGCGATGACTCTTGAGGAAGCATTAGAAGCAGTTCATGATATGCTTGTTGATGCAAAATTTGGTGAAGCAAGTGCAAAAGTTGTAGTGGAGGAATTTTTGGACGGTGAAGAATTCTCATTAATGGCTTTTGTAAACGATACAAAAGTGTACCCAATGGTAATCGCTCAAGACCATAAACGTGTGTTTGATGGAGATAAAGGTCCAAACACAGGTGGGATGGGTGCGTATTCTCCTGTGCCGCAAATTTCTGATGAAGTAGTAGCAAAAGCAGTTGAAACAATTCTTCAGCCAACAGTGAATGCGATGGTAGCTGAAGGACGCAGCTTTACAGGTATTTTGTATGCAGGACTTATTCATACGGCAAAAGGTACAAAGGTTATTGAATTCAATGCGCGTTTCGGAGATCCAGAAACACAAGTGGTGCTTCCGCGTTTGAAAACGGATTTCGTAGAAGTATTACAAGCTGTATTAGCTGGTGAAGATATTGCGATTGAATGGCATGAGGAAGCAGTCCTTGGGGTTGTTGTTGCAGCAGAAGGCTATCCTGGTGATGTAAAGAAAGGATCAGTTATTACTGGTCTGGACAAAATTAGTAATAAGGCCCATGTGTATCATGCTGGAACAGCGAAAAATAGCGATGGCCAATTTGTTTCGAATGGTGGTCGTGTATTGCTTGTAGCAGCAAAAGGTAAGGACTTATTATCTGCTCAACAAGAAGTATATCAACAAGTTGAGAACATCTCAAAAGATGGCCTATTTTGGCGCAGTGATATCGGATATCGTGCGATTGGTATCAAAGCATAATCCATATAAACAGAAAGACGAGCATCGAATGGTGATGCTCGTCTTTTACATGATTTAGTGTGAGGCTTCATTGTGATGATTAGATTGCTCATCTTTTTCAGTAATATCTTCTGGAAGAAAGTTTTTTATAGCATCTGCTACTTGAGAGTCTTTTGGTTCAGATGAGTCAACAGAGTCTCTTTGCTGCATTAAGTCGACGATTGGACAATAGCGAAGAATCCCTTCCCCAATTTTCATGCCAGCCATCATGGCAACGAATAAATACGATTCTTTCCATGGTTTTTTTGCCATTTTAGCGATTGCCCAAGCTAATACTGTAAAACCACAAGTAATACGTAATAAAGAGTTAAGGATACCGATATTCCGTTCAAACTTCATTTTGCCATCTTCCCTTCATAAAAATTTAACAGTAATAGGAGATAAGTTTACTGTGTTTAGCTAAATAAATGTGATACTATAAACATACAATTAATCGGATGTTACCACACTTTGTTTCAGATACTTTATGGGGGGATGTTCATGTTAGAACAACGCTATAGGTGGAAAAATAAACATCTGCGAGAGCATATTGAAGTACTGGATGGTCAGCGTGCACCATATCTTTTATTAACAAATGCTACGTATTTAAATCAAACAATGCGACAATGGGTTACAGCAAACATTTGGATTTACGATGACCGAATTGTCTATGTTGGAAATAACCTTCCTGAGATTACAGATGGTTGCGAAGTGGTAGATTGTACCGGAAAAGTTTTAGTACCGGGATATATTGAACCACATGCACATCCATTTCAGTTATATAATCCCCATTCTTTTAGCCACTATACATCATCTTTTGGAACGACAACGCTTATCAATGACAACTTGCTATTACTCCTTCAATTGAATAAAAAGAAAGCGTTTTCTTTTCTGGGGGAACTTCGAAATATCCCGACATCAATGTATTGGTGGATGCGCTTTGACTCCCAAACAGAATTAAATGAGGAGGAGAGCTTTATTTCTCATAGTGCTGTAAAGTCTTGGCTTGAGCATGATGCTGTTCTTCAAGGGGGAGAGTTAACAGGGTGGCCGCGATTGTTAGCGGGGGATGACATGATGCTTCACTGGATTCAAGAAGCAAAACGAATGCGCAAAAAAATTGAAGGGCATTTTCCAGGAGCATCTGAGAAAACATTAGCGAAAATGATGCTGTTTGGGGTAGATAGTGATCATGAGGCGATGACGGGGGACGAAGTGATGAATCGTCTGCTGCAGGGCTATTCTGTATCTTTAAGATATTCATCGATTCGACCGGATTTACCTAAATTACTACAGGAAATTCATGAATTGGGTATTGATCAATATGATCATCTTTTTTTAACAACAGATGGTTCCCCGCCTTCTTTTTATGAGCAGGGGTGTATGGATGTATTAATTAAACTAGCGATTGAGAATGGCGTTCCTATTATCGATGCTTATAATATGGCCACTGTGAATATTGCTCGCTATTATAATATTGATTATTTGCATGGCAATATTGCAACGGGGCGAGTAGCGAATATTAACTTTTTAACGGATGCTATGAACCCAGCACCTGTGTCTGTACTGGCGAAAGGAAAATGGGTGAAACGAGATGGTATTTCTATGGAGCTGGACCGACCAATTAGTTGGCAAGAGTTCGGTTTTGACCGACTTGAATTAGATTGGCAATTAGATCTTGCAGAGGACTTTGAATTTTCGATGCCATTTGGAATTGAAATGATGAATAATGTAATTACGAAGCCTTATTCAATTGTTTGTGATGTTGGAAACGAAGAATTGCCTTTTGATCATGATGAGTGCTTTTTTATGCTGATTGACCGAGAAGGGAAATGGAGAATTAATACAATTCTAAAAGGGTTTGCTAATAGACTATGCGGGTTTGCAGCGTCATACACTAGTACAGGCGACATTATTTTGATTGGGAAACGGAAAAAAGATATGCTTGCTGCTTTTAATCGTATGAAAGAATTAGGTGGTGGTATCGTTATTGCAGAATACGGAGAAATCATTGGCGAGCTGCCTCTTGTATTAAGAGGAGTAATGTCTGATAAATCTGTTCCTGAATTGATTCAAGAGGAAAATTGGATTAAACAATTATTAAGGGAAAGAGGCTATCGGTTTGCAGATCCGATTTATACGCTGCAATTTTTCTCGACGACTCATTTGCCTTATATTCGTGTTACGCAAAGAGGGCTTTATGATGTTATGAATAAAACTGTACTCTTTCCTACTATAATGCGTTAAAATATAAAAGAAACCAAGGGAGTGGGATGATGAAACGTAACATCGTGCTGTGTCTATTGGTTGCAGGGGTATTGATAACGGGTTGTTCAAAAAAGGAAGAAGTTCAGGAGCCGGTTCCAGTAGAAGAGGATGTACCAAAGGAAGAAGCTGAAGCTCCCGAATTCGTTCATACTTACCCATTAACTGGTGTCGGTACAAATGATTCGATCGACCAGCGCGCGGTTGCAGTGATGGTAAATAATCATACGAAAGCTCGTCCACAGTCCGGTCTTACCAAAGCGGATATTGTTTATGAAATGCTGGCGGAAGGCGAAGTTACACGATTATTAGCGGTATATCAAAGCGAAAAACCAGAACAAGTAGGCCCAATTCGTAGTGCACGTGACTATTATATAGAGCTTGCTAAAGGATTAGATTGTATTTATGTTTGTCATGGAAATAGTCCAGATGCTGAGAGTATGCTTAAACAAGGATATATCGATCATTTGAATGGTTTGTATTATGATGGTACGCTATTTAAGCGTTCGAGTGAACGAAAAGCTCCACATAATTCTTATATTAGTTTTGAAAATATTGAAAAGGGAGCAATGGAAAAGGGGTATAATTTGACTGGTGCTCCAGCCTCTTTCGTTTTTTTAAATAAAGAAGAGATAAAAAGGTTAGAAGGAGATTCCGTGACAAAAGTTAGTATTAACTATGGATTCCCCGCCTATAATACGCAGTTTGAGTATGATGTACAACAAGGAAAATATAAAAGATATTCAAACGGTGAGCAAACAAAGGAGGCAACGACATCTGTTCCTGTACTTGTCGATAATGTCTTGATTATTGAGACAGCACATCGAGTAATAGATAAAGTTGGCCGCCGCGATATTGACCTGCAAAGTGGAGGAAAAGGCTATCTGCTTCAAAAAGGGAAAGTGAAGGAAGTAGAATGGATAAATAAAGACGGAAGAATCGTTCCAGTTTCAAATGGGGTAGATGTTGGCTTGATTCCAGGGAAAACGTGGGTTAACATTATACCGAACCAACCAGGGTTGACCCAAAACGTAACATTGAATGCTGCTGGAAATTGAGGAGGAAGTATTATGCAAATCGATAAGATAAGAGGAAAGGAAACCGATCAGTTATTCAAAGCGATCCAGTCCTTACGTGATCTTGATGAATGCTATCGATTTTTCGATGATTTATGTACGGTAAATGAAATCCAATCCTTAGCGCAGCGACTTGAGGTAGCTCGTATGCTTGAAGAAGGGAAAACGTATCATAAAATCGAAACAGAAACGGGAGCTAGTACAGCGACGATTTCTCGTGTGAAACGTTGTTTAAATTATGGAAATGATGCGTACTCAATGGCGCTTAACCGTATTAAAGAGGAACCAACTGAATGATAATAAAAGGACTAGAAAAAGCCGAGGAATCGTTCCCGGCTTTTCTTTGAGTTCTAAAAAATCTTAGTGCTATAATGGTGTAATGGCAGAAGAGAATGGAGGATAACTATGTACGATTTTCGCGAGTGGAAACATGTGTTTAAGCTCGATCCTAATAAAGAAATAACAGATGAAGATCTTGAAAAAGTGTGCGAATCGGGGACAGATGCCATATTGGTTGGTGGGACAGATGGAGTAACGTTAGAAAATGTTCTGCATTTAATGGCTCGTGTTCGCCGCTATACTGTGCCATGTGTGCTGGAGGTTTCATCTATTGAAACCGTTACACCGGGATTTGATTTATATTTTATTCCGAGTGTACTCAATAGTAAGAATCCGGACTGGATGATGGGGCTGCATCAAAAAGCGGTCAAGGAATATGGGTTACTGATGAATTGGGATGAAGTGTTTGTTGAAGGGTACTGTATTTTAAACGCAGAGTGCAAAGCTGCACAATTAACTGAGGCGAATACAATGCTTGATGAGGAGGATGTGGCAGCCTATGCGATGGTGGCTGAAAAGATGTTTAACTTGCCAATTTTCTATTTGGAATACAGTGGGAACTATGGAGATGTGTCGGTTGTTCAAGCGGCTAAAGAGAACCTAGAAAATACGGTTCTTTTTTATGGTGGAGGTATTACGTCAGCTCATCAAGCAAGCGAAATGGCTCAATTTGCTGATGTTGTCGTTGTTGGTAATATTGTCTATGACGATTTACAAGCTGCTTTAGAGACAGTTAAGGCTGTTAAATAGCTATAGATGTAGTATAATTTAAGAACAAATGTTCGTTAGGTGGTGCAATGATGCAATTTTTAGTAGAGAAATTATTAAACGGGTTGAATCAACAGCAGCAACAAGCAGTTAAAGCAACAGAAGGTCCTCTATTAATTATGGCAGGGGCAGGAAGCGGAAAGACACGTGTGCTGACTCATCGAATTGCTTATTTAATGGTAGAGAAGCAAGTCGCGCCGTGGAATATTTTAGCCATTACGTTTACAAATAAAGCCGCGCGCGAAATGAAAGAACGAATTCGCAGCATTTTAGGGGGAACGTCTGATGAGATTTGGATTTCAACGTTTCACTCGATGTGTGTTCGAATTTTACGCCGGGATATCGATCGCATGGGCTTTAGCCGCAATTTTTCAATATTAGATACAACGGATCAACAATCTGTGATTAAACAAATTTTAAAAGATCGCAATATGGATCCAAAGAAAAATGATTACCGCTCGATTTTAGGAAGCATCAGTTCGGCGAAAAATGAGCTGGTTACGCCGGAGGAATATGCGAAAACAGCGGCTGATTTTTATACGCAATCTGTATCTGATGTGTATACCGAATATCAAAAACGACTTCGTAAAAATCAAGCCCTCGACTTCGACGATTTGATTATGATGACGATTCAATTATTTCAACGTGTTCCAGAAGTGCTTGAATATTATCAGCGGAAATTTCAATATATTCACGTTGATGAGTATCAGGACACGAATCGCGCACAATACATGCTTGTAAAGCTATTAGCTTCACGTTTTCGTAATTTATGTGTAGTGGGAGATTCGGATCAATCCATCTACCGCTGGCGTGGCGCGGATATCGCGAACATTTTATCTTTCGAAAAAGATTATCCGAATGCCACGATGATTTTCTTGGAGCAAAACTATCGTTCAACGAAACGAATTTTGGAAGCTGCCAATAAGGTGATTGAGAATAATCGTAACCGTAAACCAAAAAATCTTTGGACAGAAAATCTAGAAGGCGAGAAAATTTTCTATTATCGTGCAGATAGTGAGCAAGGAGAAGCACAGTTTGTAGCTGGAAAAATTAATGAGCTCACAAGGAATGGAAAAACATTATCTGATATTGCGATTTTATATCGTACCAATGCCCAGTCGCGGGTAATGGAGGAAGTTTTACTAAAATCGAATCTGAACTATACCATTGTTGGCGGGACAAAATTCTATGATCGTAAAGAGATTAAGGATTTACTGGCCTATTTACGTCTGATTTCAAACCCGGACGATGATATTAGTTTACGCCGTATCATTAATGTGCCGAAGCGCGGGATTGGGGCTACTTCGATGGATAAGGTTGCGGATTATGCGCGGCAGTATGATCTTTCCATCTATCAAGCTCTTGAGTCTGTAGAGATGATTGGTATAAGTGCCAAAGCAACAAAATCGGCACGTGAATTTGCTAATTTAATTAGAAATTATACGAATCAGCAAGAATACTTGTCTGTTACAGAGCTTGTAGAAGAAGTGCTTGATAAAACGGGTTATCGTGATATGCTTCAAACAGAAAATACAATCGAAGCGCAAAGTCGTTTAGAAAATATTGATGAATTTTTGTCAGTAACAAAAGCATTTGAAGATAATAATGAAGACAAGTCGCTTATCGGCTTTTTAACAGACTTAGCGTTAGTAGCAGATATCGATCAACTAGATGAACAAAAAGTTGAAGAACAAGATCAAGTAACGCTTATGACACTTCACTCTGCAAAAGGCCTTGAATTCCCTATTGTCTTTTTACTAGGCCTAGAAGAAGGTGTCTTCCCGCATAGCCGTTCATTGGCAGATGAGCAAGAAATGGAAGAAGAGCGGCGCTTGGCGTATGTTGGTGTCACTCGTGCTGAGGAGCAATTATTTATTACGAATGCTCAAATGCGGACATTATTTGGTCGGACGAATATGAATCCTGTTTCTCGTTTTGTTAGTGAAATTCCAGCAGAGCTATTGGAAGATCTAAAACCAGCTCCTAAAAGTAAAACGTCCTTTAGTTCAACAGCACGAACGTCAGCGACGACACAGCGCAAAGCACCAGCTTCATTTGGTCGCGCAGTTTCAACTCCATCTGCGACAGGAGGCGATGGAATCGATTGGGCAGTCGGTGATAAAGCGTCCCATAAAAAGTGGGGAATTGGCACGGTTGTTAGTGTGAAGGGTGAAGGAGAAGGAAAAGAGCTGGATATTGCCTTTCCAAGTCCAACGGGTATTAAGCGTCTGCTTGCTAAATTTGCTCCAGTTGAAAAAGTATAAGGTGAAGGAACAGTATGTAAATTACGCTGTTACCTTCTTATTAAAGGAAGGACTGAATTTATGGCTGTACCAACTGAAAAGATAGTTCGTGAATTACAAGCTTTATTAAACCAATACAACTATGAATATCATGTCCTCGATAAGCCATCTGTTCCAGATGCAGAATATGATCGACTTTTACGAGAACTGATTGAATATGAAGAAAAGTTTCCAGAACTAAAAACATCTGATTCACCAACGCAGCGCGTAGGCGGTGAAGTGTTGAGCATGTTTCAGAAAGTAGAACATACTTCGCCGATGCTTAGTCTGGGGAATGCCTTTAATGAAGGAGACTTACGGGACTTTGATCGAAAAGTGCGACAAGCGGTAGGCGATGATTTTTCTTATGTGTGTGAACTGAAAATTGATGGACTAGCTGTAACACTTCAGTATGAAAATGGTTATTTCGTTAAAGGTGCGACACGTGGAGATGGTACAATAGGAGAGGATATAACCGCTAATTTAAAAACGATTAAGTCCATTCCGTTAAAATTGAACGAGCCCCTTACTATCGAAGTTCGCGGTGAAGCGTTCATGCCAAAAAAATCATTTGAAGCGTTGAATACATTAAAAGAAGAAAATGGAGAAGAGCCTTTTGCTAATCCGAGAAATGCAGCTGCTGGTTCATTGCGACAACTTGACCCTAAAATTGCAGCGAAGCGAAATTTAGCGATTTTTCTTTATGCCATTGCGGATATAGGAGAAACAGGTGTCCAGTCACATAGTGAAGGATTAGACTTGCTCGATCAACTTGGCTTTAAAACGAATCAGGAACGAAAACGCTGTGAGACGATTGAAGATGTACTGGCTTTTATTGAAGGCTGGACCGAAAAACGGCCACATTTAGCGTATGAGATTGATGGAATTGTTATTAAGGTGGATTCTTTGGAGCAGCAAGAGCGATTAGGCTATACAGCGAAAAGTCCACGTTGGGCGATTGCTTATAAATTTCCCGCAGAAGAAGTGGTGACAATTCTTCGTGATATCGAATTATCAATTGGTCGTACCGGCGTGTTAACTCCTACGGCAATTCTTGATCCTGTACGCGTAGCTGGAACAACAGTTCAACGTGCTTCGCTTCATAATGAAGACCTAATTCGTGAAAAGGATATTCGAATAGGTGATTCAGTCGTTGTAAAAAAAGCGGGAGATATTATTCCAGAAGTGGTGAATGTTTTAGTAGATCGTCGAACAGGAGACGAAGTAGAATTTCGTATGCCAACAGAATGTCCAGAATGTGATAGCGAGCTAGTTAGACTTGAAGGGGAAGTGGCATTACGATGCATCAACCCAAAATGTCCGGCTCAAATTCGAGAAGGACTTATTCACTTTGTTTCACGAACGGCTATGAATATCGATGGTCTTGGAGAAAAAGTCATTAGTCAATTGTTCAAGGAGCAACTCATTCAGGATGTAGCGGATATTTATAAGCTAACGTATGAGCAACTGATTGGCTTAGAAAGAATGGGAGAAAAATCCGTTAATAATTTACTTCAAGCGATTGAAGCGTCGAAGGATAATTCACTTGAAAAATTACTGTTTGGTCTTGGTATTCGTCATGTTGGTGCAAAAGCAGCGAAAACATTAGCTCAGCAATTTGGGACACTTCATGCCCTGTGTCAGGCAACTGTTGAAGAACTAACTGCTATTAATGAAATTGGCGAAAAGATGGCAGATTCGATTGTGACTTACTTCGAATTAGACGAAGTTTCTGCATTAATCGATGAATTAGAGGCAGTGAGTGTGAACCTTGCTTATAAAGGGGCTAAACCAGTAGCGGCAGATGAAGTAGATTCTATTTTTGCTGGTAAAACGGTTGTTTTAACGGGAAAACTAGTACAATTAACGAGGAATGAAGCAAAAGAGAAGTTAGAAGCACTAGGCGCAAACGTAGCGGGCAGTGTAAGTAAAAAAACAGATTTAGTGATTGCTGGTGAAGATGCAGGCTCTAAGCTTGCGAAAGCAGAAAGCTTCGGAATTACCGTATGGGATGAGGAGCAACTCATTGAAGAACTAAATAAATAAGAGGTGTACATGATGAAGAAACACTCCATTCTCGGAATGGTTCTTGTTTTGCTGCTTGCTGGGTGTGCCCCAAGTTTTGATAAAGAACAAGAGGTGGTCCAAGATTCAGAAGATAAAAAGGAAACAGCAATCATCCCGAAATATAAAATTTCAGATGAGTACTATCAAACGATTCTACCATTTGAGCCATCGAAAGCCCGCGGTCTTGTCGTCTCCAATTTGAATACTAGATACGACATTGAGGAATTTGAAAATGGTTTAATGCGAATTGCTCAAACTCAATTTGACCCGGATGACTACTTGTTTCAAGAAGGACAACTATTGGACAATAAAACGATTTCTAGGTGGTTAGAACGTAAATATACGAAAGAACAGCTAAAGGAAAAAGATCGAAAAGAATCCGAGAATCTAGGATTAAATCCGGTTGATCCGGGAACAGGCGATATTGCTAAACGAAATGAAGAAAACCCCATTTACTTAGCACATATTTTAGAGCACAACTATCTGGTCAAATCGGATAACAATAAAGTAAGTCTTGGTGGTGTCGTAATTGGTTTGGCACTGAATTCGGTTCATTATTATCAGAAAGAAGCATATGGTGCTACGTACGAGACGGATATTAGCAGTTCTGAATTAGAAAAGGAAGGGAAGAAAATTGCTGGGCAAGTATTGAAGCGACTACGCTCAATGGACGAAATGAAAGATATTCCGATTACAATTGCTTTATTTGAACAAAAAGAAAAATCATCCGTTGTGCCGGGGAATTTTATTTCCTATACAAATATTAATCATAAATCGAGTGAAATTAGTAAATGGGTCGATGTGGATGAAGAATATTACTTATTTCCTTCTTCAACTGCCGAAAAGAAATATCGTGATGATGTGAATACCTTTACGAATTTTAAAGAAGATGTAGAGCAATATTTCCCTAACTTTAATGGTGTCATTGGACGAGCTTTTTATATAGATAAGCAACTACAAAGTTTAAATATCGACATTCCGATTCAGTTTTATGGGAATTCTGAAGCGATTGGATTTACACAATATGTAGCTGGTTTGATTATGGAGCGATTCCCGAAATATATTTCCATTCAAGTATCGATTACTTCTGTGAACGGACCAGAAGCGTTAATTGTTCGCGAAACGAATCAGGATGAACCAACGGTCCATATTTATGAGTAGGAAAGTGATGAAGCTGATTATAGCTTCATCCTTTTTTCTCGGAAATTTCGCCATGATTCTGTTATTTCCCAGAAAATATTTGTAGATGTTTTGAATTTCGACAACGTTTCCGATGTTGCTTTATTCTGCAATAGTTTGATATGATTTAAAGGATGATTTTAGCGGTTTTACAAAATAAAAAAGTCTAAAAATTTTCAAGATATTTTAGTGTCTAGCGGCTAGCTCGGTATGAAAAAGATGGTGATCCTTAAAGGTCGAAAGTGCCTGTTGAGTTAATGTCTATTTCCCAACGAGCTGATTCAGTCGTTTGCGCTTTTTTAAAATTAGCGGAGGTGAAGAGAATGTCACGTATTTCTATGGAACAAGTTAAACATGTTGCTCATTTGGCTCGTCTTGCGATTACGGAAGAGGAAGCAAAGCAATTCCAAGATCAACTAGATAAAATGATTTCATTTGCAGAGCAATTAAATGAATTAGATACAGATCAAGTAGTTGCGACTTCTCATGTATTAGATATGAAAAATGTTATGCGAGAAGATGTAGCTAAACCAGGTTTACCAATTGAAGAGGTCGTGAAGAATGCCCCGGATCATGAAGATGGGTATATTCGTGTGCCATCTATTATTGAATAAGGAGGGAATATGATGTCGTTGTTCGAACAAAAGGTTTCAGAGCTTCATCAACGTTTACATAATAAAGAAATTAGCGTCACAGACCTTGTTGACGAATCGTATAAGCGAATCGGACAGGTGGAAGGTCAAGTACAAGCATTTTTAACATTAGACGAAGAAAATGCGCGTACACAAGCGAAACAATTGGATGAAAAGTTAGCGAAAGGCGAAACAACAAATCCTTTATTTGGGTTGCCAATTGGTGTGAAAGATAATATCGTTACAAAAAATTTACGTACAACTTGTGCAAGCAAAATTTTGGAGAACTTTGACCCAATTTACGATGCAACCGTTGTACAGAAGCTGCAACAAGTAGAAACGGTTACAATTGGGAAATTAAATATGGATGAATTCGCAATGGGTTCTTCTAATGAAAACTCAGCATTCCAAGCAACAAAGAATCCATGGAATACAGACCATGTACCAGGTGGATCTTCAGGTGGTTCAGCTGCATCTGTAGCTGCAGGAGAAGTATTATTCTCGCTTGGTTCTGATACAGGTGGTTCCATTCGTCAACCGGCTGCCTACTGTGGCGTAGTTGGTTTAAAACCTACATATGGCCGTGTCTCTCGCTTTGGCTTAGTTGCGTTTGCGTCATCTCTTGACCAAATTGGTCCGATTACAAGAACAGTAGAAGACAATGCATACTTACTTGAGGCCATCTCTGGACTTGATCCAATGGATTCAACATCGGCGAATGTTGACGTACCAAGTTTTGTGAACGCATTAACAGGTGATGTAAAAGGCTTGAAGATTGCCGTTCCAAAAGAATATCTTGGTGAAGGTGTTGGAGAAGAAGCGCGCAATTCTGTATTAGCGGCATTAAAAGTATTAGAAAGCTTAGGTGCAGAGTGGGAGGAAGTATCTCTTCCACATTCTAAATATGCCCTAGCTGCTTACTATTTATTATCTTCTTCGGAAGCTTCGGCAAACCTGGCTCGCTTTGACGGTGTTCGTTACGGTTATCGTACAGATAATGCAGAAAACTTAATTGATATGTACAAGCAAACACGTGCAGAAGGTTTTGGAGCCGAGGTAAAACGCCGTATTATGCTTGGAACATTCTCTTTAAGCTCTGGTTATTACGATGCATATTACAAAAAAGCACAAAAGGTACGTACATTAATTAAAAAAGATTTCGAAGACGTTTTCCAAAAATACGATGTTATTATTGGACCGACTGCGCCAACACCAGCGTTCAAAATTGGTGAGCAGGTAAAGGACCCATTAACGATGTATGCGAACGATATTTTAACGATTCCAGTAAACCTTGCAGGGGTACCAGGCATTTCGATTCCATGTGGTTTCTCTAAAGAGGGATTACCACTAGGCCTACAAATTATCGGTAAGCATTTTGATGAAAGCACAGTTTATCGCACAGCTCATGCATTTGAGCAAGCAACAGATTTTCATAAACAATTTCCTAAACTGTAAGGGGTGAAAAACAATGGAATTTGAAACGGTTATTGGTCTTGAAGTGCACGTAGAATTAAAAACAGATTCAAAAATTTTCTCAAGCAGTCCGAACCACTTCGGTGCCGCTCCAAATAGCAACACAACAGTTATTGACCTTGGATATCCTGGTGTGCTGCCTGTTGTGAACAAAAAAGCGGTTGATTATGCAATGAAAGCGGCAATGGCGTTAAACTGTCAAATTGCGCCGATTACAAAATTCGATCGTAAAAACTACTTTTATCCGGATAATCCGAAAGCGTATCAAATCTCTCAATTCGACCAACCGATTGGTGAACATGGCTGGATTGATATTGAAGTAAATGGAAAAACAAAACGAATTGGTATTACGCGTATTCATATGGAAGAAGATGCGGGTAAACTAACACATACAAACTATGGTGTTTCTCTTTGTGATTACAACCGTCAAGGAACACCGCTTGTTGAAATCGTTTCTGAACCGGATATTTCATCTCCAGAAGAAGCATATGCATATTTGGAAAAATTAAAATCAATCATCCAATATACAGGTGTTTCGGATTGTAAAATGGAAGAAGGTTCTCTTCGCTGCGATGCGAACATTTCATTACGTCCAGTTGGTCAAAAGGAATTCGGTACAAAAGCAGAATTGAAAAACTTGAACTCCTTTAACTTCGTTCGTAAAGGCTTAGAGTACGAAGAAATTCGTCAAGCAGAAGTATTGAGCGAAGGCGGCGTTATTGAGCAAGAAACACGTCGTTTTGATGAAGCGACAGGAAAAACGCTTCTTATGCGTGTTAAAGAAGGTTCTGATGACTATCGTTATTTCCCAGAGCCAGATATGTTAACGATTCATATCGATGAAGAATGGAAAGCACGCATTGCGGCAGAAATTCCAGAGCTTCCAGATGCACGTCAAAAACGTTATGTGGAAGAGCTAGGGTTACCAGCTTACGATGCTGCCGTTTTAACGGTGACGAAAGAAACAGCGGACTTCTTTGAAGCTTCGGTATTAGCAGGTGCAGAAGCAAAACAGGCTTCGAACTGGATTATGGGTGAACTTTCTGCTTACTTAAAGACGGAAAACAAAGAGTTACATGATACAGCATTAACAGCTGAGGCATTAGCTGGAATGATTAAGCTTATTGAAAACGGGACGATTTCTTCTAAAATCGCCAAAACGGTTTTCAAAGAGCTTGTTGAAAATGGCGGAGATGCTGAAACAATCGTTAAAGAAAAAGGTCTTGTTCAAATTTCGGATGAAGGTGCTCTTCTTAAAGCGATTGAAGAAGCGATTGCTAATAGTCCTCAATCGGTTGAAGACTTTAAAGCTGGTAAGAAAAAAGCAGTGGGCTTCCTTGTTGGTCAAGTGATGAAAGCAACACAAGGACAAGCGAATCCACAGCTTGTAAATAAATTATTAGTACAAGAGTTAAACAAACTATAATGCAAAAACCGTATCACTTTTTACAAGTGGTGCGGTTTTTTATAGGTGAGAAAATCTGATTGATTACGCATTTAAAATGTGTAGTACTTTCTATTTAAGTAATTGCACTATTAATAGTATGATATGGAGGACGATTAGCAAAATAAAGGATGGAGGTACATAATGGCGAATAAGAAAAATAAAAAGAATCAATCTTCAACATTTACTTTTTGGATTATTGGCTTAGTTGCAGTTATTATTATCGGCTTTATATTTTTAGCACAAGGAAAAGATCAAGAGTCCACTTTTGAAATGGATTATCAAGGACAGCCTTATTTAGGGGAAGAGTCCGCTCCTGTTCAAATTGTTGAGTTTGGTGACTATAAATGCCCAGCTTGTAAGGCTTTTGAAAAGGGATTTTTTCCTCTAATGAAAGAAGCATTGATTGATAGCGGAAAGGCTCAATTTTATTTTATGAATTACTCGTTTATTAACGTTGATTCAGAACGTTCGGCTAAATTTGCTGAGGCGGTTTATCAGGAGTTAGGGAACGAGACGTTCTGGAAATTCCATGAGCTATTATTTACTAAACAGCCTGATGACCTTAAATATGAAAAAGTGGACGTTTATACTGATAAATTTTTAGAAGATACATTGAAAGAAATTGTGAGCAAAAGTGATGCTGCTAAAGTAGTGAAGACTTTCAAGGCGAAATCGGCTGAAGAAGCATGGCAGGTGGATATGGACGCTGCAAGTGAATTAGGAGTAACAGGAACTCCGGCGATATTTGTAGATGGTAAAAAGTTTGAAGGAAATACGCTTGAGGACTTAGAAAAGATGGTAGATGAAGCCGCAAAGGAGAAGTAAGCAATGAATAAATCACTGCTGTTTTCTTGGATTATCGCCATTATTGCGACAACGGGAAGTTTGTACTTTAGTGAAGTTCTTCATTATGTACCGTGCACGCTTTGTTGGTATCAAAGAATTTTGATGTATCCGTTAGTGATTTTGTTAGGCAGGGCTTTCTACGATCAAGATCAGAAGGTGTATCGCTATATTCTTCCTCTAGCGATTTTAGGTCTACTCGTGTCAGGCTATCACTATAGTCTGCAAAAAGTGCCGTCTCTACAACAATTTGAAATATGTACAAGCGGTGTTCCATGTTCGGGGGAATATATTAATTGGTTAGGGTTTATTACGATTCCTTTTCTAGCTTTTGTCGCTTTCTTGATGATTACGGTTTGTATGATTGTACTTGCTCGAAAATCCCGTCATGAGTAGGGCGGAACGATTTAATCAAACGTTTGATTAAATGGTTGGGAAGTAGAAATGAAGTAGTGTTTGAAGACGTTATACATGAAAAAAACAGGGAGGTAACGACTTCCTGTTTTTTTCATGTAATTCAGTGAAATTAACTTAAATCGTTATCATTCATAATTTCTTCAATGGAGTTTGTAAGATGAATTGCACGTAGCGTGATGTCATCTGCGGCTGTATACTCGATTGAGCCGTTGCCTCCAAGATAAAAATCAATCTTTCTATTTTCTGCAGCGAATCGATCAAGAGTTTGCAGCAGAGAAGGATTTTGTTTGAAAGGAAGCGTCGTTGTAGCAGAGAGCAGAACTTTAGCAGGCTTTAGTTTGCTCACTAATGATTCAATTGAGCCGGGAGCGGGTGAGGCCCCTATTAATATCGTTTTCCAACCTCTTACCATAAATTGAAGCAATAGAATATGCAAAGGTACTTCGTGCTGTTCATATGGGAGACATGCACCTATAATTAAAGGAGCGTCATCTTTACATTGGTAGCTTCGACGAATTTGTACTAAGAAGTCTCGTACAGCAAGACTTGAGATGGCCTCTTGATATTCACTCCATTCTCCTTTCTCCCATTTCCTCCCGACTTCTTTTAAAAAAGGGATAACGATGGATGTTAAAAACATATCCAATCCAACGCGATGGTAGGCTTGTTGTAATATAAGATTTAGTTCTAATTCATTACAATGGTTCCCTTTTTCGAGCAGTTGAAAGACATAGTTGTTCAACCCTTTATGATGTTGGATAGTTTCCTGTTTAAGAAAGATATCATCTTTCGACCCACTTTTCTCTTTTGCCAGGGCAACAGCTTGTTTAATAGGACATCCTTGCTCTGATAGTGCTTTAACTTCTAAAATGATGTTTACATCTTGTTTGCTATATATTCTATATCCATTTTCTAATCTCTTCGGTTGAACAAGTTCATATCTCTCTTCCCATTTGCGGATCACTTGCTTAGATAGTCCTGTAAGATCCGCGACTTGTTGTATATAGTACATCCCGCTGATATCAGGTTCACTCATGTTTCTCATCCTTTCAACAAGTTACTCGAATCCTAAGATCTTATTATCTAATTTAAGGTATAACGAATATTTCCTCAATGTACAATGTTAATGATATAACATTATACAATACTTTGACATTGGAATTAAATGTGGATGTGAGGTTTTTTATTAGGGAAAGAGGTAATATGAACTTTTAAGTTAATGGGTTTTAGATACATCCCTTTCTAAAATTCATAAAAAAATTAACACTTTGTATAAGGTTTGTGAATAAACTATATACAAACATTTTACAACGTTGTATTATTTTTGTTAAAAGGATGTGAAGGAATGTTTTTAGCCTGGAATGAAATCAAGAAGAATAAATTGAGATTTGCTTTAATTATGAGTGTGTTAATGCTTATTTCTTACTTGGTTTTCTTTTTATCTGGTTTGGCAACGGGGCTTGCTAACCTGAATAGAGAATCAGTAGACAAATGGGACACAACGGGTATTGTTCTAACGGAAGAATCTGATAAAAGTTTGCTTCAATCATCGTTGACTCTCGATGATGCAGAGAGTGTCGAAGCTGAAGAAATGGCAGTAATCAGTCAGATTAATGCGATTGCTAGCAACGGTGATACAAAGAAAAATATAGCGATTTTTGGTATCCGTGAAGATGAATTTATTATGCCTAATGTGACGGAAGGTAAAGCTTTTTCAAAAAGTAATGAAGTGATTGCTAGTGATGCATTAAAAGAAGAAGGTTTTCAAATAGGAGATGAATTAGATTTATCTTCCACGGAGGAAACGGTTACAATTGTTGGTTTTACAGATGAAGGACGATTTAATGCAGCTCCTGTTCTCTATGGTGAATTATCGACCTTTCATAAAGTAAAATATGGCGAAGCGGCAGAGATGAATAAAGATCAAATAAATGGGATTGTTGTACGCACAGATGATGTATCTACTCTCACGAAAGATGATGAATTAGAGGCAATTGAAATTGAGACGTTTATCGAAAATTTGCCGGGTTATACGGAACAAAATTTAACGTTAAACTTTATGATTTACTTTTTATGTATTATTTCCGCCGTTATTGTCGCTATTTTCTTGTACGTGTTAACGGTTCAAAAGATTAGTATGTTTGGTGTCATGAAAGCACAAGGGATTTCTAATGGCTATTTATCTCGATCAGTTGTGGCTCAAACTTTCATTTTAGCAGCTATTGGTGTATGTGTAGGTTTTCTATTAACTCTTATTTCCGGTGCCTTTTTGCCAAGTGCAGTGCCAGTGTCTTTTGATATAGTAACCATGATTGTATATGGCATACTATTAATTGTTGTTGCTGTATTAGGCGCTTTATTTTCCGTACGTACCATTGTAAAAATTGATCCTTTAAAAGCGATAGGAGGGTAAGGAATGACGGCTTTAGAATTGAGTCATGTAACGAAGTCTTTCGGTACAGGGCATACAAAAGTTAATGCACTGAAGGAAACAAACTTTCAGGCTGATAGGGGAGAGCTTATCGCGATTATCGGTCCATCCGGTTCAGGCAAAAGTACCTTTTTAACGATTGTGGGTGGATTACTCACTCCTTCTACAGGTGATGTTATTATTAATAACCAAAAGCTTACGTCATTAAATGAGAAGAAGCGCTCAAAGATTCGACTACAAGAGATTGGCTTTATTTTGCAAGCTTCTAATTTAATTCCCTTTTTGACGGTAGATAAACAGATGAAGTTGCTGGATAAAGTAAAAAAGGGAAACATGACAAAAACCGAATTAGAACAGCTTTATCATGACCTAGGAATTGAAGGTCTTCGTAATAAATACCCATCGGATTTATCTGGAGGCCAACGTCAGCGGGTGGCGATAGCGAAAGCGTTGTATAGTAACCCATCAATTATTTTGGCAGATGAACCAACAGCATCGCTTGACTCAGATCGTGCGTACGAAGTGATGGAACTTTTAAAGAATGAAACAAAGAATAAGAATACAACAACCATTGTTGTCACTCATGATACGCGCTTAATTGGTTATTTTGATAAAGTGTATAAGATGACAGATGGTGTTCTGACATTAGAGGAAAAAGAGTCTGCTAGTTGAATCCAGCAGAATAGTAGAATAGTTAATTGATGTATAAAAGGGGATGTCCTATGAGTTAAACGCTTATGAACATCCTCTTTTTGTTTAGTTAAAATAAGAAACTCAAAGATATCTTGCTTTTTATGGTAGATATTTGGGATAATCATGTCTACTCTGTTATTAAAACTAGAGTTTTAGAATAAATTGCTATATAATTTCTTCTTGAAGTTGATTACTAGAGAATCGGTATAATGGTCCTTGTTTTTTCGAAAAAAAGCTACGTTGCTTTTTTCAAAAAGGAACGTTAACATGTAATTTGTGGAATCTATTTGAAGGATGATGGGAAATGAAAAGAGCAAGATTAATCTATAACCCGACATCAGGACGGGAAGCGATGAAGAAAGGTTTACCTGAAGTGCTAGCGAGACTTGAGGCAGCTGGATATGAAGCTTCCTGTCATATGACGACAGGCGAAGGTGACGCAACACGAGCGGCTGAAATTGCGATTGAGCGGGGTTATGATGTGGTAATTGCAGCAGGTGGTGACGGAACGATTTATGAGGTTGTCAATGGATTAGCTCGAGCGGAGAAACGTCCGAAGCTTGGTATTATTCCGACTGGCACAACGAATGACTTTGCACGGGCCTTGCATTTACCGAAGTCGATTGAAGGTGCAGCTGATATCATTGCAGATGGACATACGATGCCGATTGATATTGGTAAAATGAATGATAAATACTTCATTAATATTGCTGGTGGAGGTCGTCTAACTGAGCTAACATATGAAGTACCAAGCAAGCTCAAAACGATGCTTGGACAACTTGCTTATTATATAAAAGGAATTGAAATGCTGCCTTCATTTAAAGCGAGTGAAGTAACGATTGAATATGACGGAAAGCTTTTTGAAGGCGAAATTATGCTATTTTTGGTAGCGAATACAAACTCAGTTGGCGGTTTTGAAAAGTTAGCACCTGATGCTTCTTTGAATGATGGCATGTTTACACTGCTCATTCTAAAAAAAGCTAATCTTGCTGATTTTGTGCGAATAGTGACGCTGGCGATACGCGGTGAGCATGTTCATGATAAAAATGTAATTTATGTTAAGGCTAATCGAATTAAAGTAACAACAAAAGAAAAAATGATGTTGAATCTAGACGGTGAATTTGGCGGAGTGACTCCGGCAGAATTTGTTAATCAATATCGCCATTTTGAAGTGTTTATTCCTCGTAATACGTTAGCAGATGATCCAGAGAATCAATAAAGGGGATGTGCTATGTTAATTAGACAAGCTGTTCAAGCGGATGCTAAAAAGGCTGTCAGGTTATTTCGTGATGCGATTAAAGATATTGCGGAAGCATTAACAGGCGAAAAAGAGGAAGAAAGAGTTTTGGCTGTACTAGCTGATTTCTTTACACAAAAAGGAAATAGACTTAGTTATGAGAATTGTACCGTATGTGAAATAGATGGTTCAGTTGCTGGGGTACTGTTAGGCTATGATGGCGGAGATGCAGAGAAATTGGATGAACCATTAGCTGCTCGTTTACGAGTGTTGAAAAACAACCCAACCTTTAAGCTGGAGAAGGAAGCAAAAGAAGGGGATTTCTATATTGACACACTATGTGTGGATTCTGCTTTCCGTGGAAAGGGAATCGGAACGAAACTCCTTCAGGTTGCGGAACAATATGCCAAAGCAAAAGGGTACAAGCGTATTTCTTTAGCTGTTGAAGAAGATAATAAAAAAGCACAACAGCTCTATACCAAAATAGGCTATAAGATTGCTGATCGGATTACGATTCATCATCATCAATATCAATATCGGGTAAAAATATTGCAATAAAAAATACGGTTTGAAACCGTATTTTTTATTGGTTTTATTTATAGTAATCGATAGATAAATGATAGATAGTAGAATGGACTAGTTACAATTGCTGTTCATTTTGTCCATTCATTGCTGCCCAATCTGAATAAGTGCCGCTACCGTTGCAGCCGGGACAGTCATGAATATCAGAAAAATGATACTCCGTCGGCACAAAGGAGCTGTAACCGCGTCCGTAACAATCTGGGCAAAACCCTTTCTCCTCCATTTTAGCGCGATGTTTTTCAATTCGATTTGCGTTCCATGCTGAAATTCCACTAAACAATCCCATTATACTCACCTCTTTTTACCTTATTTTTCTTAAGAAACGATTTTTTTATGCATCATGTACGAGAGTTTTTCTTTCTATATTATTTTTATGAAAAAAGGAACTGTTTGGTGAATAGTGCTAGATGTGATAAAATACTGCTAGTTAAAAGGAAAAGAGAAGGTAAATCATGAAGAAAACTATTCCGGTAAAGAAAAATGAGTACATAGAAGCAACATTCGAAGATTTAACCCATGATGGAGCGGGGGTAGCTAAAGTTGAAGGCTATCCGATTTTTGTTGCTAACGCTTTGCCAGGGGAGCGAGCGGTAATTAAAGTAACGAAAACAAATAATGGCTACGCGTTTGGTCGCCTAACTGAACTTCTTGAGAAAAGTCCAGAGCGCGTCGATCTATCAATGGAAGATCAGAATCGATACGGTGGATGTCAAATTCAGCATTTAAGCTATAAAGGGCAACTTACATTCAAAGAGAAGCAAGTACGTGAAGTAATGACTAGAATCGGTAAGTTAGAAGATGTGACGATTCACCCGATTATCGGGATGGAAGAACCTACCCACTATCGTAACAAAGCTCAAGTGCCTGTCGGTGAAAAGGATGGAAAGCTGATCGCCGGTTTCTTTAAGCCGCGCAGTCACGATATTGTGGAAACGAAAGAAAGTATTATTCAGCATCAGGTGATTAATGAGGCCGTACAAGCAGTGAAGGAAATCTTTAGCGATCTCCATATTCCTGCCTATAATGAAAAAACACATAAAGGTGTACTTCGACATATTATGGCTCGCTATGGAAAACAAACAGGTGAATTAATGGTTGTTCTTGTTACAAGAACAGATAGTATCCCATTTGTAGAAACAGTAGTGAAAGAAATAATTGCACGTCTGCCGCATGTGAAGTCTATTGTTCATAATGTGAATTCGAAGAAAACGAATGTTATTTTAGGAGAAAAAATGAATATTCTATGGGGAAGTGAAGTGATTTATGACTTTATTGGCGATGTAAAGTTTGCAATCTCCGCTAAATCATTTTATCAAGTGAACCCAGACCAAACGAAGGTACTTTATGAAAAAGCATTAGAATACGCAGGGCTGACAGGTGAAGAGACGGTCATTGATGCATATTGCGGAATCGGCACGATTTCACTGTTTTTAGCTCAAAAAGCGAAAAAAGTGTTCGGTGTTGAAATTGTTCCAGAAGCAATTGAAGATGCACGCCGTAATGCGCAATTGAATGAAATCACAAACGCGGAATTTGCTGTCGGTGCAGCGGAAACGGTGATTACCGATTGGTATAAAGAAGGAAATACGGCCGATGTGTTAGTCGTCGATCCACCGCGTAAAGGCTGTGACGAATCTTTATTAAACACGATTATAGACATGAAACCGAAGAAAGTCGTTTATGTTTCATGTAATCCAGGAACGCTGGCAAGAGACTTACGAATCCTTGAAGATGGTGGTTATAAAACAACGGATTTACAACCAGTAGATATGTTCCCGATGACGACGCATGTGGAGGCAGTTGCGAAGATTGAATTGAGATAGACTGAATTAGGTGCCTGTTGCTTGAAGTGACAGGCACCTAATTTATGAAGATGAGAATGACAATCAGATAAAATGTAGTAACAGTATGTTAGATTTATTAATCTTCTTTTAAAGAGAGTAAAAATAGCAAAGGCATTAACTGATAAGGATATAATGGATATATTTGAAAATAAGGAGTAACGGTAATAAAAGAAGAACTTAGAGCCTTATTACGAAAAGAAGGACATCAGAATTATAAGGAGTGCGGAGATAAATTCGCCAGAAACTTCTTAAAAGAACTAGCTATTAAATACAGGGGATAATGGCATTAAAGGTTGATACAGGTGATGACATGATACATACCTACTTAGGTAAGACAATACAATTTGAGATAAAGTACAAAAATCGAACTTCCATAGGAATTTCGATAGATAGCTATGGGAAAATTGAAGTGCAGGCTCCGAAAAGGACACCTGATGAGAGAGTGATTCAGGCATTAGAGGATAAATGGAATCTCATTCAGCAAAAATTAAAAGAAATGAAAGATAGGATGAATGGGCCGCAGGAAAAGGTCTATGAGAATGATGAGAGCTTTCTTTATTTAGGAGACACTTATCCCATAAAGATCATCCAAGATATACATATAATGCAAGACCATGTCGTGTTTGAAGGAGAAAAGCTGTATGTATATGTGAAGCAGCTTGATGATGAAAAGAATAAACAAGCATTAAAACGATTTTATTACCAGCAGTGTAAGGTATTAGTGGAGAAGAGTATATCTTCTTATCAAAGTAACTTCAAAACAAAACCGCGTTCTATACGTATTTCGGATAGTAAAAGTACGTGGGGAACCTGTGATTCAAAGCGACAACTAACATTTAATTGGAGGCTGGCAATGGCGCCACGTGAGGTAATTGACTATGTAGTCGTTCATGAAATGTGTCACATGGTCCATCTGAATCACGACCGCTCCTTCTGGCGTCTTGTTGGAAAAATAATGCCTGACTATAAGGAAAAAGAAAACTGGTTGGCTTTAACAAATTGGAAAATGACTGTTTAGGAGCAAAAGAATAAACATTTTTCTTTGTTTCATTTGATTTTGTACAGCATTAAACATATCCCTTGAGATAATAGCTTCGTGTGTATTACTAATAATGTTCATATTTTCTTCTTTTGCTTTTTACGCTTTTTACTTGTAACACTTACTGTAGTAGTACGCCCCTGAACTAAGTCTCCAACGTAATGAGGGTTAGTTAAGATTAGTTTAATCGTGGAATCATTCCACTTATCACCGGTAATCAAGTGGTTATTTATAGGGACTTTTCAGAAGTTTCGCGACTTTTTGGAGGCCTTTATTTCATAGCTATTTCAAGGGAGTACAGAGAATAAAACTTTATTTTACCTTACAATAAAATATGTTGTCAATAAAAAATTTGTAATATTTTCAAAAAAATGTTATAATAGTCTTACAATTGTTTTTCAATCGTATTCCGAATTCCGCTGTATTTTTTTGCAGATAGAATTATGGATACGTTTTTTTAATATCCTTTTTTAAACCGAAGAAAAATTCAAACAGTTGTGTGAGCTTTAAAGGTAAGTTAGTTGAATAAAATTATCAATTTACTATCTAATAGTAACCGAGTTTTTATTCTACAAGGAGGACTAGAATAATGAATCTAATCAATCAGAAAGTTACACACAAGCGTTTTGGCATGGGTAGTATAGTTAAACATAATGATTCTAGTATTGAAATACATTTCGCATCGGAGAATAAAAAGTTTGTTTTCCCCGATGTATTTGGAAAGCACCTAAAACTACATGATAAAAGTGTTGCTAATTCACTTGAAAAAATTATACAAAAAAAGGAAATGGAACGAAGGGAGGAAGAATGGAAGAAGGAAGAGGAAAAAAAACTACAACGAAAAAACCAGGAACTTCGCTTGGAACATGAAAAACTTATGAAAAATCATAAACTTCATCCCGAATCACAAATGGTTTTTTGGTGTGACACAGAAGAACAGAATAGTTCTTTTTCAGAGTGGAAGGTTTTTTCAGGCGTAATAAAAAGTGGTAATAACAAGGGGAAGCCAAACAAACCCATCCGCTTGCACCAAAATAGCGCTGTCCTGTTAACAGCAATAGATTCCAGCATGCCTGAAAAAGACAGACGTATCTTAGGTGTCTATATGGTGAATGAAGATTTTATCGGTAAGCTTTGTGAAGATGGATATATTCCTGCTCATTCAAAATACAGACTTCAACTTACAGAACAGGAATCGGATCAGATGCTTTTCTGGGAATATTATATAAATGGAAAATTCCCCCACAAAATAACATGGAATACAGGTAAATACCGTTATTTTGATAATTCATGGATGGCTCAAATTTTGCTTGATATAGTTTCGTTGAAAAGTGACCCAAAGGAACGAGAGTTGGCACAACAATTTTTTGAGCATTTTTGTAAAATGAATCAGATAACAGATCAAGAGTTACCAAAGCCTAATGGAGCATTAATGCGTATTTAGACGTTAGCCCAAAGATAATAAGAATGACAGGGGACTGACACATTTTTTCCACCCATCACTAATGGCGAAAAGTGCCTGGCTCTGTTTGCTAATAAGCGTGTAAATAAATCAGATCTTCCTGCAGTTATTTTTCTTGGTGTTTTTGGTGTATTTATTAACTAATGGTCATTTTTTAGAGGCTTACAAACAACTGATCCAACAACATCTGCTTTAATTTTGGCAACAACGCCTATTTTAACAGGCTTTTTAGCAGTATGGCAGTATGTTTGATTGGGTTTTGTTGATTGTAACTGCTGTGGAATTATTAGGCTCATTCTTTATCATGGGAGGAGTCGTCATATCTACGTATCAGAGAAAATATAGCAGTGATGCAAATAAAAGGGTGCTTAGCTCATTGTCAAACCTTCTCTCCAATAGTTTTTCCAATTTGAAAGAACTATTGGAGAGCCTAGGTCATGATGAGTAAGCATCCTTCTTTGTTCTAATATTAAGACCCTTTTTGTGTGTCCACTATTTTACGGTGCTGTTACTTTGTGAATAATTGCTCATAATGGGGTTAGTTTAAAAAAAAATATTCTTAACAAAAAATGGATTTAGCGCAACGATGACTTAATTATTGGTGGATAAATAGTTTTGGCTGAATAAAAAATTTTCTAGAGAGAGAATGGTTACAGATTTTTTATAAACAAATAATAAAGCTATTGTTAAATTGGTAATAATTAACTAATGTTATTTTATTGAAAGTATTTCAAAAAATGTTTTTAAGTATAATTTGTTTTGTAAGCGCTTTCTAATTGGGCGATTGCTAACCTGGACTTTATGTAGCTAACTATTAAAGAAAAGGTGAGTTGTATGAAAAGCAATAGAGAACAGTCACTCTGATACAGAGGAGGGAACAAAAACGATCACCTTAATGTTATTGTGACGAAAATGTAATCAGAATTTCTATTTGGTTTTCTATTAAAGTAATTTAATATTTTAACAATATACCATATTTATGGTAATATTGTAATAAATTGTTTTGGTGGTTTTAAAAACTAAAATAGGGGTGTTTTGAATGAAGAAGCTTGGTTTATTATGTTTGTTCTTGGTCCTTTCTCTCTTTGTCGCTGCTTGTGGATCCAATTCCAATGATACGGCAAGTGATAAAGAGAAAGGCGAGGCAGAAAAAAGTGAAAAGGTATATAAAGTTGGTGTAGATACAACTTACCCTCCATTTGAATTTAAAGAAGGAAATGAGTATAAGGGGATTGATATTGATTTAATCAATGCTATTGCGGAAAATCAAGGCTTTAAAATTGAACTTTCGCCAATGGACTTTGGTGGAATTATCCCAGCGATGCAAGCTAATCAGCTTGATGTAGCTATTGCAGGTATGAGCATTACCGAGGAGAGAAAAAAAATCGTAGACTTCTCAGAACCATATTTTGATGCAGGAGTAACAGTAGTTGTAGAAAAGGATAATACAACTATTAAATCTGTTGATGATTTGAAAGGGAAAACGATTGCAGTTAAGAAAGGAACAACAGGGGCTAAATATGCACAAGATAATGTCGATAAATACGGTTTTAAAATCGTTCAATTTAACGATAGTCCTGCCATGTTCCAGGAAGTAGCTAACGGCAATGCAGATGCACTATTAGAAGATTATCCTGTTATTTCTTATGCAATTGCCCAAAAAGACCTCGGTTTAAAAATTGTAGGTGATCGTTTGAATGGAGACCAATATGGAATCGCTGTATTAAAAGGGAAAAACCAGGATCTATTAGAAAAAATTAATAAGGGTCTTGCTGAGCTTAAGGAAGATGGAACATACGATAAAATACTAAAAACCTATCTTGCTGAGTAAGTGCTTCATGATGGAAAGCGCGCATAAAGCGCGCTTTCTTTTGGAGCTACAACCTTTTCAATCGAATACAACAGTCGAATACGCCGGGCATTGGTTGTCAGTGCACAGGAGGGGTACTTCTTAGTATAAATAATGTATCGAAAGCTGTGCTTTTATATGAGCGAGGCCTTGGCGGTCGGTGAGTTTTACTTAAAGGGGATGAACAGGGTGGATGTAATTACTTCAGCTTTTCCTATATTACTTGAAGGATTAAAAGTAACGCTATATATATTTATAATAGCGATTATACTAGGCTTTATTATTGGTCTAGCGGTAGCCTTATTAAGATTGGCGCCACTCAAGATTTTGAACTGGATTGCAAAGATCTATGTTGATGCTATTCGAGGAACGCCCTTTATTGTGCAATTATTTTTTATTTACTTTGGAATCAATTCGTTGCAAATAATTTCTCTTAATAATACAACTGCGGGTATTATTACCGTTGCTATCAATGCTGGAGCTTATTTTTCTGAGATTATAAGAGCTGGGATTCAATCTATTGATAAAGGACAAACAGAAGCGGCAAGATCAATCGGATTGACTAGTGTTCAATCCATGCGTTTTGTAGTGCTACCACAGGCGTTTAGAAGAATGCTTCCGACGATTACGAACCAATCGATTATAAGCTTAAAAGATACATCGCTTTTATCCGTTATTGGGATAGCAGATTTAACACAGCAAGGGCAAATTCAAGCCTCTGCAACTTTCGAAGCCTTTAAAATTTGGTTAATTGTTGGTGTTATATACTTTGTTGTTATTTATTTATTAACTCTGCTTGCTAATTTTATCGAAAGGAGGTTTCAGCTCAGATGAGCATCATAACTGTAAAAAATTTAAAAAAATCATTTGGAAACGTAGAGGTTTTAAAAGACATTAATGCAGAAGTCCAGGAAAAAGAGGTAATCTGTGTAATTGGGCCTTCTGGTTCAGGAAAGAGCACTTTCCTGCGTTGCTTAAATCGGTTGGAAGAAATTTCAGGTGGTGAGGTAATCATTAATGGACACGATATAACCGCTCCAAAAGTTGATATAAACAAAGTGAGACAAGAGGTTGGAATGGTTTTTCAACAATTTAACCTATTCCCTCATAAAACGGTTTTAGAAAACATCACTTTAGGACCTATCAAGATTCACGCTACTGGGAAAGCAGAAGCGGAAAAGTTAGCGTTAGAACTACTTGATAAAGTAGGACTACGGGAAAAAGCCAATAGCTATCCCGGAGAACTATCTGGAGGCCAAAAGCAGAGGGTTGCCATAGCAAGAGCGCTGGCAATGAATCCTAAAATTATGTTATTTGATGAGCCGACATCAGCTCTAGACCCTGAAATGGTTGGAGATGTTTTAGAAGTAATGAAGCAGCTGGCTGAAGAAGGGATGACAATGGTGGTTGTTACCCATGAAATGGGCTTCGCTCGAGAGGTAGGGGATCGTGTTATTTTCATGGATGGGGGATATATTGTTGAAGAGAATGAACCGAATCAATTATTCGGTAACCCGCAACATGAACGGACTAAAGCGTTCTTAAGTAAGGTTCTTTAGGTAGACATGGAAATTTTATTGATGTTATAGCAAACACCATATCTATTGCTATATAGGAAATGTTCAGTATGTAGTGCAATTCATTTTGATATAAAAAAGAAGCAGGAAATCTTTAAAATTTCCTGCTTCTTTTACATGGAACTTCGATAATTGTCTAACGATCTATAGGCACTTTACTAATGGAAAGCTTAACTAATATTATTTATATTACAAATAGTAAAAAAACTATTTGTGAAAATCCTTTTTTTAGTATAATAGATTAGTGCAAACGCTTTCTGTTGTGCTTGTAACATACAGATTAGGCATTGACTACTAAAGCAAAGGAGAACGGTATGAAAAACAGTGTAGAAGAGTCACAATTACATAGAGGATTAGAACAAAGACATATTACCTTAATGTCACTGGGTGCGGCGATTGGTGTAGGCCTTTTTCTTGGATCTGCCGATGCCATTAAGCTTGCAGGTCCCAGTATTCTACTAGCTTATGCTTTAGGCGGTCTAGTCATTTATATTATTATGCGAGCGCTCGGGGAAATGGCAATTAAAAATCCGGTGGCTGGCTCATTTAGCCGCTATGCTAGAGATTACATAGGACCGCTTGCTGGATTTATTACTGGCTGGAATTATTGGTTCTTATGGATTGTTACGTGTATGGCGGAAATCACAGCCGCCGGAATCTATATGCAGTTCTGGTTCCCTGGTACACCGCAATGGGCTTGGGCTCTAGGAGCGTTAGTCATTATGGCGTCTGTGAATTTCTTAGCAGTTAAAGCTTATGGTGAATTAGAGTTTTGGTTTGCATTAATAAAAATCGTTACCATTATATTTATGATTGTTCTTGGATTAGGAATCATTCTTTTGGGAATTGGAAATGGTGGAGTAGCCATTGGTTTTGGGAACCTATTTGAACATGGCGGTTTCTTCCCAAATGGATTTAGCGGCTTATTGATGTCCTTCCAAATGGTTATGTTCGCTTATTTGGGAGTTGAAATGCTTGGGATAACTGCTGGAGAAGTTAAAGATCCGAAAAAAGCGTTGTCACGTGCAATTAATACGGTATTCTGGCGTATTTTGATTTTTTACGTTCTTTCACTGACGGTAATCATGTCGATTTATCCTTGGGACGAGATAAGTCCTAAACAAAGCCCATTTGTTATGACATTTGAACAGATTGGGATTAAAGAGGCCGCTGGAATCATTAATTTTGTTGTTTTGACTGCTGCCCTTTCTTCTTGTAATAGCGGAATCTTCAGTACAGCAAGAATGTTATTTAATCTCGCTCAGCAAAATGAAGCACCTAAAAGCTTTGGTCGCACAACTAAAAGGGGCATCCCAGGAATTGCGATTATCGCATCCGCAGTTGCTTTATTGATAGGTGTTTATTTGAATTATATTGTGTCGGAAAAGGTATTCGTTTGGGTAACGAGTATTGCTACATTCGGAGCTATTTGGACATGGGCGACGATTTTAATCTCCCACCTTCGTTATAGAGGAAAGATGGCAAAAGAAGAAAAGAAGCGGTTGGAGTACAAAATGCCGTGGTTCCCATTCAGTTCATATTTTGCCCTTGCCTTTTTAGCACTTGTCGTTGTTCTGCTGGCGTTTTCTAAAAATACAATAATTGCCCTGATTGTTGGACCAATTTGGATTATCTTGCTTGTAGCATGCTATTATGGATTTAGGTTGAATAAAAAAGTATCAAAATGAAAAAGGCGTATAGAAGCTAGTGATTGTCATTAGTTTTCTATACGTTTTTTGTTGTTTTTATTTTTATCCCACACTTAACGGGCAGTAAGACCCCCACCTCAAGTTTATGAGAAAACAAAGAAGATAGGTGGAGGACAACTGCCCGTAAAGGTCCGATTGGTTCAACTAACCATCAGTGGGGGATGAAGGAACCCCCCACTGATGGAAGTTTCACTTTATACATAAAGGTTGCTAGATGAGAGAAAATAGAACAACTTGTTGTATTTTAGTGGGGAGCATTCTATACAGCTGAAGGAAATGATAGCAATGAGTGGCTTTGTATACAAGCGAATTAGTCAGTCTATATGGATAGGTATATGAACTATACACTTAATTATATCGATAAAATAATTTATCAGTTTGAATTTTCGTTATTGTACGAATAAAGTGGAAAATCCGTTGTGTTTGTAAGTTATTAAATTACAGTGATATAATATTATGCGTGATTTTATAAGTGAATATAGGAAGTGAATAAGTTGTCAAATAATTCGAAAGAGAGTAAATTTGTACCTTATGTACCCGCATCTAAATCTCTTCCAGAATTAACGGTTACGGCTATTGTTCTTGGGATTATTCTTGCGATTGTATTTGGTGCAGCGAATGCCTACTTAGGTTTGCTTATTGGTTTAACTGTATCTGCTTCGATTCCCGCAGCAGTTATTTCGATGGCGATTTTAAGAGGGATTTTTCGTAGAAAATCAATTTTAGAAAATAATATCGTACAAACGATGACAACTGCTGGGGAAGCAGTTGCTGCCGGTGCTGTATTTACTATTCCGGCACTATTCTTGTGGGATATGGAGATTACGCAAGGGTTTATTATTTTCATTGTATTAACCGGAGGGTTTTTAGGCGTCTTTATGATGGTGCCTCTTCGTCAGCTTTTAATTGTAAGAGAGCATGAAACATTACCTTATCCTGAAGGGACAGCGTGTGCTGAAGTATTGAAATCAGGTGAAAAGGGTGGAACGAGTGCTAAATTAATTGGGATCGGTTTAGTAATCGGCGGGGTTATTAAAGCGCTTGGCGATGGATTTAAACTGTTTAAAACAGAAGTGGAAACAGGGATTACGAATTTTAAAAATGCAGTAGTAGGACTCGATGCCTTTCCGGCTCTTTTAGGAGTAGGCTATATTATTGGTCCTCGTGTTGCGGGACAAATGCTTGGTGGCGGATTGCTTGCTTGGATTGTCATTATACCGATGATTAGTTTCTTTGGAGGTAGTAGTGCGATCGCTATTTTCCCTTCTGATGTACCAATTGGTGAATTAGATGCATGGGGGATTTGGGATTCCTATATCCGCTATATCGGGGCCGGAGCTGTAGCAACGGGTGGATTAATTACGCTTGTTAAAACGTTACCGATTCTATTTAGTTCTTTGTTTGCTACTGCGAAAAGTTTACAAGCTAATAAAGGAAAATTGACAGCAGGTCCTCTTCGTACGGAACAAGATATGCCAGCAAAATATGTTTGGTTGGGAACAATTATTGTCATTTTAGTTATTGCTTTTAGCCCTCTAACAGATGTAGGGATTATTGGGGCAGTTGCCATTGCTATTTTTGGATTTTTATTTGTAACGGTTGCTTCTCGAGTTGTTGGGGTTGTTGGGAGTTCATCTTCTCCTGTATCTGGAATGACCATCGCTACTTTATTAATTGTTGCTGTTACATATAAAGCAACTGGTTTTACGGGGACAAGTGGTATGATCGCTGCCATTACAGTTGCAGCTATCATCTGTACAGCACTTGCGGTAGCGGGGGATATCTCACAAGATTTAAAGACAGGTTATATTGTAGGTGGAACGCCATGGAAACAGCAAATCGCTATGATGATTGGAGTTTTGGCTTCTGCTTCTGTTATTGGGTTTATTTTAATTCTTATGGATAGAGCCTACACGATGGGTTCTGCAGCACTTCCTGCACCGAAGGCAGCCCTTATGAAAATCTTGGCTGAAGGTGTTCTTGGTGGAGACTTACCATGGACGTTAATCTTTATTGGTGCAGCTATTGCGATTACATTAGAATTTTGCGGGTTAAATTCATTAGTTGTAGCAGTTGGTATCTACTTGCCAGTTCATACGAGTGCGCCGATTATGATTGGTGGATTTGTCCGTTACTTTGTTGAACGTCGTGCGAAAACAGAAGAAGTACGTAAAGAACGTGTAGATAGAGGAACATTATTTGCTTCAGGTTTAATTGCTGGAGAATCGTTAGTTGGTGTTCTGATTGCAATTTTAATTGCGTTTGGTCTTCAAATGCCGGATGCCGTTGTGATTGCAAGTGATTTATTCCCATTCTTATTATTCCTTGTGCTCGCCGGAGTGCTTTGGTATATATCGAATAAAGGGAAAAAACGAAATGTTTCATAAGCGCCAATCTGAAAAGAGGAACCTGTTAACAATGGTTCCTCTTTTAAAAGAAAGCGTTAGCCTAGAACGAGATAATGTTAAAGGGAGTTATTTAATCATTCAGCGGACAAATGCTTTGGAACGATTTTCTATTCGTTTCTTCAAACAGCCTGCTGTTCGTCGAATTAAGCTTGATCAATTCGGGGCTTTTGTTATTCAGCAAATCGAACAACGTAAAAATGTCCATGATATCTCTGAAGCGATGATTGCTCATTTTGGAGAAGCGGCTGAACCAGCCCTACCACGCCTAGCTAAATTTCTAGAAATCCTTGAAGTGCAAAATTGGATTACATGGGAGTCACAGTGACTTTAGGTGTTGTGGATAAACTGTGGGTAAATTAAAGAGGATATACATTCAAACCCTTGTAAGGAGTGCTTTCTGCAAGGGTATTTTTTATTTAAAGAATAGAAGGAGGAAGTATTCACAAACTAATAATGTGTTCACAGTGACAAAAAAACAATAATATAGTAATATATAAAAACCGACTTAACACATAAGTTTAAAATATATTTTAAAAATGAAAGGAAATTGTGGATATGACAGGGTTTGTTTTATTTAACGTTGCTATAATGCTAATATTTATTCTTGTTCTATTTATTATGCAGAGAAAACATATTTCGTTTACAAAAAGGGTGTTTACAGGCTTAGGAATTGGGGTTATTTACGGATTTATTCTTCAATATTTCACTGAACCTGATTCAGAAGCGCTGCTTACGACCGTTGATTGGTTCAATCTTGTCGGTAGCGGTTATGTGAAGTTTTTACAAATGATTGTTATGCCGCTTGTATTTATTTCGATTTTATCGGCGTTTACAAAATTAAAACTGACTAACAATATTGGAAAGATTAGTTCGTTGATTCTTGCAATTTTAATTGGAACAACAGCGGTTGCAGCTGCTGTAGGAATTACAGCTACGTTTGCTTTTGATTTAGAAGCTGTTCAAATTGAACAAGGTGAAGCAGAAAATGTACGAGGCGTAGAGCTTGAAGAGAAATATGGTACGACTGTGGAAGGGAAAACGATGCCGCAGCAAATTCTTGAACTCATTCCGGCGAATCCATTTTTGGATTTAACAGGAGCTCGTCCAACATCGACTATTTCAGTTGTGATTTTCGCTGCCTTCCTAGGCTTTGCTTACCTTGGTGTGAGAAGAAAACAACCGGAACAAGCGGAGTTATTTGCTAAAATTGTCGAGGCATTTTATTCGATTATTATGAGAGTCGTGACATTAATTTTACGATTAACTCCATACGGAATTTTAGCGATTATGACTAAAACGGTGGCAACAAGTAACCTTGATGCAATCGTTAAACTAGGTAAATTCGTTGTTGCTTCTTATGCGGCTTTACTTGTGATGTTCCTCATCCACTTGATTTTACTAGCCATCGGTGGGTTAAGCCCGATGAAGTACTTGAAGAAAGCTTTCCCAGTTCTTGTGTTTGCTTTTACTTCTAGAACAAGTGCAGGAGCACTGCCAATGAACATTAAAACACAGAAACAAATGGGTGTTTCAGATGGGATTGCGAACTTCTCAGGATCATTTGGTTTGTCTATTGGACAAAATGGCTGTGCGGGTATTTATCCAGCGATGCTTGCTATTATGGTTGCTCCGACTGTTGGAATCGATCCGTTCACACCATCGTTTATTGCGACCGTCATTGTAGTCGTTGCCATTAGTTCATTTGGTGTTGCAGGCGTTGGTGGAGGGGCAACTTTTGCAGCTCTTCTCGTACTATCGGCATTAAACTTACCTGTTGCTTTAGCTGGCTTATTAATTTCGGTGGAACCGCTAATTGATATGGGACGCACTGCTTTGAATGTCAGCGGAAGTATGACATCAGGTGTACTGACTAGTCGCATAACTGGCGATTTAGATAAGGAAAAATATAATTCTGAAGCGGAAGCATTAGAAGCAGATATTATTTGAATTTGGGAGAACTTGGATTAAATCCAAGTTCTTTTAGAGGTCCTACCACATCGCTAGCAAGCTAAGGTGAATTTGTACTCAAAATGAAGAAAATGCTACTTTTTCTGTAGAATTATATAGAAAGGGTAGCATTTTTTTATTGTTTTTGAGATGAGGATAGTATGAGCATGTCCAAGTTTGGCAAATTTTTTATATCAGAGCGTTGGATTTCTCTAATCTTATTTATATCAATAATATCAATTGTTTGACTAGAGAGTTTGATTATATCGTTTTTAACCCATTTTTGGATAATTTTATTTACGGTAATGCGGGACGTACCAACGTAACGGGCAAATGCTGTTTGATTAATAGCAAACTTACCGTTTTCGTTAACAAGCTTTAATAAGTAGTGTGCCATTTGCTGTTCAATAGGGCTATCAAGCAAAGTAATTATTTCTGCCAATAATCTAAATTTATAAATTAGGGAATTTGTAAATATGGTTGCTGCATTTGGGTGCTCTTTACATACTTTTAGTAATGCTTCATCGGAGAAATAATACAAAACAGAAGGGGAGGCTGTAATAGCGGTAGTGGAATAGGGTTCGTTATTAATTCCATTTTCCCCAAATAACATACCTTCCGGAACATAATTAACAGTACGCTCTTCTCCTTTATCGGATAGAATAGTAATTTGTATTTCTCCATTGCTTAAGTAATAAAACCCTTTTCCGTCCTCTCCCTGGTGATAAATAACTGTATTTTCTTTCACCTTAATCAATTGTCCATATGTCAAAAATGGACTCCATGTATAACGAAGATTTAACATTCTATCACCATTCCTGATAAATAATATGTTTTTTCTTAAAGGTATATTTATTAGATTTAAAGCACCATCTTCTATGAATTAATAACATAGTTTTTTAACAGATCGGGATCTTTAATTAAAAGCTTTCGACTTTGTATTTCGATTAAATTTTCTTCCTGCCATTGTTTTAATATTTTATATATAGTTATCCGTGTCAAGCCTGTACACATTACGAGATCTTTTTGGGTTAGATGAACTTCATAATCTTTAAAATCATAACAAATATTTAGAAGTATCAAGGCAATTTGACTCTCTGCAGAGTGAGAATTCAAATTAATTAGCCCAGCAAGCCCGTGTATTTTTTGTATTACTGTTTTTGTAAAAAGTTTTAAAAACTTTGGTTGTAACCTTATGAGTTCTTTAAACTTCTTATAAGGAAAGTAATAGAGTATGGAGTCTTTCGCTGTTACAGCCGTTGTAAAGTGAACTTGTTGATCCATGGTTTGAACACCTAATAGTTGACCAGGAACGACAATGTTTAACATACGGTCTTTTTCCTTTGTTGTTGAGGTACTAACTTTAATTAAGCCCTTATGAACATAATAAAAACCATCTCCAATAGTATCTTGTTTATATACCACTGTTTTTTCCTTGAAAAATTGTCTGATTCCAAATTCTAAATAATTTTCCCAATTTATGTAAGTGTATTGGAAAATAATCATAGTAATCACTCCTAGAATAGTAATTTTCAATGAATAGTTTTTGATGGAATCTTGAAAATATTATCAATGCCCCTAGTAGTAGCATTAGTTTTAAATAGCATGCAAGTAAATGATTATGAAATGGACTAGTAAAATTGTATTTCTAATTTAGATATACGATGTAATTATTTGGTGATTTCTATTGTGTGTATTTATTTAGGATATCAGGCCTGAGGATGATAAACCTTCCTCTATTAACATCAATCAATTGATCATATTTCCATTTCTTAATAATTTTATAAATAGTGATTCGAGTCAAACCTGTATAATCAGCCAATTCCTGTTGAGTAAGGCAGATTTCATTCGTTTGTAAGGAAACCATCAGCTGAAGAAGTGAAAAAGCTACTTGGTGTTCAGATGTAACCGTTTTCAAATTTATTCCGTCCAATAACGTTTGTACTTTTTGAATAGCTGAGTTAGCAAAAAGAAGAACGAAATCAGGGTACTTTTTCATTAAATCCTTGTATTTATCAAATGAAAAATAATAGACGACTGAGTCTTTCATGGCTATGGCCGAAGAAAAGTAAGGTATTTGGTCGATTGCTTGCTCACCAATCAAGAATCCTGATCCTTTAATATCTAGAATTCTTTCTCCTCTCTCTGAAGTAGGCTTTATAATTTTGATTAGTCCTTTACTTATATAATAAAAACCTTTTCCCTTATCACCTTGCTTATATAGAATTGATTTTCTTTTTAGGAAGTGCCTTTCCCCATATTTTAAAAAGGACTCCCAGGAATGTAAGCTCAAGCTTTTTTGTTGCGGGATGGCATGCATCTATATAACCTCCTTAGTCTGTTGTTTCAGAACTGTTATGTAAGATTTAGGGCAATAATAAATAATTATTAAATTATAATAAGTTGGATTTTTTGTAACAATATGGATTTTTGGTGGAATATCACGGTATAAAAAGGAATCAGGATTCGATAGAGAAATTTGCTTTAAAAAGATACTATGGAATCATTCTTAAAAATAGATTCAATTTGCTTGATATCAAGAAGGTATATGGATCGATTGCCGATGTCAATTAAATCCTTTTTACGCCACTGTTGCAGGACCCTATAGATACTGGTACGAGAAGCTCCAGTGTATTGGGCTAGAGAAGTTTGACTTATGGGTATTAGGGAACTTCCGTATTTGTTGTAAAGCTTATGCAGAAAATGTGCCATTTGCAGTTCCACGGAGCTGTTTAATAAGGAGACGGTTTCTGCAAGTAAACGAATCTTTTGAATCAGCGAATTCATAAACAGTGTTTCTATATCTCGGTGCTCTTTGCAAATTTTCTGGAAGGTTTCGTTTGAAAAGTAATAAAGGACGGACTTTGTTTCAGTAATGGCAGTTGTCATATAGGGCTTTTCTACAATTCCCTGCTCACCAACCAGAAAACCTTCAGGAATATAGTCGACGATTCTCTCAAATCCTTGATTAGAAAGAGTTTTAATGTTTATATTACCTTCAGCTAAATAATAAAAACCTTTTCCACGCTCCCCTTGCTGATATAATAGGTGATTTTTTTTAAGGTCACGCTTTTGACCATAGATTAGATAAGGTTTCCATTGATATCGAAGTAGGTATTCCATTTCTTCACCCTTTCGAAAGAAAATTAAGGAAAATGATTGATGTAATTAACAGAAAATATAGAATAATAATGAGAAATTATATTGTATTTTAATTTTTTTTTCAAGAACGTATTTTATCATAGCAAAAAATTCCGGATATTGGAAATCTATAAATCTTGGACATACTGATACTTTTATTCTAAAAAAGGGCATGATCAGTATGGGAAATCAAAATTCGTTCAAATGGGAACACCGGCGACTCACAGGTGCATATTCAAAATTTAATTTTTAAAAGAGGTTGAACGCTTAAAGTAGACTTTTACTTAAGGGCTCAGCCTCTCTTTCATTTAGATAAAGATCAATAATAAAGTGCACAATGAGGCGGAATAACTTTTTTGAATATTTGTTAACCATGCAATATATTTAATCACTAACTCACTTTAAAATGAAGGTGTAAAAAGATAGATAAGTTGTAAGGTAATAGAAATTTCATTAAGGAACTAATATTAAGGGGGTTTTGTATTGTATACAACTGGCACTGCATTTTTAGAAGCATTACAAGAAGCGGGTGTTTCCTATATCTTTGCTAATTTAGGGAGTGATCATCCAGCTATCATCGAAAGTTTGGCAGTAGCTAAAAAAGAAAATAAGAAATTACCAACTGTTATCACGTGCCCTCACGAATTTGTAGCTTTAAGTGCTGCGCATGGTTACGCCCAAGCGACGGGTGAACCTCAGGCAGTAATGGTTCATGTGGAGTGCGGAACGCAAAACCTAGGGGGAGCGATCCATAACGCAGCTAAAAGTAGGGTTCCTGTTTTAATTTTTGCTGGTGCATCTCCATACACACAAGAAAATGAGCTAGCCGGAAGCCGGAATGAATTCATCCACTGGATTCAAGATGTTTTTGATCAACGCGGCATTGTACGTGGGTATACAAAATATGATAACGAAATTAGAACAGGTGCCAATGTGAAGCAGCTTGTTTATCGTGCTCTGCAAATTGCGAAAAGCGATCCGATGGGACCAGTTTATTTGATGGGCCCTCGGGAAGCTATGGAAGAGAAGGTTGAACCTGTCACTATTAATAGCGAACTTTGGAAACCTATCTCACCAGGGGCAGTTCCGCCGCAAAATATTGCAGAATTAGCTAATGATTTGTTATCAGCCAAAAATCCACTTATTGTAACATCCTATCTGGGTAGAAATACTGAAGCTGTCGGAGAACTTATCCGTTTAAGTGAATATTTAGCAATTCCTGTTATTGAATCGATACCACATCATATGAATTTTCCAGCTAACCACCCAATGCATTGTGGTTCCTATTGGAATACTGCGAAGCAGAACGAATTGCTTGCTGAAGCAGATTTTGTACTTGTATTAGATAGTGATGTTCCATGGATACCAACGAAAAACAAGCCGTCGGATGAAACAACTATATATTATATAGACGTCGATCCGTTAAAGGAACAAATGCCTTTGTGGTATATACCTTCAAAGCGTTTCTTTAAAGCTGACTCATATATAGCTCTTCAGCAGATAAATCAATACCTAGAAGATAATAGCGCAATAGATAAAGACAGGGTATCGAAGCGCTGGGAAAAATTATCTGATATTCATGATCGACAGAATGAAGAAAAATACCGTATCGAACAAGCAGAGAGCGATGTCATTACACCAGAGTATCTGACAGCTTGTGTTAGAGAAGTTATCGATGAAAATACGATTGTTTTGAATGAAGGTATTACAAATTATGGAGTAATTTCTAATCATATTGGAGTAAATACACCAGGCTCTTATTATGGAAGTGGTGCCGGTTCTTTAGGATGGAATGGTGGCGCAGCAATAGGAATGAAATTAGCTAAGCCTGACAAAACGATTGTCAGTCTCACTGGGGACGGTTCATATTTTTTTAGTATTCCTTCTACTGTGCATTGGATTGCTAAACGATATAACACCCCATTTTTACAGGTCGTCTACAATAATTCTGGCTGGAAGGCACCAAAACTTTCAACTTTAGGTGTTCATCCGCATGGTGTTGCCAATGAAACGGAACAGTTTTGGGTGAATTTTGATCCACCATCCGATTTATCTAAAATCGCTGAGGCCGCCGGTGATGCTCATCCAATAAAGGTAAAACAACGATCAGAACTAAAAGATGCTCTAAAAGAAGGAATGAAACTTGTTAAAGAGGGTCGTTCTACTGTAATAGATGTTTGCATTCCTCATGTTTATTCAAATGAAAATAAAAAAGTGAAAATGGAAATAGGAAAATGAGTATTAAAACAAATATTTTAGGTGAAATGCTAAATGGAGCCATTAGCAAGCGAATAGAGATTATTGATCTGCCCTAGATTTTCAATGATGAAACACCTTGTGATGAAGCCGCCAGAATCATTTTAGAATACGGCAGGATTTAAGTTTAAGCAATTGTCAAAATACAATGAAAAGGAACCAATTTTTTATTGTAATGACTCTGTAACGGGTGAACATTGCGGAACTCATTTTGACGTACCAATCGTTGAATCTCTGTAGAGATCATGATGGAGGAGATTCGATGCCGATGATTTTTGTAATAGTCAAGCTATAAATATTTTATTGATATATCATAAATTGTAAATTGGGGGTAGATTTAATGGAAACTACTAGTCAAAAAACTGTTATAGACCTTAAGCTCGATGAAAGCTACGGCCCATTTATTAATGGTGAATTCGTAGAACCATCCAATGGCTATATTGATGCTATCAACGCAGCAAACGGGGAATTACTTTCGAAAATTGCCAGAGGAGGAAAAGAAGATGTTGGCCTTGCTGTAAAAGCTGCCAACGAAGCGTTTGAAGGTTGGTCTAATACTCCTATTGAAGAGCGCTCGGCTTTACTTCATAAAATTGCTAATGTACTCGAAGCAAACCAAGACCGTCTGAAAAAGATTGAATGTTTAGACACAGGCCGCCCTATTCACGAATTCGACCTGGATTATCAGCTTGCTATTTATCAATTCCGTTATTTCGCTTCTGCCATTTTAACTTATGAGGGTGCTTCTAGATCCGTTCAGAACGGCCAACTGATTGTTAAGAAAGAGCCTCTTGGTGTTTGTGCGCAAATCATTCCTTGGAATGTACCAATGATTATGGTTTCCTTTAAACTGGCTCCGGCGCTTGCTGCAGGTAACACAGTAGTATTAAAGCCTGCAGAAGATGCAAGCCTATCCACTATGGAATTCGCTAAACTGCTACAAAAAATTCTACCAAAAGGGGTAGTTAACATTGTTCCAGGTTATGGTACAGAAGCAGGGCAAGCACTTATCGATCATCCGGATGTACATAAGCTTGCCTTCACAGGAAGTGTTGGTGTAGGACGCTTGGTTGGTAAAACAGCTGGGGAAAGAATCTTGCCCGTAACACTGGAACTTGGCGGTAAAGCACCACACATTGTTTTCCCAGACGTAGATATTGATCGTGCTGTGGAAAACGCGACACTCGGGTACACTTTCTTTAACGGACAAAGCTGTATTCTTGGAACGCGTCTCTTTATCCATGATGATATCTATGATGAGTTCGTTGAAAAATTAATTGCAAGAGCAAAAGAAGTTAAAATTGGTGATCCCATGGATCCATCCACAAGAGTAAGTTCTCTCATTAATGATAAACAAGGAAAGCGTGTTCTCGGATATTTTGATATCGCAAAGGAAGAAGGAGCTAAAATTCTTTACGGAGGCAAACGTGTCACTGTTCCGGGTAACGAACATGGATATTTTATTGAACCAACCATCATTGAAGCTACAAATGACATGAGAATTGCTCAAGAGGAAATTTTTGGGCCTGTAGCTACTGTTACGCGTTGGAGCGATGTAGATGATGTCATCAAGATGGCAAATGATGTTGACTACGGTCTTGCGGCTGGTATCATGACTGACAACCTCGAAAACGCTTTAAAGACTGCGAATAAACTACAGGCAGGAAGTGTTTGGATTAACCAATACTTTAACTTTCAGTCCGGTGCATCATTTGGTGGCTTTAAGAACAGTGGTGTTGGAAGAGAATATAGTAAAGAAGCATTGGATAACTATACTCAATCGAAGACGATTGTTGCGGCATACAATTTGCCACCAGCTGGATTTTATAAATAATCAAAATTATTGAGAAAAAAGTTGAAAGTTGTAGAGCGAGGATTTAGCGAGGTTTGTATAATCAGATGATTAAAAAGATATTAGTGTCCCTCGACTACTTCAAAAATCGAACTGTCGCTTAAAGAACTTATGTTTGAATAAAAAGTTAGTTCTCATCATTAATCTTTGCTACGATAATGAATCTTACATGAATACTGGTGTTCAACGAAGCGGGACAACTCCTAAATGGTCTTGGACACAGATGACCCCACTTGGAAATAATAGTAACGGTAAATCGCAAAATGGAAATAGAGGGGAAAATTTAAAGTTGTTAAAAGGGGAATAAAGAATGCCTTTAAAAGTTAATGATACGCTGAAGGATTTAATATCAAATATTGTAACCGGTGATATTGAAGTCGTTGATCTGTCTCAAGAGCTAAACGAAGAAACCCCAGTTATTGCGTTACCAGAGCCTTTTAAAACTACAGGCGGCTTTAAGTATAATCGTTTATCAAAGTATGATGAAGATGGACTAGGATGGTATTGGAATGACTTCGTAGCCGGGGAACATGTTGGTACACACTTCGATGCGCCAAATCATTGGGTTTCTGGAAAAGGAAAAAATGGTGTGGATACCATGCCGGTGAAAAATATGATAGCTGAAGCTTGTGTCATCAATGTAACACAGGAAAGCTTCAATAATGCAGACTACTGCTTAACTATTGGAGATATTCTTGCCTATGAAGAAAAGTTCGGAAAAATTCAGCCACATTCATGGGTCATCATGCACACTGGGTGGGGAAATTATTCAAAAGACCATGAAAAATATTTTAATGTAGGCGAGGATGGAATGTCTCATACCCCTGGTATTGGAAAAGAAGCATCAATTTTCTTAGCAGAAGAACGTGATGTGCTAGGTGTAGGGGTAGAAACGGTAGGAACAGATGCCGGGATTGCAGCTACGTTTGATCCAATGTTTCCTAATCACCATTATATGCATGGAGCAAATAAATACGGATTAGCGCAGTTGGCAAACGTTGATAAACTTCCAGCAAGAGGAGCTGTTATTATTACTAATCCTCTTAAAATCACAGGAGGAAGTGGTAGCCCCCTTAGAGTAATTGCGTTAGTACCTAAAAATTGATTTAGTGGGTTTAGCATAGAAAAACTATGGAAAGCACAAAGTCGAATTAAACTTACACCCTAAAAAGAAAAGGGTTGTAAGTTTAATTTACTGAAAATTCTGTGTTTTAGGCGTTGTTTCATTTCATCCATAAAAGAAGTCTCTATCTTCCATAGGAAGCGGTAGAGATTTCCTTGGATGACAGATCAAAACAACGCGTGACTATAATTAATGTTAAAAATAGGGGGAATATCAATGAGCAATACAATCAATACAATGTTTAAAAAAGACCGTTTCCTACTCGGCACCTTTGCTACCAATTGCTCTGGGGGCATGACAGTTACTAAGATACCGGAGCGGTGGGAAAACTCATGGGAGAACAACCTTAAGCTGGCGAAGATGCTAGATGACGCGGATATCGACTTTATGCTGCCGATTGCGCGTTGGATCGGCTATAGAGGCGAGACCGACTTTCATAGTTCTGTACTTGAACCAATCGCTTGGGCAGCTGGTCTTTTGGCGCAAACCCGAAATATCTCGATCTTTTCGACAATCCATACGGTCGCTAACCATCCGGTTGTAGTGGCCAAACAACTCGCTACCCTGGACCAGATCGGACAAGGACGTGCTGGTCTAAACATCGTTGCCGGTTGGAACGAGCCGGAATATCAAGCACTAGGCCTGAATTTACCTAACGATCACGAAACTCGTTACGCCTATGCACAAGAGTGGTTCAACATTGTTAATAAACTCTGGAAAGAAGAGAGCCGCTTTGACTGGAATGGCGACTATTTCAAACTCAAGCAGGTGAAGGGCGAACCACGTCCCGCCGGCGATATACCGATACTAAATGCTGCTGGGTCTAGCCAGGGGCGCGAATTCGCGGTCCGCAACGCTAACTTCTTGTTTACTCCGACAATCGACGTGTCGCGATCTAAAGACGAGGTCTCCGATCTGAAGGCTCAGGCGACGCGCTCTGGTCATAGCGTTGATGTCCTTACCTTTTCACACGTTGTTTGTCGCCCTACTGAAGAAGAGGCGCTCAAGTTTTTGGAGCACACCGCCAAGACCAATGCTGACTGGGAAGCCGTAGATAACCTCGTCAGGCTGCAGTTCGCCCATGCTCATTCATTTCCTCATGATCTGTTAGCATTAATCCGTGATCGTTTTGCTTCTGGACACGGTGGGTTTCCGTTGGTTGGCACACCGCAGCAAGTGGCAGACGGGATTATCTCACTAGCCGAGGCCGGCTTTCGGGGAACTACGCTATCCTTTGTTGATTACAACGCTGAGTTTCCTTATTTCCGCGACACGGTATTGCCGATCCTAGCCCAACGCGGTTTGCGTTGAGTCTAGGTTAAACCTTCCGGATATGTGTTGGAAAGCGGGAAGTCTTTCCTTATACCACACATCCTCACAATACAAAGCGAAAATAATTATCTGTACTTTGCAGACAGTCATTAGAAAGGCTGTTAGTAAAGTCCTCCTTTTCCTGTAAAGAATGGTACTAGCATAAAGGACAGGAGGTGAAACATGGCGATGACACGTATTCGAAGCACAAGGTAAAAAACAGCACCAATAGTCACTTGCCTCCTTTTGTTGCCTTTCTCATAAACTATCTAGCACTGTGCCGAATAGTTACGATTATATTAACTTTGTTATGTTTTCTTACGAGGAATTACTTAGAGTTTAATAGTTTGATGAAGAATTTTCTTCAAACATAATTGGGAGCGCTTTCTTTTCGGGTGTTTGATTAATGATCTTTTTTAAGTTAGGACTCTTTTATGGCAGCGACGAAAAAGCTTTTTTAATGTTAAATACTTTACACTAGTTTAAGTATAAATTTATTTAAGATTAATAATAGATTCATACTTTTCTGAAAAGTATGAATCTATTTGTGATACTATCAAAAAGTTTAAGGTGAATGGAGGGGCTCAGTTGGCTATTATTTTAACGATGGTTGCATTGGGGACCTTACTTGGGTTTGTCGGTGCGGGCGGGGCTGGATTCATTATAGCTATTTTAACGTTAGTTTTTAAAGTTCCCATCTATCAAGCATTGGGGACCTCTCTAGCGGCCATGATTTTTACTAGTTTGTCAGGTGCTTATAGCCATTTTAGGGAAGGAAATGTTGTGCTCAAGGTCGGTTTGATCACAGGTGGATTTGGGGCCTTAGGGGCTTTTATGGGATCCAAAATCGCTTTTATCTTTCCAAGTTACATTTTACCGTGGTTGACGGCAGGTATGTTATTCCTGTCATCCTTCTTGCTGTTAACTCGTTTATTCATGGTGAAAAATAGGAAGGAAAATCCAAATGGGAATTTCTCTTTCCTTTTAGGTAGGGCGGCAGTATTAGGAGGAATTTTCGGAATAGTATCCGGAACAGTTGGAATTGGTTGTGCTCCTTTTATTCAAATTGGCTTATACACGCTGCTAGGACTATCGATTCGTCAATCAGTAGGCACTACGATGTTAGTGATTGTTCCAATTGCAATAGGGGGAGGAGTCGGGTACATCTCGGAAGGGTATTTGGATTTAATATTATTGTTTCAAGTTTTAGTAGGAACCATTTTTGGAGCCTATGTAGGAGCAAAATTTACAAACTTCGCACCCCAATCATTTTTGAAAGTGACAATGGTCGGAACTCCTGTATTAGCTGGATTTTTACTGTTAATTTAGCATGGATGCCTTTTTTAACATTTTTTTAGGAATATATAAAAAATTCAAAAAATGTTAAATGGTTTACAGGGATACAACTGATTTGGGCTTATTATCAACTAAAGAGATTGAATCAATAACGATGATATTCAAAATAACTTTGAGGGAGAGTGATAAAAAATTAAAGAAATACATGTCGATGAAGTCCATCGTGTTTTAGAAATGGGTAGATAGTGAAGATATGCTAATGAAAACCAAAAGGTATCAATGCTATTAAATACGCATATAAGGAGAAATGATTATGGGAATCCGTACAGGTGCTCAATATATAGAGGCAGTAAAGGCAAGAAAACCTGAAATTTGGATGGCGGGGAAAAAGGTTGAAAGCGTGTTAGATGACCCAGTATTAAAACAGACAGTACTTGAAATCGCCAAGCTATATGATATGCAACATGATCCGGAATATCAAGATAAGATTACTCATATCTGTGAAGAAACTGGAGAAAGAGTGAACAATGCGTTTTTGGTTCCAAAAAACTATGAAGACTTAACTAAGCGTAGAGCAGCGTTTGAGGCCTTCGCAAAGGCTACTTTTGGTTTAATGGGAAGATCTCCAGACTTTTTAAATGTGGTAATTACTTCTTTGTACAGTAATGCTAACTTTTTTGAAAAGTACAATCAGCAGTGGGCTGAAAATATGCGCAATTACTATCGACATGTTCGCGATAATGATTTGTTTTTAACGCATGCCATTATCAATCCTCAAAATGACCGAAGCAAATCCTCTCATGAGCAACAGGATATGTTTTCTCATTTAGGAGCTGTTGAAGAGACGCCTGAAGGACTTATTGTGAGAGGTGCTAAATTTTTGGCTACACTTGCTCCTATAACAGATGAGGTTATTATTTATACCTTCCCAGGATACAAACCGGGTGATGAACGTTATGCGCTATCATTTGCACTTCCAATTGATACACCAGGACTTCGAATTATTTGCCGCGAACCGATGCAAGATGGGAAGCGTCCATTATTTGACCATCCATTGGCATCACGCTTTGAAGAAATGGATGCTCTGTTAGTCTTTAAAGATGTTTTAGTTCCTTGGGATCGAGTGTTTATTTATAACAATATTGAGGCTGCAAACCTTCTTTATCCCAAAACGGGAATCGCCCTGCAACCTGCTCATCAATCAGCAGTGAGAGGGCTCTTGAAAATTCAATTTGCTACCGAAGTAGCATGCAGGTTAGCTGACTCAATCGGAGTAGATACATTTTTACATGTACAGGAAAAACTTGGTGAGTTAATCCAAGCTGTGGAATCTATTAGAGCATTAATGCTTGTTGCTGAGCATGAGTATGAGATTACACCAGAGGGTGAGGCTATTCCGAATTGGGTACCTCTTGAAACAATTCGAGGTTTCTTGCCGACGATGTATCCCCGTGCGATTGAACTGATGCAAACAATAGGGGCTGGCGGATTATTGTTGAGTCCAACTGGTGCTGATTTTGAAGATCCAGAGCTGAGAGAAGATATGGATCGCTATTATGTAGGAAGAGCGGGAGTTTCTGCAATCGATCGTGTAAGCGTATTCAAACTTGCTTGGGATTTGTGCGGGGAAGCGTTTGGACAACGTTTACTCCAATATGAACGTTATTATACAGGTGATCCGATACGGAAGAAAGCCATTTTTTATAATACAATTAAACGTCAACGTACGTTTGACATGGTTGATGAAGCATTACAAGTTAGCAAGTTGGAAGAACTAATAAACAAGTAATACTTTGGTTTTATGTAAGGAGGAGGTGGAGGATATAGAAACACATGCAGAAGGAATGTTAACACTGCCAAGCTCGGTCATAGCAATTGGCGCGTTCGATGGGGTTCATCAAGGGCATCAAGCTGTGATTAGAGAAGCTGTGAAAAGAGCTAAGATTCTAGGAGTACCAAGTTTGATATATACATTTGATCCCCCTCCTCGATTTTATTTTCAAGGGGTTCGTATTTTAACTACGGTTGAAGAGAAACTGGTCTTATTAGATAAGTTAGGGGTCAATCATGTTGTGATTGCACGGTTTGATGAATTTTACACAATGCGTCCCCCTATAGATTTTATTGAAGATTTAAAGAAATTTAGTCCAGTAGAAATCATAGTAGGAAGTGACTTCCGATTTGGAGGAAATCGAGAAGGAGATATTCAACTACTTGAACAGTATTTCCAGGTTCGAGTTAATCAGCCTGTTTGTTGCTCAAAGGGTAAGGTTATTTCGTCTACCAGAATACGAAAACTGATATCAACAGGAAACATTCAAGAATCCCTTTCTCTGTTGGGACGGTAACGGAATGAGACGAAGGAACATTATGCTCTGTCTCCCCCCCGGATGGCGATAACAGATGGATACCTAAGGGGAGTGTAGGGCGTTCAAGGAGGATCTCAAATGAAATTATTAGGAATATCTGGAACTGTTATTGGGGCGAAAACATGCGTTGTTGTACAGAAGATTTTAGAGGAAGTTAAAAAAACACATCCGGAAGTTGACGTGGAATTGTTGGACTTGAGAAATTACTCTGTTTCCTTGTGTGATGGACGTGACCTTTCCAGTTATTCGGATGATACAAAAAAGGTTGTTGACATTGTTTCGTCTGCTGATTTCTATATTATCGGTACCCCGATATTTCAAGGCTCTCTCTCTGGGGCGCTTAAAAACTTGTTTGACTTGGTGCATCCGCAAATTCTACGCAATAAAGTAATGGGGTTTATTGCTACAGGTGGAACTTATCAACATTACTTAGTGATTGAAAATCAATTAAAACCAATTGCTGGTTATTTTCGGGCCTTCGTAGCACCGGGCTCTGTTTACGCTCATACCGACCATTTCAATAAGCAGAATGAAATAGTGGATGAAGAAGTATTAAGCAGAATTTCGGATTTGGCAAAAGAAGTAGTCTTTATGCAAAAAGCATTAAAAGCCTAAGTAATGAAACAGTATATTGGGAAATCCTTTTCACCCGTAGTCTGGATGATAAAAATTTATTTTTATAATTCTTTATAGGGAGTACTTCAATGCCTATCGTTGAAATGAAAATTATAGAGGGTCGAGATCAAGAAATAAAAAACCGCTTGATTGAAAATGTAACACAAACGGTATCTGAAACGTTAGGGGTATCCCCCGAAAGTATTAGGATTTTAATTCATGAAATTCCATCAATACATTGGGCCATTGGGGGAGAAACGGTTCAAAAAAGAAGAGGGTAATGGTGACAAATTTAAATAAGGCGATATGGATCTTAAGCTCTCACAAAAATCAAACAATGAAACAATAAAAAACATATATGGAGTGATTAAAACTATGAGTACTTTGAATAAAACTTTTAATACCATTAATTTATGGAAATTTATTGAGGAAAATAAAGATCAACTTAAACCTCCAGTGAATAATAAAGTGATTTGGAAAGATGCAGAATTGATGGTTCAAGTTATTGGGGGCCCGAATAAACGACGTGAATTCCATGTAGACCCATCAGAAGAAATTTTCTATCAGCTAAAGGGGGATTGTTATGTAGAAATCATCAATGAAGAAGGGAAGAGGGAGGTAATAACTGTAAAGGAAGGAGAGTTATTTTGGCTTCCTCCAAATGTTCCCCATTCTCCGCATAGGGTTGCTGATACTATTGGTATTGTAATAGAACGTAACAGGGCAAAAGGAGAGAGTGAGGACTTTGTCTGGTTCTGCGATAAGTGTGATCATGAGATGCATCGAGTAAATGTTCAGCTAACCAATATTGAAACGCAAGTGAAAGAAGCAATTAATGGATTTAACAGTAGCCTTGAACTCCGGACATGTAAAAATTGTGGACATGTTATGTCGACGGAAGCAGGGGAATGGAAATGCGAGTAGATTTTCATACACATATTATTCCAGAGAGTATTCCAGATTTCTTAAAAAAATTTCAAGGAGATCGATGGCCTGTCCTACAACGAACTTGTTCCTGTGGAGCCAATATTATGGTTGCGGGAAAAGTTTTTCGAGAAGTGACAGATCAAGTTTGGAGCCCTGAAAAGCGAATTCAAGACATGGAACGAGAAAAGGTGGATATGCAGGTTTTATCCCCTATTCCTGTAACATTTTCTTATTGGGCGCCTGCTGAAGAAGCGGAAATTATGGCCCGTATTCAAAATGACTTTATCGCAGAAACAGTAAATCAGTATCCAACAAAATTTATTGGACTAGGTACGGTCCCATTGCAAAATGCAACTCTTGCTATTCGAGAGATGGATCGCTGTATTCACGAGTTGGGCTTAAAGGGGATTGAAATTGGAACTAATGTAAATGGAAAAAATCTAGATGATCCTTCATTAGTTGAATTTTTTGAAATGTGTGAGAAGTGGGAGGTTCCTCTATTTGTTCACCCATGGGAGACGTTAGGAGGAGAAAGAATGCCCCGTCACAATTTAATGTACACGGTCGGCATGCCTAGTGAAACGGCCCTAGCAGCAGCTAGTTTAATATTGGGCGGTGTGATGGAGAAGTTTCCTAGGTTAAAAATTTGCTTTTCTCACGGCGGAGGATCTTTCCCATTCATTCTTCCTCGATTAGATAAAGGGTGGCAAGTATGGCCGCATTTACGACTAATCGACAAACCTCCAAGTTATTATGCCAAGAAGTTTTATTTTGATTCGATTGTAAATGATCCAGTGAATATCAAATATCTCGTTGAAAATTTTGGACATGATCGAGTGATTATGGGGTCGGATTACCCATTCTTACTTCGAGAAGTTCCACCGGGCCAGGTTATTGACGATGCCATGGCACTCACTTCAGAACAAAAGCTAGCTATGCTTGGAGAGAATGCTCTTAAATTTTTAAATATGGAAAAAGCGGTGATTAAATAATGAAAAACCAAACGATGACACCTGAAGAAAGATTGGAAGAACTAGGATTAGTACTACCTGCACCGCGTCAAGCGGCTGGGAACTATGTCAGCTGTGTACGGACAGGAAACTTGATTTTTACGTCTGGACAAGGTACCGATGAGTATCGCGGCAAGCTCGGTAAGGATGTAACGATTGAAGTTGGATATGATGCTGCTAAGCAGTGCATGATGAATCTCTTGACAGTCGTAAAACAAGAGATCGGGGAACTAAGTAAAGTAAAACGCATTGTTAAAATATTAGGGTTTGTGAATAGTACTCCTGATTTTACTAATCAGCCCCAAGTAATGAATGGTGCTTCAGATTTGTTGGTAGAAGTATTCGGCGAGAAAGGGAAACATGGAAGATCGGCTGTTGGAATGGGCCAACTCCCACATAATAATGCGGTCGAAGTGGAAATGATCTTAGAGATAGAGGAATAGGAGGATACAAATGAGCTCTTTACAGGGAAATCAAATGAAAGTGAAAGACGCAAAACTTTTTATCAACGGTGAATATATTAATGCGATATCAGGTGAGACATTCGATACGATTGATCCTTCAACAAACCGGAAACTTGCTTCAGTGGCAAATGCTGGTGAGCAAGATGTTAAGTATGCGATTGAGGTCGCACAACGTACGTTCGAAAGTGGTATTTGGAGTGAAATGCCGGTTGAGGAAAGATCGAAAATTCTTTGTAGAATGTCTGATTTAGTTATGGAACGAGTAAATGAGTTGGCTCTTATTGAAACGCTAGATGTTGGAAAGCCAATTAAAGAGAGTCGAGAATTTGATATTCCTAGGGCGGCATCTAATTTACGTTTCTTTGCTGAAATGGCTAAATATGTCCACCAAGAGAATTATCAACAATCTAAACATATGTCCTATACAAAGTATGCAGCAGCAGGTGTGACTAGCTTGATCATTCCATGGAATCTTCCTTTTATGCAAATGACATGGAAGGTATCTGCAGCATTGGCTGCCGGAAATACAGTCGTTGTGAAGCCGGCCTCTTATACACCACTCAGTGCGGTTATGTTAGGGGAAATTGCTAATGAAGCAGGACTTCCCCCAGGTGTCTTAAATATTATTACTGGACCGGGTGGAACCGTCGGTACTGCAATGTCCACAAACCCATATGTACGCCGTATTTCTTTTGTTGGGGAAACGACGACCGGTCAAACGGTTATGAAAAACGCTGCTTCCCAATTAATCCCTGTATCGCTTGAATTGGGCGGGAAGTCAGCCAATATCGTTTTTGAAGATGCAGATCTAGATGAGGCGGTAAAAGGTTCGATTGAAGCTATTTTTAGAAATCAAGGGGAAATCTGCTTGGCCGGTTCTCGCTTGTTAGTACAAGAAAGCATTTATGATAAATTTTTAGACAAGTTTGTTAATGCTGTCAAGAAGATTAAGGTTGGAGATCCGTTGGATGAAACTACCGATATGGGAGCTCTAGTTTCCCGCAGTCATTTAGAAACAGTAGATCATCATGTTCAATCCGGAATGTCTGAAGGGGCAAAACTAGCAATTGGTGGTAAGCGAATTGTGGGATTAGGTGAAGGAAACTTCTATGAGCCTACTGTTCTTTACGATGTAGATAACAAAATGAGAGTAGCCCAAGATGAAATATTTGGTCCTGTACTTGTTGTGATTCCTTTTAAAACAGAAGAAGAGGCAGTGAGCATTGCCAATGACTCGATTTACGGTCTTGCGGGTGTGGTCTGGACGAATGATCTACAGCGAGCTCACAGAGTTGCCTCCCGAGTCAATTCTGGCTTGTTCTGGATCAATTGCTGGTATTACAGAGATTTGAGAACTCCTTTTGGAGGGTCAAAGGCGAGCGGAATCGGTCGAGAAGGTGGACGTCATAGTTTTGAATTCTACACGGAAGCAAAAACTATTACGATGAAATTATAGAAGCAAAATATAAAGAGTGGCTAAGCGTCACTCTTTATATTATCAGAAAGGGAGGGGATTCTCTTGAGTTTATTATTAGAAGCATTAGCAGATAAATTGATAGAAGCAGAGCAAAGTAAGCATCCACTAGATCCACTTACACAGCAATATCCTGAATTGAGTGTGACGGACGCTTACCAAATTCAGCTAAAAGTCATGGAGAAAAAGAGAACAGAAGGACATCGGGTTATTGGCAAGAAAGTAGGGCTTACAAGTGTGGCAATGCAGAAAATGCTAGGAGTCAATGAACCGGATTATGGCCATTTGTTGGATGATATGCAGGTTAAAGATGGGGAGAAAGTCAAAATTAGCGATATGATTAGTCCGAAAGTAGAGGCGGAAATTGGTTTTATCCTTGGGCAAGATCTAGTTGGTCCGAACGTCACTTATCTGGATGTATTAATGGCCACTAAGCATGTGGTACCCACGATTGAGATTATTGATAGTCGTATTACTGATTGGAAGATTCAATTAATAGATACTGTCGCTGATAATGGTTCTTCAGCCAAAGTAGTGGTTGGGGACAAGAAGAGTACGATAGACGGTTTAGATTTACGCAGTGTTGGTATGGCTCTTTATAATAATGAAGATCTCGTAGCAACAGGTTCTGGGGCTGCTGTGCTTGGGCATCCTGCACAGGCGATCGCATGGTTGGCGAATAAATTGCACGAGTTTGGTATTCAGCTTAAAGCAGGTGAGTTAATTCTGCCTGGAGCACTTTCTGGGGCATTGACTGTTAAGCGAGGAGATACCATTTCAGCTCATTTTGGTCCGCTTGGTTCGGTTTCTGTAGCTTTTGAGTAAATGGGGGGAGTTTATGTGAGTAAAGTTAAAGCAGTGATTATCGGTTCAGGTAAGATCGGTACCGATCTTATGTATAAGTTGGAAAGAAGTGAAGTGATGGAACTTGGAAAGAGAAACGTGGTTGGGGGTCAAGAAGATATGATTCTTGACATGGCTGCTGAATTGGCTAAATCCCAAAAATCGGGGGTGCAATAATGGCAATTACTCAAGGAGCAGATTTAGAAATCGTTGAATATCTTTTATCAGCGGAAAAGGAACGCCGGGAAGTTACAAAAATCACAGATAAATATCCAAACTTGACTTTCGAAGAAGCGTATATCTTACAGGAGAAATTGATTCAACAAAAAGAACAAGAAGGTGCTCGGCGAATTGGATTAAAACTTGGTTTAACAAGTAAGGCCAAACAGGAGATGATGGGGGTTCACGAAGCCATTTACGGCTATTTGACAGATGATATGCTTGCTTTCGAATGGGCTCCTCTTGAGTTTAATCAACTCATCCATCCGAAGGCCGAACCGGAAATCGCTTTCTTTATTGGAGAAGATCTTCAGGGAACCAATGTTACTGCAGCTGATGTATTAAGTGTAACCCAATATGTTGCTCCGGCACTTGAAATTATCGACAGCCGATATTTAGATTTTAAATTCACCCTTGTGGATGTTATTGCGGATAATTGCTCTTCGGCTCGCTTTGTAATAGGGGATAAATGGATATCGCCTGCTAATCTCAATTTGGCGGAATTAGGAATGTTTATGTCTAAAAACGGAGAAGTAGCTACGGTAGGAGCAGGTGCCGCTGTTTTGGGGCACCCTGCCACATCCGTTGCTTGGGCAGTTAATAAAATGGGGGAAATCGGAAAGGGCTTAAGGAAAGGGGACATTGTGCTAAGCGGTGCCATATCCGAAGCCATCGCCTTCCAACCTGGAGATTCTATCCTCGCTCAATTTGCAGAATTAGGGAGTGTATCATTCACTTGTAAATAGTGAGCAAACCTTAATGTTTTTATAGAATCTATGAAAACATTAAGGTTCTTAGTAGTTTCTACTTTGCGCTGTTCCAATATTTTATTCATACATGTTAGTTTTTCAATCTGATAGCTCATTATAACGATGAAGTATATTTTATATAGGAAAACTAACCAAATTATAATGGTTTGTAGGTGATGAACATCGAAATAATAAAATATTTGAATCGTATTCAAGCTGTTAAGAAAGATATGCTAGATTTTGAGTATTTGGTCCATTTACAAAAACAACATGTTCTTAACGTACACTTTGAGAACCTAGACATCCTTAATAAAAAGCCCCTCTCTTTAAATACAGAAGATCTCTATAAGAAAATTGTGCTCTTTCAACGTGGAGGGGTCTGTTATGAATTGAACGGATTGTTTTATCACCTGTTAACACAGCTCGGTTTCAATCCTTATCTAATGGCAGGAACCGTACATGTTAGAGATGAAATTTGGGCAATCGAAAACGCACATCTTTTCATGGTCGTCCCTGTAGATAACAAGGAATATCTAGTGGATGTAGGGCTTGGAGGTAAGTGCCCTCGAATTCCAGTACCTATGAGTGGAGAAGAAGTTATAGATTCTGATGGAAATTACAGGGTGAAAAAAGATGAAGAGAAATTGTTGTTCTACTTGCAAAAAGAAACTAGTACTGGATGGGAAATTTTGTATCGATTTGAAGCTCCTCTAAATAAATGGACTATAGACAGTATCTACCCGATATGTGTTCTGACCGAAACATCTCCCCAATCTATATTTAATAAGGATTATTTCCTTTCTAGAGTGACAGAAGAGGGGCGTATCACCTTGCTAGGGAACACATTAATCATAGTCAAAGGAAAAGAAATTATAAAAGAAAAATTAGCAAATCACAAGATTGTTGAAGAAGCCCAGCGTTATTTTCAATTAAATATCTGACCAACCTTCTAGACGGTTTCATTTTTAAATAGCAAGATACAAGTAATTGAATCCCCTAGAAATGTAAGATGGTTGAGGATTAGAAACATCTACGACAGATAACGGGAACAATTTAATGATAATAATGAGCAATAATTATCAAAAGGAGCTGTTTAAATGGGCCGAAATTCACATTCAGTAGATTCCTCTTATTCGAAGAACGAAACAAATTCTCAACAAGAATTGAATAACTTAGAAAGGAAATCAATTTCTGGTATTACTTATCTTGTTGTAGCCATTTGTTGGTTTTGCATGCTTGCAGAAGGTTTTGATTTAGCTATCTACGGTGCTGTACTTCCAACGTTAATGGAATATCCAGCATGGTCATTATCTGCAGCGCAGGCGGGTTCTATTGGAAGCTATGCCCTTATTGGGATGTTAATAGGAGCAGTATGTGTGGGAACTCTTACGGATATTTTTGGACGTAAAAAGATCCTGGTTTTTTCTTTAACTCTATTTTCTATCATGATGGCTCTTTCAGCGATGGCACCTTCTCCTGAAATGTTCGGATTATATCGCTTTATTGGGGGGATTGGATGCGGTGGTATCATTCCTACAGTTTCTGCCCTAACTATTGAATATTCCCCTATTAAACGCAGGTCAATGATGTATGCAATCATGTATACGGGATATGCATTGGGAGGTGTATTTTCGGCTCTAGTTGCAATGTTTTTCATGGGTGAATATGGTTGGCGCTTAATGTTTTGGGTTGGTGCGGTACCGATTCTCGTTGTTCCTTTCATTCTCAAATATTTGCCTGAATCACTCGATTTTCTCGTAGCTAAAAATAGATACACAGAGGCAGAGCGTATTGCCAATCGCTATAATATTTCTATCGAGTCCATAAAAGAAAATCAGCCTTCGAATAAAGGACAGAAAGGGAAAAGTAAACCCAACACGGTAGCGACACTTTTCTCGAAACAGAACATTCGGGCAACTTTATTTTTCTGGGCTACCTTTTTTATGGGGTTATTTATGATTTACGGATTGACAACGTGGTTACCTAAAATGATGAGAGAAGCTGGTTACCCGCTTGGTTCAAGTCTAGGACTTCTATTGATGCTTAACCTTTCAGCAGCCGCGGGTGCTCTTTTAGCTGGTGTAGCAGCAGATCGCTGGGGCTCAAAAAAAGTGATCAGTATTTCATATTTCCTGGCGGGAATTTCAATTGCTTTATTAAGCTTAAAATCATCGATGCTAATTGTTTATAGCCTTGTAGGAATCGCAGGTTTTGGAACCATCGGAACAACGTTAATCTTAAATGCATATATTTCCAAATATTTTGATGCGGAAAATCGTGCTACAGCTTTAGGGTGGGCACTTGGATTTGGTAGGATAGGAGCTATTTTAGGTCCTATTTTGGTTGGCTTGTTTATGTCTTGGAAATTCGATCTTGTGATGAACTTCTATGTTTTTGCTTTTGCGGGGATCATAGCTTCATTATCTGTGTTATTTATACCGAAAAATAACTATGGTAAAATTTAGATATTAAAAGGACTAAACTATAAGTATGCTTATACTTACAGTTTAGTCCTTTCTTTCGTTTTGGTTACACTTGATGGTGATATGGTAGAACCCCTTTTATAATATTCTTATCCACAACTTATCCACAACTTATCCACAACTTATCCACAACTAGAAATGTCACTGTGACGCGTTTTATCCTTTTTGATATAATTTAGTCATCTGGAATGGGGTTGTATTTGTGCTGTCCATAGCTTCTGAAAATGGACGGTCAAGTTAAATTCTAAACAAAATATGTATAAAATGAGGAGTAAATCAAAGGTGAGTTCCTTCAAAAGTACACTTAAGAATAAAAAAGAGAGTGAAGATAGAGGATGAAAATGTGGAAAGTATCGCTTCAAACCAAAATTCTTGGATTAGTATTATCATTAAGCTTATTTCTAATCCTCCTATTAACGACTTTCTTTACTTACATGGAAGGAAGGCAAATAGTAGAAGATAAAGGCCGCTTAGCCTTAGAGCTATCGAAAACTATTTCTTTTATGCCGACCATCATCGAGGCCATTGAATCAAAGAATCCATCCGAGAAGATCCAACCTATTGTAGAAAAAATCCGTCATGAAACGGGTGCCGAATTTATCGTCGTAGGAAATGCAGATGGAATACGTTATTCCCATCCGCTAGCATCAGAAATAGGAAAACATATGATAGGTGGAGATAATGAACGAGCCATTCAAAAAGGTGAGTATTATATTTCAGAAGCAAGAGGTTCCCTTGGACTTTCTATGCGTGGAAAATCACCAATCTTTAATCAGAACGGCGAGATAATCGGAATTGTTTCAGTCGGATTTTTAGTGGAAGATGTTCGTGAACAAATCTTTGAAGATGTGTCTAAAGAAATTGTTGTATCAGTCATAGCGCTTCTTTTATCTATAATCGGCAGTTATATGCTTGCCAGAAGTATACGTAAAGATACATTAGGATTAGAGCCAATGGAAATTGCTAACCTATATAAAGAAAAAAATGCTGTACTCCATTCTGTGAAAGAGGGAATCTTAGCCATTGATCGAAATGGAGTAATTACATCTATGAACCAACCAGCTAAAAAACTGTTAGATATAAAAGGTTCTGTCCGCGATTTGAAAGTGGATGGTTATTTTCCTTCTACTTATTTGTACGAAGTGTTGAAATCAGCAGAGCCACAAATCGATAAAGAAATGACGTGGAAGCATAAAACGGTTATTGTCAATTGCACCCCCATTTTTGATGGTGAACATGTAAGTGGTGTAGTTGCTTCGTTTCGTGATAAAACAGAAATAGAGCAAATGGTTAATACATTATCAGAAGTTAAAGTATATTCAGAGGATTTAAGGGCGCAGACACATGAGTTTACTAATAAATTATATGTGCTATCTGGATTAATACAATTAGGGGAATATAAAGAGGCTATAGATATGATACAAAGTGAGACGTCCGAACTTCAATCTTTAAACCGAATTGTATTCGAACAGATAAAAGATACAAAGGTTCAGGCTATTTTATTAGGAAAGTTAGGTAAAGCATCGGAAAAGAAAGTTACTTTTGAAATCGATACGCAAAGTTATTTAGAGGCATTGCCGACTCATATAACATTATCCGAGCTTACTTTAATCCTTAGTAACATCATAGATAATGCCTTTGAGGCTGTTTTTGGCATTGAGGAACCGATTGTAACATTTTTTGCCACTGATATCGGAGAGGATATTATTTTTGAAATTAGTGACAATGGAAAGGGAATAGACGTAGAAGATATCTCGCTTCTCTTTGAAAGGGGATTCACTTCGAAAACGGGTAAGTTTCCAAGGGGTTATGGACTTTCAAACGTTGACCATGCAGTAAAAGAGCTAGGTGGTATTATCGAGGTACAAAGCGAAAAAGAAAATACCATATTTACAGTTTATCTTCCTAAGAACAGAGAGGTGAAGAAAAATGGTTAAAATAAGAGCGGTCATCGCAGAAGATGATTTTCGGGTAGCAGATATTCATGAGAAGTTTCTTGATAGGTTCGAAGAAATAGAAGTGGTTGGTAAAGCTTTGAATGCAGAACAGACTATTGAAATTTTGGAGCAAAAGAAACCTAATCTCCTTCTTCTTGATGTATATATGCCAGACCAACTTGGCTCTGATTTGCTTCCGATTATTCGGCAAAAATACAAGCATATCGATATTATTATGATTACAGCAGCAACCGATAAAGAAATACTGGAAAAGGCACTTCGCTATGGTGTGGAGTATTACTTGATAAAACCAGTAAAGATAGAGCATTTTCAGCAAATTATTGAAGAATATCTTAATAAATACCATCTTATGCAAACTGACCAAGAAATTAATCAGGAATTTATTGATCGTATTTTTAAAAAAGGCACGCCTCCAAGCGCGGTAAATAAGGAGACTTCTTTACCAAAGGGAGTCGATGATATTACTTTATCGAAAGTAAGAATAGTACTTGAGAAAAGCTCTATTGGATTATCAGCAGAACAAGTGAGCAGACAGATTGGTGCTTCAAGAACGACAGCAAGGCGCTATTTGGAATATTTGATTTCTGTGCAGGAATGTAAAGCGGAAGTTGTATACGGTGTAGTAGGCAGGCCTGAGCGTAGATATTATAAGATTTGATGAAAGAATGGCTAAGCAGTCCTTCATGAAGGACTGCTGGCTGTTCTTTTTTATGAAATGAGCTCAAAAACTAAACATTGCCTTATGATGGTACTGTTAAAGTTTTCCGTGAACATAATGAACAAAATTAACGTAATAGTTTTAATAAACAGTAAATTGCAAACGCTTACAAACGGAGTCTCATAGATTACAATTTATCTAAATTAGTAGATAAGGAGTGATCAAAATGCTCGCTTTATTAGGGTACTTAATGATTTTAGTATTTATGATTTTAATTATGACAGGGCGACTTTCGGCTATGATTGCTTTAATTGTCGTACCAATTGTCTTTGCTCTTATAGGTGGATTTGGCAGCGAAATGGGTCCTATGGCGCTAGAAGGGATTAAAAGCGTTGCCCCAACAGGTATTATGATTTTATTTGCTATTCTTTTCTTTGGTATTTTGATTGATGCTGGAGTTTTTGATCCAATTATAAGGACAATCCTTAAGCTTGTAAAAGGTGATCCTGTAAAAATTGCTATCGGAACAGCGGTTTTGGCTCTTCTTATTTCGTTAGATGGGGACGGAACGACGACTTACATGATTACGATTTCTGCTATGCTTCCTCTTTATAAAAGAATTGGCATGAAACCACTTATTCTAGCAGGGATTGCTGTTTCAGCCTCAGGAGTCATGAATCTCCTTCCTTGGGGAGGACCGACAGCACGAGTGATGACAGCTTTGAATCTTGAAATGTCTGATGTTTTTACACCTGTTATTCCTGCTATGATTGGCGGTATTTTATTTGTTCTCTTCATGGCTTTTGTTCTTGGTAGAAAGGAAAGAAAGAGAATTGGTGTAATAGAGTTTGACTACAAGATTGCGGCTCAACATGCTGCTGCAGTAGAGGATGCGCATCTTAAACGTCCTAAATTAATCGTTTTTAACTATGTATTAACAGTAGTTCTTTTGGTAGCGCTCATTATGGAGTTATTACCGTCAGCTGTATTGTTCATGATTGGTTTTGCGATTGCCATTACAATTAATTATCCAAAAATGAGTGATCAAAAGGAACGTGTAGCGAATTATGCAGATAATGCTTTATCAGTTATTTCGATGATTTTTGCAGCTGGAATTTTCACTGGAATTCTTGCAGGGACTGAAATGGTAGATGCCATGGCAAACTCGTTGATTAAGCATATCCCGGACGCAATGGGGTCGCATTTTGCTGTAATCACTGCGATTATTAGTGCACCATTTACTTTCTTTATGTCCAATGACGCTTTTTATTATGGTGTTCTGCCGCTGCTTGCCAAGGCGGGAGCTGCATATGGGATTGATCCTGCTTTAATTGGGAGAGCTTCTCTTTTTGGTTTACCGGTTCATCTATTAAGTCCTCTTGTTCCGTCCACCTATTTATTAGTTGGGATGGTAGGGGAGGATTTTGGTAAACTTCAAGGTTCTTTCTTAAAATGGGCGTGCGGATCAACCATTGTCATGATGGTGGTTGCAGTCGTATTAGGGATAATTCCTTTATAAAATAGTCGATGAAGAAGGTCAATCGAGTAAAAGCAAGCGGTGACAATCGCTTGCTTCTTTGCTTTCATTGCAACATAAGAAAAATAACTCGTTGATTCGGTCGTTTATAACAAAAAACGGTTTAGTATTCTATTATATGTTTTAGAAAAAGGTGAGCGGAGTGGGAATTTTTTATCAGATTTTATTACATATTATTTTTCCATTATTCGCGTTGATTGGGGTAGGGATATGTCTGCATCGTTTATTGAAACTCAGCTTATCTACATTATCAACGTTAACGATTTATGTTTTGCTCCCAGCTGTATGCTTTGTTAATATTTACAAAAGTGATATATCTGGAAATTTAATTGGTCAAACGCTTTTATTTTTATTGTTTTTTAATTTACTTCTTATAATGATTAGCAGTCTGCTTGCTAAAGTAAATCGATTCGATCGCCAGTTGTCATCTACTTTTAAAAATAGTTTTGTTTTAAGCAATTCAGGAAACTATGGTCTACCAGTAAGTGAACTTGTTTTTTCTTCTAATCCGGCCGGTATGGCAATCCAAATCATCGTTTCTATATTTCAAAATTTACTTACCTTTACATATGGGTTTTATAATTCAGTTTCCGCTCAAAGCAGCGGGAAGGATATTGTCTGGAAAATTCTCAAGTTACCAGTTATTTATGCCTTGTTACTTGCTGTTTTACTGCGCTGGATGCATGTTGATATTCCTGATTATTTATGGAAACCAATTGAAAATACGTCTAATGCTTTTTCGGCCATTGCTCTTATCACACTGGGGGCCCAAGTAGCTTATTTAAAAATTACCCGTATTTCTCGACCAATTGTGTGGATAGTCATTGGCCGTCTTGTTCTTTCTCCTTGTATTGCATGGTTAGTTATTTTTGGACTTGGTTTATCTGGTACAATTGCGCAGGCACTTTTTATTGCTAGTGCCTTTCCGACGTCAAGAAACAGTGCACTGCTAGCACTTGAATATGATAATTATCCAAATGTCGCTTCGCAGGCTGTCCTGCTTACAACTATCCTTAGTAGTATTACTGTAGCGATTGTTATCTATTTAGCCAAAATCCTTTTTTAGAGCGCGTTTTTTATCACTTTACTAGTTTCAGAATTTGATAAAACGGATATGAAGAATAAGAGAAGGGTAGATAATCGTGAATGATATTAGCGATTATCTATCCTTTTTTCGTATAAACTTTTGGCTAGGTTAATGAATATTGTTGATATTTTCGATTTTAACGAATGTATGGGAAGGGTTCATATGTTTCGTTAACTAATTGATTTTAATTCACTTTCTAATCATTTCTTAACATTTCTCTAAATTTCTATTAGCTTTTTGGCCATATCTTATAAAGTAATGAAAGGTTTTTAGGGGAGGAATGTTGAGTGAGAATTGTAATGGTTCCGTCAGGATTTAAAGAATGTTTGGATGCGGAGGAAGTGGCGTTAGCGATGGAGCGAGGGGCAAGAAAATTTAATCAAACGTTTGATTTAGAAGTTGTTCCGATGATTGATGGAGGAGAAGGGTTTGCCAAAACAATTGTGAATTTAAAAGATGGAGAGCTTATTTATAGAGAAGTGACGGGTCCGGTAGGAGAGAAGATTATCAGTTACTTTGGAATCTTTGTGGAGGGTGATAGACGAACAGCTGTGATTGAAATGGCTGCTGTTGCAGGGTTAAAGTTGGTGCCGCGCAATCAAAGGAATCCGTTAAAAAACGACAACATATGGTGTAGGAGAGTTGATTCGTTCTGCCCTCGATTTTGGTGTCGACCATATTCTCATCGGTTGCGGTGACTCAGGTACATCCGATGGAGGAGCAGGATTAGCTCAAGCATTAGGTGTTCGATTTTTAGATAAGGACAAACAAATAATCGAAGTCCATGGTGGAGAGGATTTGATAAAGGTCGATTCGATTGACACAACACAGCTAGATCAACGGCTAGGGAATGTGACCGTCGATGTTGCTTGTAATTGGCAGAACGTGTTATGCGGAGAGAAAGGGGTCGCACGTGTTTTCGGTCCTCAAAAAGGAGCAACATCCCAACAAGTAGAGCAATTATCATCAGCGTTAGAGCATTATGCTTCTTTAATTCAAGAAGAGTTAGGGATGGATGTCCGATTACTTCCAGGGGGCGGAGCATCGGGTGGGCTAGGAGCAGGACTGATTGCTTTTACAGGTGCTGTATTGCACCCTCGCTTTGATATTATTATGGACTACATTCGTATAGAAGAAAAAATTGCGACGGCAGATGTGGTCATGACAGCGGAAGGAAGTTTAGATTTTCAAACGCCAAATGGAAAGATTCCGTCAGAGGTTGCACGAATTGCTAAAAAACATAACATCCCGGTCATTGCTATTACCGGTACGATTGGTGAAGGAGCCGCTTTAAACTATCAGGCAGGTATCGATGCTTATTTAAGCATTATTCAAAAGCCGACATCTTTAGAAAAAGCGATGATAAAAGCACCGAAATGGATTGAAGAAAGTACAGAATCTGTGTTAAGACAAATCGTCATTGGCTTAGAAATGGCCGAGAAGAAGCTGATTAGAGAAAGGATTTAGTCATATGATTACGAGAATGGACAAATACGTACCAAAACAAAAGCGAATCTATACGTGGCTCAATCAAGTATCTATCAAGCTTTTAGCTATACTAAGTGTGCATGTTTTTTTCTTAGTGCTTATTATGCTGATTGATGAGCTGGATTACCGTGCCAAAGTATCCTTATTTGCTTTCTTATCAGCAATGACCTTGTGGATTGTGACGAAGTTTCCTGCTGGTTTTGTAGCCATTGTGCTTATTTTATTCATTATCCTATTAAAGGCAGGAAATCCGGAATTATTATATAATGCGCTCGCGGAGGAAGTAGTGTGGTTAATGATTGGCTCGTTTATTATTGGGGAGGCAGTGAAACAGTCGGGATTAGCTGAACGATATAGCCAGTACTTACTGAGCCGTTCCAAACAAAAAAGTTATGCACTGTTTGGTATCACCTCGATTTTGTTCGGATCCGCTTTTTTTATTCCGTCTACTTCAGGAAGAGCAGCTTTATCGATGCCTATTATCAAACAGCTTCATTCGAAATTTTCTCCGAAAGAACAAAGTGTGTTGGCGATTATGGCACCCGTTATTATATTAATGAGTACATCGGCTACTTTAATTGGTGCAGGATCTCATATTATTGGAATTAGTTTGCTTGAAAATACGGTCGGTGAATCGATTTCATATATACAATGGTTGATATGGGGTAGTCCATTCGCTCTATTTATTACACTTATTTCATTTACTATAATAAAATGGATGTTGTGGCCGAAAGATGGGTCAAAGGATATGGAAGACGTAAAGATACAGGAAATTCCTGTATTGAGACAGCCTTTGAATAAAAGTGAAAGAAAGACTGTGATGTTAATCGCGTTTTTAATTATAGGCTGGGTGACAGAAAGTCTTCATGGGTATGGTATCGCATTGATTACCATGATTGGTGCCGTTCTATTTATGTTGCCGAATTATGGTGTCGTTAGTTGGAAACAAGGGATGAAATCAGTCTCTTGGAACTTGATTATATTTGTCGCTGCCGCAACTGCACTTGGAAAAGTATTAGTAGATACAGGGGTCGTTCATTGGATTGAACAAAAGATGTTTCATATATTACATTTGTTGGTGGGGGCACCAGAATGGTTAATTGTGTTTGTTATTTTACTTGTAACCGTCACAAGTCATTTGTACATTACTTCTCATACAACGCGTGCTGTCGTTTTTATTCCGAGTTTAATAGTTTTTAGTGAAACAATCGGAGTGAATGCTGCGACAGTTGTTTTTTTAGGCTTAATAGGTATGAATTATTGTGTAACGTTTCCTGTTAGTTCGAAAGCGTTATTACTGTTTTATGAAGAAGGGGACATTTCGTATGATACGAGATATTTAGTTAAAGTGAGTGCGGTTCTAATGCCCCTTTATATTTTAATTACAATGATGTTTTACTTTTCTTATTGGCAGTGGGCGGGGATGGATTTATAAGAGGTGAAGGAATGAACCATCATATATTAATCATTGAAGATGATGAAAAAATTGCACGAGTGATTCAGTTAGAATTAGAGTACGAAGGATATGAAGTAAGTGTGGCCCATACAGGGCGAGAAGGGCTGTCTATTGTCGAGCAGAAAGAGATTGACTTAGTCATTTTAGATGTGATGATTCCTGAGTTAAATGGCATGGAAGTATTAAGACGAATTCGTCATATGAGCAATGAAATCGTTGTGATTATGTTGACGGCACGCAGTTCTGTCTACGATAAGGTGAACGGACTTGACTTGGGCGCGAATGATTATATGACAAAACCATTTGAAATTGAAGAATTGCTTGCTAGAATTCGGGTTAATCTACGTTTTAAGCATAAAAGTGAACTTTCCCAATCAGAGTTGAATATCCTTCATTGTCATTCTATTACTATTCATACAAATACGAGAGAAGTATATAAAGGTGAAAGAAATATAGAATTAACGCCACGGGAATATGATCTTCTGCTTTATTTAGTGGCAAACAAAAATAGAGCGCTTGAAAGAGAACAAATTTTAAATCAAGTATGGGGATTTGACTACTATGGAGATACAAATGTAGTGGATGTATATATTCGTTATTTAAGAAAAAAATTAACGGACTCGAAGGAAGAACAGTTGATTCATACTGTTCGGGGTGTCGGTTATATGATTAAGGATTAGTGTATGAAATTACGAACTCGTATACAGTTATCAACAACTGTTGTATTAATTGTTTTACTTATTATAGCGAATACGTCGATTTATTTGATTTTTCAAAATAGGGCAATTACGTCGGAGCACAATCGTTTAGTAAATACCTCCCATAATATTATAGAAGAGTTAAATACAAATAAAGATGCCTCTATGCAACAAGTATTAGAGGCGTATTTAATAAGCGATGGTATTATCCGTACCGTCGATAGAAAGGGTCATCCGATTAGACAAGTGACAACGGATGATGATTATTTGGATATAAAGAGTATGTATAATGATGATCAAATTGAAGATGTTTTTTCCTATGAAGAATCTATGTTTGTAGGTGTCTCCATTCCTACAATCGATGAAAATGGAGAAGTTATTAATTTACAAATAGTCGAAAATGTTGATTTTCTGTTTGATACGATTCATGAGTTGAAATGGGTATTAGTATTCGCAACAATTATTGTCATTATTATATTATTTGTAACAAGTGGGTTTTTAGGTCGGGTGATTTCGTTACCGATTCAACGTCTTACGCAAACGATGAAAACCATTGAAGAAGAAGGATCGTTTGAACAAATTACAATCACTAACCGTACAAAAGATGAATTAACGGAAATGGCTATGACATTCAATCGAATGATTAGTAAGTTAGAAGAAAGCTATACAAAGCAAGAACAATTTGTATCAGATGCTTCACACGAACTTAAGACTCCTTTAACGGTTATTGATAGCTATGTGAAATTATTGAAACGCTGGGGGAAAGAGCGTCCTGATGTATTGGAAGAAGCGATTGAGTCGATTGGATCGGAAGCGAATCGAATGAAGTATTTAACTGAGCAATTATTACAATTAGCGAAATCCGAAGAAGTTATTGAAAATGAAAAAGAAGTAATGAACATCGTACCAATCGTCGAAACAACGATTCAACGATTGCAGCAAGCTTTTGCGCATGACATTTATATAAGGAATGAACAATCGAGCATTCAAATGAAAATACATGAACAAAGCTTTATTCAATTACTAGTTATTTTATTAGATAATGCGAAGAAATATAGCGATAATCATATTACTGTGGAATTGAAAGACAGGAAAGACAGTGTAAACATTAGTGTGACGGATAAGGGCGTGGGAATTCCGTTAGAAGCTCAAGCGCATGTTTTCGATCGATTATACCGTGTAGATAAAGCGAGAAGTCGTAAAACGGGAGGGTCTGGTTTAGGGTTATCGATTGCGATACGTATTGTTGAACAGCATGGTGGGCATATCACCTTAGAAAGTGTCGAAGGAAAAGGGTCGACCTTTACGATTATCTTGCCCAAATAGGAGGTGTGGATAATGAAAGTGAAGATTGTACTAATTGTGTTTATTGTTTTAGGGTTGTCATTCACTTTATTTCAAGTTTTTATAAAAGATTCTCCTAAGATGATTTCTCAACAAGATGCTGAACAAATTGCAACGAAACTATACGGTGGAAAGGTGTTAAATACAACAGTACATGCTGAAAAGGACAATTATCAAATTTCGCTTGAAAACGATCAAGGAATCTATAATTTGTATGTAAATGGGCAAACGGAGAAAGTTAGCAATGTCCGACTTGTTGAGAAGAAAGAAATCGCATTAACTGTTGATGAGGCGAAAAAGAATATAGAAAATGAACTAAACGGCCGCGTACAGGAGATTAAACAAATGGATAAGGAGGGTCGACCTTTTGTAGAAGCTATTGTAGAGAAAGATCAAAAATACTATCAGATTGAGTATGATTTAAATGAAAAAAAGATAGTAGCCAATCATGAAGTGAAGGATCAAGTGGAAACACCTGTTATTTCAAAACAAGAAGCAAAAGATATCGCATTGAAACAATTTAAAGGTGAAGTTACGAAGATATCTACAGTAGAAACTTCAACAGGTACACACTATAAAGTAACCATTGATGGTCAAACGGCAGATGCTAATATCTATGTGCAGGGACATACAGGAGTTGTATCCTCTATCTCTGTTAATTCTAAGCAAGATGATGACGACGAAGCCGATGATGACGAAAATAACAATAACAACAATAACAACAATAACAACAATAACAACAATAACAACAATAACAACAATAACAACAATAACAATAGTAATAACGATAACGACAATGACCATGACGATAACGACGAAGCCGATGATGACGACGATGAGGATGAAGCCGATGACGATAATGATGACGATTAAATTTAAATAAAAATAGAATTATTCACAAAACTATCCACAGATTACCCACATTTTAAAAAGTCACTGTGACACTTAAGCCTGAGTTCTAAATTTAGAACTCAGGCTGTTTTATTTTGGCCAAAATGATAGGGCTAGCTATCGTATATTTCGTGTGAGAAAACATGACATATTTAATTTTTAAAATTGTATTTTGTGGTAGGCTAAGAAAAATATCTGTTGGTTGGTTGGTATCATCTTTTTTTACTGGAGGTTTTAGAATGCATAAACAGAAGCTGATGTTGATTGGGAACGGAATGGCGGGCGTACGCTGTGTTGAAGAAATTATAAAAAATGCCCCCGATACTTATGATATTACGGTTTTTGGAAGCGAACCGCATGTTAATTATAATCGAATTTTATTGTCGACTGTATTACAGGGCAGTACGTCATTTACAGATATTGCAATAAACGACCGCGATTGGTATGAAGAGCATAACATTCAGCTGTTTACCGGAGAAACAGTTGTACAGATTGATATAGAGAAAAAAATGATAAAAACGGATAAAGAAAGAGAAGTAGATTATGACAAGCTTATTATGGGAACTGGTTCTGTTCCATTTCTTATCCCTATCCCAGGCGCAGATAAAGAAGGAGTTATGACATTTCGTACAATTGAAGATTGCCAAAAAATGATGGAAGGATCGAAGCGCTATAAGAAAGCTGTTGTAATTGGCGGAGGGTTATTAGGGTTAGAAGCGGCAAGAGGATTATTGAACCTTGGGATGGAAGTGAGTGTTGTTCATATTGCGAGTCATTTAATGGAGAGACAGCTTGATTCAACAGCGGCCAATATGCTGAAGAAGGAATTGGAAGCTCAAGGGATGAACTTTCTGTTAGAAAAAGAGACTCAAGAGATTTTTGGTAACGGCCGTGTAGAAGGTTTACGTTTTAAAGATGGAACGGAAGTAGAAGCTAACTTAGTTGTGATGGCTGTGGGCGTTCGTCCGAATATTCAGTTAGCGAAGGAAAGTGGAATCGAAACAAATCGTGCAATCGTCGTCAATGATTATTTAGAGACGAATATACCTGATATTTACGCTGTCGGTGAGTGTGTGGAACATCGAGGGATGGTTTACGGTCTTGTAAAACCTCTTTATGAGCAGGGTAAAGTACTAGCAAAGCAGATTTGCGGTATACAATGTGATGGGTATCAAGGCTCTGTACTCTCTACACAGCTAAAAATATCAGGTGTGGATGTATTTTCGGTTGGTCAATTTACTGATGGTGAAACGACGAAATCTATTACAGTTTTTGATGAGTTAGATGGAGTATATAAGAAGATTGTCCTTCAAGATAATAAAATGATTGGGGCCGTCTTGTTTGGTGATACAAGTGATGGACCAAGGCTGCTAGATATGATTCTTGAACAAAGAGATGTATCTGAGATGGAAAAAGTCGCTCTGTTTCAATCATCTGAAGGATGTGAAAGTCAAGTTGCTTCTATGGCTCATGGCGATATGATTTGTCAATGTAATGGTGTGTCAAAAGGAGCGATTATTGAAGCGGTTCAAAAGGAAGGATTAACAACCGTTGAACAAGTGAAAGTATGTACAAAAGCTTCGGGTTCTTGTGGAGGCTGTAAACCGTTAGTAGCAGAATTGCTGGCGTATATTCAAAGTGATTCCTTTGATGAAGTGATCGAACAAAAGACTATGTGTGCTTGTACATCATTAACAGAAGATGAAGTGGTGCAGGAAATACAGCAGAGAAATTTTACATCTATACAAGAAGTAACCGATGGATTGAATTGGGAGCATTCAGCAGGATGTGCTATATGCCGTGCCGCATTACATTATTATTTAGGCATGATTTATCCGGAATATGAGCGTAAACAAGAAGCTCTGTTTATAGCAGATCATATGAATGCTACTTTGCGACAAGACGGTACGTACTCTGTTACTCCGCAAATGTATGGGGGGATGACAACCGCAGAGGAATTAAGAAAAATTGCAGACATCGTAGAGAAGTATCAAATACCAAACGTTGCTGTAACAAGTGAACAAAGAATTCATTTAACTGGAATAACAAAGGAGCAGCTGCCGTATGTCTGTGCAGAATTGAATATGTCGTTACGTTCTATTGATCAACATGCAGTCCAAAATGTAAAAGTAGAGTTAGGCGAGGGTACGTGTCAATGTAATCAACATCCAGCTTTTCAATTGGCTATTGATGTAGACAAGAGATTAGAATTTCTAAAAACGCCTAATCAGGTGAGGTTGAGTATCGCTTCTTGCCTGCATAACGGTGAAGAAGTGTTAACAAAAGATATAGGATTTATTCCTATTCATAGAGGATGGGAAATGTATGTTGGTGGAAATAGCGGGCGTAATGGGCGTGTTGGCGAATTATTATATGTTGCCGAGACAAGCGAGGAAGCACAAGAGATGATTAGTGCCTTTGTTCAATATTATCGTGAAACGGCTAATTATTTAGAATATATAGGACAGTGGGTTGATCGAATTGGTTTAATACACATACGTGAAGTGTTGTTTGCAAGAGAGTTTCGCAATCAACTCTGTCAGCGATTAGAATTTGATATTTCTCAACGTAAACCCAATTTAGTAAGGAGTCATTGAGGAGCGATGGATTTTACATTAGAAAGAGCAATCATGTCAGTAAAAAGTGATTAACCTAAGTAAAAAAAGGAGCAGACGCTATGACTGAAATGTTATTAAAATACTTTCGCAATCAACAAAAACAGGTGCAGTCGGAAAAGCTATATGATACTCAATGTCCATACTGTAGTATGCAATGTAAAATGCAATTTATCGAACAAACGATTGTCACAGGAAAAAAGTATATGACTATTGGAAAAGACAATCCGACTTCTCAAGGACGCTTATGCATAAAAGGAATGAATGCTCATCAGCACGCTTTGCATCACGAGCGAATTAAATATCCTTTATTAAAAGTAAATGGAGAATTTACTCGCATTTCTTGGGAGGAAGCTTTAAATCATATTAAAGAAAATTTCACGAAAATTCAGTCTGAAGATGGGATGAATGCACTAAGTGTATATGGCAGCGCGTCGATTACAAATGAGGAAGCTTACTTATTAGGGAAGTTTGCACGCGTAGCGTTAAAGACCAAATATATTGATTATAATGGGCGCTTATGTATGTCGGCCGCAGCTTCTGCCGCTAGTCAAACCTTTGGGATGGACAGAGGATTAACGAACAGTTTAGCGGAAATTCCATCTGTACAGTGTATCATTTTAGCGGGGACAAATATTGCTGAATGTCAACCGACTATCATGCCTTACTTTGAAAAAGCGAAAGAAAATGGCGCGTTTATTATTGCGATTGATCCGCGAGAAACGGCGACAACGAAAATAGCAGACTTACACTTGAAGGTTAAACCAGGAAAGGATGCTGCTTTAGCCAATGGCTTATTAAAAGTGATTATTGATGAAAATTATGTGGATGAAACATTCGTTCAAGAAAGAGCCAAAGGTTTTACGGAAGTAAAGGAGCATGTTTCTTCTTTTACCTTGGAGGAGATTTCAGAATTGACGGGAGTTCCTGCAGCCGACATCCGTAAGGCTGCTACGATGTTTGGGAAAAAAGAAACGGGCATGATTTTTACAGCAAGAGGGGTTGAACAACAAACGGATGGATCTATTGCTGTTCGTAATTTCTTAAATATTCTAATTGCTACAGGTAAACTTGGAAAATGGGGCTGCGGCTATGGAGCGATTACTGGACAGAGCAACGGTCAGGGAGCAAGAGAACATGGTCAAAAAGCAGACCAACTTCCAGGATATCGTTCCATTGAGAACGAGGAACATCGAGCCTATATTGCGAGTGTGTGGGGAATTCATCAAGATGAGATACCTAGAAAAGGTGTATCCGCTTATGAAATGATGGAGAAAATTCATGATGGCGAGATTACAGGAATGTTTTTAATGTGTTCAAATCCGATTGTTTCCAATCCTAATGCTAACTTCGTGAAAAAAGCATTAAATAAGTTAAAGTTTCTTGTAGTAGCAGATATGTTTATTTCAGAAACTGCTAGATTGGCAGATTTAATTTTACCTACTTCGTCTTATTTAGAAGATGAGGGGACGATGACAAATGTAGAGGGGCGAGTTACATTGCGAGAAGCAAGCTGGCCGACTCCCGAAGAAGTAAAGCATGACTGGCAAATTATTTGTGAGATTGCCCGTGTGCTTGGAAAAGGGGAGTATTTTTCGTTTTCATCTGCTGAGGAAGTTTTTAATGAATTAAGAGCAGCGAGTCGGGGAGGAATAGCAGATTATTATGGAATAACTTATGAGCGTTTGAGGAAGGAGGGCGGCCTTTTATGGCCATGTCCAACACTTGATCATAAAGGAACAGAGCGGTTATTTGAACAATCATTTGCCCATCCTGACGGTTTAGCATCTATGGTGTCTGTACCAAATAGCCCTCAAGTTCCAAAAGAACAGTTAACTGAGGAGTTTCCATTGTACTTAACAACAGGACGGGTGATGTCTCATTATTTAACAGGTGTACAAACGAGAAAAAGCTCTTCGCTTTCAGCTAGGAATTTCGAATCTTATATGGAAATCCATCCAAATACCGCAAGGAAGTATGATATTCAAGATCAATCTTTAGTGAAGATTGAATCTAAGCAAGGAAGCATTATTGTTAGAAGTAAATGGTCAGACACAATTCGGCCTGATACCGTTTTTGTACCATTTCATTGGGCTGATTCGCAAAATGTGAATTGTCTTGTTTCGGAGAAATTAGATCCTACATGCAGGATGCCAGGCTTTAAAGTGAGTGCAGTAAAGATAGCTCCAGTTGTGTAAATAGAAGCTAAAATGAAAAAGGACCATGAGGAAAGAAGATGGAGGCTGATAGCCGAAGTCTTCTTTTTTTATGGAATCGTATTAATAAATGGGGCTTGTGAACTTTATTCCGCCTGTGGGTAGGAGATGAGGATAGAAAAACTATTTTTAAAGAGCGTGGGATTACACTGGTAAGTTATAAAGAGGCTAAAAAAGAAATGGGTGAACAACTGAGTATAGAATAGGAGTTAGAGCCTATAGAGTGGGGGCTTTGGAGAAGGGGTGAAGCGTTATTAATATAAAGACAGCGAAAGTGATGTCGGTTTTATTACCTCCACCTCTAAGCCATTTTGTTCTTCCTGTACACGCGCACGTTTATCTTCAAATGGATTTAATTTAAAAAGTTTAATTGGAAGTGAAGCAGGAGTTATTAGATGCTATTTGTAACGTATGGAATGTATGTGCAGATCCGCGCATCACTATTCTGACGAAGGAACCGAGCAAACCGCCATAAATTGCAAAGAATAGAGACGTCTTATATTAGGGGATGGGACGAATAAGAGAAAATCCTGACTTACTTGTTTGTTTTCTAGTTGGATAAGTTAAAAATCAATAGAATGAAATAAGGTAACTTATGGAGGTGCAAGCCTCTTATAAGTTACCTTATTTGTTTTGCCTTTCTCTATAATTAAGCCGTTTTTTCTTTTAGAGCTAACGTTTTTTTCCATGAAATTTGTGCAACTGTTAACAGAATAAGAGCTGCGATTCCGATGCAAGCATAAACAGCGAATCCAGTTGCATATGTGCCGGTGATTTGCTTTAGTGAGCCGAGTAGATTTGGAATGAAGAATCCGCCTACGCCTCCTGCTGCCCCGACAATACCGGTAATAACGCCAATCTCTTTTTGAAAGCGCTGAGGCACTATTTGGAAAACTGCTCCATTTCCCATTCCGAGACACATCATGCCTAAAAATAATAACATCGTAACAATCGTAAGAGATGGAAGTGTGCTGATTCCAAACATACATAAAGCAAGAATGATAAATAAGAAGTTCAATAGCTTCGCCCCGCCAATTTTATCAGAAATAAAACCACCAATCGGACGGACAAAGCTACCGGCGATTACGCATAATGTAACAAAATCTCCTGCTTGAATTTTTGATAAATCGTATTGATCGACAAAAAAGATGCTTAAAAAGCTAGTTAATCCAACGAATCCACCAAATGTTACACTGTAGAGAAGACAGAAATACCAAGTGTCTTTTAATTTGAAAACAGTTAAATAATTTTTGAGTGGCTGTGGCTCAGGTTGTGTAGGTGGATTTTTCGCAATGAATACATAAGTGATTAAAACGAGTGTGAGTGGAATTAAGGCAACCCCCATTACTCCGTTCCAGCCAAAGTGTTCTGCTAGGCGTGGACCAAATAACGTTGCGAGAACGGTTCCGCTATTCCCTGCCCCAGCAATCCCCATTGCTAATCCTTGTAAGTGAGGAGGGTACCAGCGGCTTGCCATTGGAAGTGCTACCGAGAAGCTTGCTCCAGCAACACCGAGTAATATTCCGATAAAGTAAAGTTCTGACATGGAGTTTCCGAATAACCATCCCCATAATAGAGGAATCATAGTGACAAGCATTCCGCCAATTGCTGTTTGTCGTGGGCCGATTCGATCTGTTAAGACACCGAGTATTAATCGAAAGAAAGAACCAGCAAGAATAGGAATTGCTACAATCATTCCCTTTTCAGCGGGAGATAAATTAAAATCTTCGGTGATATACACACCGAGTGCACCGAGTAACACCCAAATCATAAAACTAACGTCGAAATACAAAAATGAAGCGAGCAAGGAAGGTGCGTGACCATTTTTTGTTAAATTGGATAATTTCATGTGTTAGTCTCTCCTTTTCAAATAATGATTAATGCAAGTATATAGTTTGGTATAAGGGTCTGCTATACTTGCGTAAGGAAATCTAACATCTTTTTTGAAGGTACATCTCTTGCTCTTTCTGTACTGGCTATATTTATGAATAGTGTCGATTTATACGATATTTGGTTTATGTGTGTTGAAAGGTTATGAGGCTAAGAATTAAACATTACATGATTATTGAACAGATTCTTGCATGAAAATAAGCCAGTAAAGGTACCGGGTTCGTTATTTGGGTTACAAGGAGAAACATGCTGCAACTTTAGAATAAGTAAATAGATGAAAAGTTTCAATTTTTCGATAAATTAAAATGTATAGTGGTAATCGTGATGTCGATATATAAGGAGATTGTTTGTTTCATATAGATAGAGCCTTCATTTATAGTTTCTAATACCAAATTGTGCGTTTAATTGCCCTTGTAACATTTTCTTGCGAACAGCTTGTTGTTCTTCTCTTTTCTTTTCTTTTGCTATTTCTTGTCGGATTTCAAATGTTTGGACACCGTCCTCGATTTTATTGGCTATTTCCATTAATAGCTCCACATCTGAAAAAGAATACTTACGGTTCCCGCCGCTGGATCTTTCAGGAAAAATAAGCTTTCTTTCCTCGTAATAACGAATTTGTCTTTCTGACAGACCTGTTAATTCACGCATAACTCCGATAGAAATAACCTTTTTATCTTTATAGGATATATCTTTATCCATCTTCATTCACCTCGAAAAGAATAATTATTTAATTCTTCAAACTTATTCAACTTTTCAGATTTAAATAAATTATACACTATTTATGACGGAATTGTGTCACTAAATATAACGTAATGAGAAATTTGGTACATTGTTCATAAAAAATACCTAATTTATATAGAAGGGAGTTTATATTTAGAAATCTCTGTGGGGAACCAACTTGTTTAACGTAAGCGGTACTCTGTAAAGAGAGTACTTTTAAAAAATGATGTTAGATTTACTGACAATACTGTGGAACATTCTTGTTGAGCTGTTTATAATTTGGACTATATTCATTTCCTAAATTGATTGGGGGACCTTACATGTTAAAGCAAAAAATCGTATTAATCGGGAATGGTATGGCCGGAGTTCGATGTATCGAAGAAATGTTGAAAATTCAACCAAACCATTTTGAAATAACCATTTTCGGAAGTGAGCCTCATCCGAATTATAATAGAATCCTATTATCAAAAGTATTACAAGGTGATACGACGATTGATGATATTACTTTAAATGATTGGAATTGGTATGAGGAGAACGGTATTCAATTATATACGGGTGAAACAGTGACACATATTGATACTGCGAAGCAAGTCGTTTATTCCGATAAAAATCGCGAAGTTCGCTATGATCAATTAATTTTGGCTACAGGGTCGCTTCCTTTTATTCTCCCAATTCCGGGAGTGGATAAAGAAGGCGTAACTGGTTTTCGGGATATTCAAGATTGCGAAAAGATGATGGAATATTCTAATAAATATAAAAAAGCAGCTGTAATTGGTGGGGGATTGTTAGGTCTTGAAGCGGCGAGAGGTCTGTTGGATTTAGGGATGGAGGTTGACGTAGTTCATCTTTCTGATTATTTAATGGATCGACAGTTGGATCCAGCAGCTAGTAAATTATTGCAAAAGGAATTAGAAGGTCAAGGCATGAACTTTTTACTTGGAAAAAATACGCAAGAAGTCATTGGTAACACACATGTTGAGGGGCTTCGTTTTAGTGATGGGGAAGAAATTAAAGCTGACTTAGTAGTAATGGCGGTTGGAATTAAGCCGCATATTCAACTTGCTATAGATAGTGAGATTCCAGTTAATCGAGGAATCATCGTCAATGATTACATGGAAACAAACATCCCGAATGTTTACGCAGTGGGCGAATGTGCGGAACATCGTGGTGTAGTGTATGGATTAGTTGCTCCGCTTTATGAACAAGGGAAGGTATTAGCGAAAAGAATTTGTGGAATAGAAGGAGATCCATATGAAGGAACAGTGCTTTCTACACAATTAAAGGTTTCAGGTGTGGATGTCTTTTCGGCGGGGGAAATTTTTGAAAATGAACAGACGAAAACAATTAAATCTTTTAATGATTGGGAGGGAACATATAAAAACGTCCTTATTCAAGATGGGAAAATAATAGGGGCCGTCTTGTTCGGCGATACAAAGGAAGGCAATAAATTACTAAGTTTCATTAATAAACGTGCAGATGTTACAGAATATTTGGAAGCGGAAAAAGGGGAAGAAGCAGGTGCTAGTCTTGTTGCTACAATGCCTAATGAGGAAATCATCTGTGGATGTAATGGTGTTACAAAAGGAGATATTGTTCAAGCGATCGAGTCTCAAGGGTTAACGAGTGTTGAAGAGGTCAAAGGCTGTACGAGTGCTTCGAGGTCATGCGGGGGCTGTAAATCGTTAGTTGCGGATCTTTTGGAATGTACGTTAGGGGATGCATTTAGTAAATCAAATCAAAAGGAACCAATTTGTAGCTGTACAACATTATCTAGAGATGACGTTATAGCTGAAATTCGCGAAAAGAATTTGACTCATACTCGTGAAGTGATGAGTGTTCTAGGATGGACGACGAGTGAAGGGTGTTCTAAATGTAGACCAGCTTTGAATTATTATTTAGGTATGGTTAATCCACTAGAATATAAGGATGAAAGAGAATCTCGCTATGTAAATGAGCGTCTTCATGCCAATATTCAAAAGGATGGTACATTCTCTGTTGTACCAAGAATGTATGGAGGCGTTACAAATTCAGATCAATTACGGAAAATCGCAGATGTTGCGGATAAGTACAATGTTCCATTATTAAAAGTGACCGGTGGACAGCGAATTGATATGTTTGGTGTGAAGAAGGAAGACCTTCCAAAGGTTTGGGCAGATCTTGATATGCCATCTGGTTATGCTTATGGAAAAACACTTCGAACAGTGAAAACTTGCGTTGGGGAAAGCTTCTGTCGCTTTGGTACACAAGATTCTATGGGCTTAGGTATTGCTTTAGAAAAGAAATTCGAGCGTGTAGGCACACCGCATAAGTTTAAAATGGCTGTTTCCGCTTGTCCGCGTAACTGTGCAGAATCAGGAATTAAAGATCTTGGTGTTGTTGGTGTAGATGGTGCATGGGAAATTTATGTGGGAGGAAACGGTGGTACGCATTTAAGGGCAGCAGATCTATTATGTAAAGTAAAAACAAGTGATGAAGTAATTGAAATAACAGGTGCCTATTTCCAATACTACCGTGAGACGGCTGTCTATTTAGAAAGAACTTCTGTATGGGTAGAGCGAATGGGTCTTGATTCTATCAGAGCCGTTATTGAAGATAAACAAAACCGAATCGAGTTAAACCAACGGTTAAATGAAGCATTATCTGTATTACAAGATCCATGGAAAGAAGCGCTTAACAGCGATAGAATCTTAAAAGATTTATATCAAAGTGTAAAAGTGCCTGCGGGAGTCAAATGAAAAACGAGGAGGAAATGACTATGGAAAAAACCCTTCAGCGAATCAAGGTTGCAACAGTGAGTGAATTACCAAAAGATCTTGGGAAGACGGTACGTGTCGGTTCTCACGAAATTGCGCTCTTTCATTTAGCAAATGGTAAAATTCGAGCGATTGAAAATCGTTGTCCTCATAAAGGGGGCGTGCTTGCGGAAGGAATGGTAAGCGGAGAGCATGTTTTTTGCCCGATGCATGATTGGAAAATCAATGTTTGCGATGGGGAAGTTCAAAAACCGGATAGAGGATGTGTAAATACATTTAAGGTTGAAATAGAAAATGAAGATGTTTATATTGTTCTAGATAAATAGTAATATAGACAGATAGGAATATAGGAAAGAGGGAAGTCCACGATGACGTACGTACAGCCAGAACAAGTTGTGAAAAATATGGTTCAAGCAGGAGCTGCTAAGTCAAAGCTTCCCGTTCGAGACCTTGTAATAAGAGGGGCATTAGCCGGGGCACTTCTCGGCTTTGGCACCACTCTAGCCTTTACTGCAGAAACACAAACACAAATGGGGATTGTAGGTGCACTGCTTTTCCCCGCTTGTTTTGTAATTATTATTCTGCTTGGACTAGAATTGGTTACAGGGAATTTTGCTTTAATTCCTTTAGCTGTTTTAGAAAAGAAGGCAACGTGGCAAGAAATGCTGACCAACTGGTTCTGGGTAATCGTTGGCCATGTTATTGGCGGTTCTTTTTATGCGATGTTATATGTGATTGCCGCTACTCATTTGGGGCATGTGACGGACCATGCTGTAGCCCAAAAGATTATTCAGGTTGCTGAAGCAAAAACGCTAGGCTATTCAGCGTTAGGGACTGCAGGATTGCTTATTGTCTTTGTAAAGGGAATTCTTTGTAACTGGATGGTGGCGTTAGGAGCTGTTATGGCCATGACATCACAAGCAACTCTTGGAAAAATCGTTGCGATGTGGCTGCCTATTTTACTGTTTTTTGCTCAAGGATTTGAACATGCGGTCGTCAATATGTTCGTTATACCCGCTGGAATGATGTTAGGCGCGGATATTACGCTGTCTCATTGGTGGATATGGAACCAAACCCCAGTGTTACTTGGGAACCTTGTTGGTGGTTTGTTATTTACTGGACTTGCTTTATACGTCACATACCGAAGCAGAGAAGTGAACAAAGGGAAAGAACAGGTGAAGAACGATAAAGGCAAGCGAGAGAGAATGGTAAGCTAAGGAGGGACAGCAGATGGGAAAAGTATACTTAGTTGGAGCGGGTCCTGGAGATCCTGACTTAATTACGATTAAAGCATTAAAGTGTATTCGAGAAGCGGATATTATTTTATATGATCGTCTAGTTAATAAATGTTTATTAGAGGAAGCGAAACCGGATGCCACACTTATTTATTGTGGTAAACTTCCGAATAATCATACGATGAAACAAGAAGCGATTAATGCTCTATTAGTTCAATGCGGAAAACAAGATAAAGTTATCACCCGTTTAAAAGGTGGTGACCCTTTTGTATTTGGTCGAGGGGCTGAAGAGGCCGAGGCGTTAGTGGAGAATGGTATTCCTTTTGAAATTGTTCCAGGTATTACATCAGGAATTGCAGCACCAGCTTATGCGGGAATTCCCGTTACACACCGCGAGTATGGAAATTCATTTGCGGTTATAACGGGTCATGGTGTAAAAGGGAAGCCTACCAATATCAATTGGGAAGGGTTGGCGAAAGGGGTAGATACTCTCGTGGTTTATATGGGAGTCGGCAATCTATCATATATTTGTCAATCATTGCTTAATAATGGAAAGAGCGCTGATACGCCAATCGCGTTAGTTCATTGGGGAACAAAGGCGGAACAGCGTACGGTAACGGGTACACTTAGTACGATTGTAGAAGTTGTGAAAGAGAAAAAGATTGAAAATCCGAGTATGATTATTATTGGAGAAGTAGTGAAAGTAAGAGAGAAAATTGCTTGGTTTAAGGAAGCTAATTTAGTGGAATCTAAATGGTTTTTAGAAGGGGAAAGCGTATGAAGGCGGTCTTATATGTATGCCATGGCAGTCGAGTACAGGAAGGATGTCAGCAAGCCATTGAATTTGTTCAAAAAACGCAACAATTAGTGTCAGTGCCGATTCAAGAAATTAGTTTTCTAGAATTGGCTCATCCGACAATAGAAGAAGGCTTTACCCGGTGTATTGAACAAGGAGCAACAGAAATAGCGGTTATTCCTGTTCTGTTATTAGCGGCGGGACATGTTAAAAAGGATATACCAGAGGAACTAGAAGTTCTACAAGCTCGTTATCCCCATGTGAAAATTTCTTTTGGCAAGCCTTTTGGCGTTCATGAAAGAATTGTGGACATTTTATTAGAAAGAATTCAAGAAAAGACAACCGTTATAGATGAGAATACAGCAATTCTATTGGTGGGACGCGGAAGTAGTGATGCAGATACAATTCGAAATTTTGAAGAAATTATTCACCTTTTCCACAATAAAACTAACTTCTCTTATGTGGCTCCATGTTTTTTAGCCGCAGCAAAGCCTCGTTTTGAAGACTTGTTAGAAGAAACCCTTGCAAGAGATGTAGATTCCATTATAGTCATTCCATATTTACTATTTACAGGTCTGCTAATTAAAGGTATAGAAAAAACAATTGATATGGTACAATCAGATAAGGATATTACTCTATGTGATTACTTGGGATTCCATCCATACCTTAGAGAAATTTTGGCAGACCGGGTGAATGAAGCGTTACAAGAGGAAGGAATGGTTTTAGCCCAGTATGCTTAATTATATACAGAGTGATGAATATGTTTAAGTTAAGAGGGTGAAATACATTGCAACAATGGATCAAAGAAGTAGCCAGAGGCAAGCGTGGTGCAAAAGATCTTTCCTATGAACAAACGAGAGAGCTTGCGCGTTTCATCGTAGAAGGAAAAGCAACAGATGCTCAAATTGCAGCTTATTTTATTGCAGAGCGTATTAAGATGGAGTCTCCAGAAGAGTTACTGGCATTTGTTCAGACTTTTCAAGAGAATACGGACAAGCTAACTATAAAAGAGTCTATCCGTGATTGTATAGTCGATTTTGCTGGAGCGTATACAGGCAGAAATTTATTTGCTGCGACAGTACCAGCCTCTATTTTATTAGCTGAAAGTGGTCTTCCAGCTTTTTTGCATAGTAGTGAATCATTACCGCCAAGGTATGGAACGTCTATTAAGGAAATTGTGGAAGAACTAGGGGTAAACACAAATCGAGATGTCCAATCTCTTTCTGAAACCATCGATTCTGCTAACATTGGATTTGCTTGGGCAGATCGATTTTGTCCGTCTTTAGCACAATTGCGCTCCATTCGTGAAGAGTTGGGTGTTCGTACTTTAATGAACACAGTGGAGAAGCTTTTGAATATATCCAATGCAAAATCGTTGATGATGGGGGCATTTCATCGAACAGCAATTGTCAAGATTGCCCCGATTTTTGCTAGCCTACCTTATGAAAATGTTTATATTGTTCAAGGGGTAGAGGGTTCTGAAGATTTGCCCGTTCATCGCAACAGTTTTATTTATACATTAAAGAATAATGAGTTGGATTCCTTCATTGTCAAGCCTGATGAGTATGGTCTGTTTGAGGAAGAAAAGAAGGAAAAGCTGACTCGTAAAGAACAAGCTGATATTATTCTCGCTTTATTAAGCGGCGAGACATCGGAACAATTGAATTATTATTACAAGCAAGTTCTCTTTAATACAGGTATTCGCTATTATCTTTTTGGTGCTGCCCCGACGATTGAAGAGGGAATTGCGCTGGCCAAAGAGCAGCTGCGTTCTCAAAGGGGAATGAAGCAATTGCAAAAGTGGAAAGACTCTTGTGTGTCACAATCTCATTTAGCGTAAAGGAATATAAAAAAAGCAGCAGGTTTGGAGCTCGCTGCTTTTTTATATTCGTATTTAACATAATTAAAAACGGCATTCATCTTCTCATTCTTGGAAAGAGACTAATATCCATAAGGGAATATGTTTCTTATTTCCTTATATTTCTACAAAATATCCTAAATTTAGAGGGGATTATCAGTTATTCTTGTGGTTTTAAAAGGATAATTTGTATAAATATAGAAACTATATACAAGTTAGTTTTTTAATATGGAATATGTTTCGGAGAGGGAGAAGGTAATGACACTATTATCCAATTTAAAAGTATTAGACTTTTCAACATTGCTGCCGGGGCCATTTGCTACGCTTCTGTTAGCTGATTTGGGAGCTGATGTAATTCGGGTTGAAAGGCCTTCTGGTGTAGAAGCATGGGCAATGGATCCATACTTAAATCGTTCTAAGCAGTCTATTACGTTAGATTTAAAAAAGCAAGAATCGATTGAAGCAGTTAAAAAATTAGTGGAAGAATATGATATTATACTAGAACAATTTCGCCCAGGTGTGATGGAGCGTTTAGGACTAGGATATGAAACTTTGAAACAAATCAATCCGCGTCTAATTTACTGCTCAATTACAGGGTTTGGACAAACAGGTCCTTATAAAAATCGCCCAGGTCATGATATTAACTATGTGTCCATGGCTGGTTTATCGAGCTATTCTGGCACGAAAAAAGAAGGACCAGCGAAGAATGGCACCCAAATTGCTGATATCGCAGGCGGTTCAATGCATGCAGTAGCGGGCATTTTAGCGGCCGCTTTATATAGGGAGCAAACGGGAGAAGGTCAATATATTGATATTAGTATGACAGACTGCAGCTTTACATTAAACGCATTATCTGCACCCACGTATTTAAATGATGGAATCGATTTGGAGCCAGAGGACATGCTGTTAAATGGCGGTACATTCTATGATTTTTATGAAACCAAAGATGGTCGATATGTTTCCGTAGGCAGTTTAGAGCCTGTATTTCGGAAACGATTGTGCGAAGGCATCGAGCGTCCTGAACTATTTGAGATGAGTATGAGTCAGGAACCGGAACAGATTCGAGAGTTTAAAGCAATTGTTCGAGAGGCTTTCCTAACAAAGACGTTTGCCGAGTGGCATGATATTTTTACAGAAATTGAAGCATGTGTCGAGCCCGTTTTAACCTTTGCAGAAGCTTGTGAGCATCCGCATATGAAAGCGCGCGGCATGCTTGTCGATGTTCCGAATGTCCATGGAGGAAATGAAAGGCAGATAGCTTGCCCGATTAAATTCTCAAGCTTTACGCCGAATTATAAATATGTTGGGCTGAGTTCAGGAGCAAGTAATGAGAAGATCTTAGGAGAACAGTGGAAGAGTAAAGCGTAAGAACAAGAGCCAGGTGACTGCATAAAGCAGCACCTGGTTTTTATTCGTTTTTTATAAAAGGGTTTGCAAAAAGATTATGTATGTTGTATTATTTGATTAACGATTAGTTAAACATTAATAAATGAAACGGATGTATAAAAAGTTTGAATGTTTGTTATGAGGTGAAAGGTATGTCAGAGGAGTTCGTAAAACCTGAGGAAGCACTTAAAGAATATAAGGTAAGTCAATATAAGACGCCTGATGGCTATACGAGTGATAACGTAATTTTTACAATTGTTCAAGATGAAGAGGCGGTATATGGAAGGACGTTAAAGGTGATGTTAATCAAACGTTCTTTAAAAAATAGTGAAGGGCAACCGAATATTGAAGGAGGGAAATGGGCCTTACCTGGCGGCTTTATTGATAGTACAGAAACGGCATATGAAGCTGCTCGGCGAGAGCTTGAAGAAGAAACAGGTGTGACTAATATTCACGTAAAACATTTTGGGGTATATGATAAGGAAGGAAGAGATCCCAGAGGTTGGATTATTACGAATTCTCATTATGCAGTCGTGCCAGAGTATTTATTATCTATGCGCAAAGCAGGAGATGATGCCGCCGAAGTGGAATTGTTTACTATAGAAGAAGTCTTTACCTTACCTTTGGCTTTTGATCATCAAAAGATTATAAAAGATGCCTTGACTATCATTCAATTAGATATGGTTCAAACAACGTTGGCCAGGGAGTTCTTACCTGAAGAATTTACATTGTCAGAGCTGCGAAGCGTTATTTTATCTGTCGCAGAAGATATAGTGGATGAAGTAGTAAAATCGGAACCATTCTTTTGGAGAAAAGCACCCAAATTACCGTTTATTGAATTAGTGTGTGATAAAGAAGGAAATCCAAAAACAACTCAAAGAAATTCAAAGTTTAAAACAAAGCTTTATCGGTTTAATGATCAAAAACCTGTGAAGAGTATTTATAAATAAGCTTCCGAAAAAGAGAAGATGTGCCGAGTTGTTTCTCTTTTTTTTAAAAAATAATTAACGTTTAGTTAATCATTAATATAAAATACAAGAGGAGAGGGTATAAATGAATAAAAGAGCATTGATTAATATTGATTACACCAATGATTTTGTTAATGGAGCTTTGCCGGTAGGAGAGCCAGCAGAAAAGATTGAAGAAACGATTGTTAGTCTAACAAAAGAGTTTATAGAACAAGGTGATTTTGTCGTTTTTGCGATTGATGCCCATGAGAAAGAGGATCCTTTTCACCCGGAAACAAGTTTATTTCCACCTCATAATATCAAAGGAACATCGGGCAGATTATTATACGGACATTTGCAATCGTTATACGAACAGTATCAACATGAGGCCCATGTATATTGGATGGACAAAACAAGATATTCCGCTTTTGCAGGAACGGATTTGAATCTTAAGCTTCGTGAAAGAGGAATAACAGAAGTTCATTTAGTTGGTGTTTGTACAGACATTTGTCTGCTGCATACAGCAGTAGATTCTTATAATCTTGGATATCATATCGTCGTACATGAAAAAGCAGTAGCTAGTTTTAACGAAGAGGGACATAAATGGGCATTAACGCACTTTGTAAATAGTTTAGGTGCTGAAATTCGATCAAATTGAATAAGTAAAAGGAGAGAAGATGATGAAAAGATCATATAGAGATGATGGTTTAGCTCTTCATACCGATTTATATCAAATTAATATGGCACAAGCTTATTGGAGTGATGGCATCCATCAAAGGAAGGCTGTATTCGAACTGTACTTTAGAAAACTTCCCTTTGGAAATGGCTATGCTGTTTTTGCGGGATTAGAAAAAGTAATTGAGTATATTAATCAGTTTGCCTTTAGTGATAGTGATATTGAATATTTACGCGATGAATTAGGATATAATGAAGAGTTTTTAACATATTTACGCAGCGTAAAGTTTACGGGAACCATTCAGGGAATGAAGGAGGGGGAATTAGTTTTTGGGAATGAGCCTATTATGCGTATTGAAGCACCGTTGGCAGAAGCACAGCTCATTGAAACAGCCTTGCTCAATATCGTCAATTACCAAACATTAATCGCAACGAAAGCTTCTAGAATCAAACAAGTTGTAGGCGATGAAATAGCTATGGAATTTGGAACTAGAAGAGCTCAAGAGATGGAAGCCTCAATCTGGGGCACAAGAGCCGCTTTCATAGGGGGATTTGACGCGACAAGTAATGTTCGAGCGGGGAAATTATTTGGAATCCCTGTTTCAGGTACTCACGCTCATGCAATGATTCAAGCGTATGGAGATGAATATGTAGCCTTCCATAAATATGCAAGCTGTCATAAAGATTGTGTATTTTTAGTCGACACCTTTGATACGTTAAAGTCAGGGGTTCCAACTGCTATTCGAGTAGCAAAAGAGCTAGGCGATAAAATCAATTTTATCGGTATTCGGCTAGATAGCGGTGACCTGGCTTATCTTTCTAAGCAAGCTAGACAAATGTTGGATGATGCTGGTTTTACAGAGGCGAAGATTATTGCTTCTAATGATTTAGATGAATATACGATTATGAACTTAAAATCTCAAGGGGCAAAAATTGATAGTTGGGGAATCGGCACAAAGCTTATTACAGCGTATGATCAGCCGGCGCTTGGAGCTGTGTATAAATTAGTTTCAATTGAAGAGGAATCTGGAAACATGGTAGATACGATTAAAATTTCTGCTAATCCTGAAAAAGTTACAACACCCGGACTGAAAAAAGTGTACCGAATTATTAATCAAGCTAATAAACGCTCTGAGGGAGATTATATTGCTTTAGAAGAAGAACAGGTTCAAGAAGAAGAAAAATTAAAAATGTTCCATCCAGTCCATCCTTATATTAGTAAGTTTGTTACGAATTTTGAAGCAAGAAACTTGCATCATGACATATTTGTGAATGGAACATTAGTATATGAATTACCTGATATTTATGACATTCAACAATATACAAAAGACAGCTTAAAGTTATTATGGGACGAATATAAACGCATTTTGCATCCAGAAGAATATCCGGTAGATCTTAGTACAAAGTGTTGGGAAAATAAAATGCAGCATATTGCTACTGTGCAAGAAAAAGTAGCTAAGTTGAAAGAAACATAAAGGATAAGGAGGGGGAAGGATGAGTCCGGCAGCAACTAAATTATACTTTGAAAATTTAAATCCAGGTAAGGATGTCGATGCGTTATTTAAAGAGGGAGCACGAATTGGCGTGTATGGTTCATCCTTTGATCCGATTACGAATGTGCATCTATGGACCGCGAATACAGTTCGTCATCGTAAAAAGTTAGATTTTGTCATCTTTTTGCCTTCCTCTCATAAACGAGTAGATAAGAAATTGCAAACATCTGATCAACATCGAGAAGAAATGGTCCGTTTAGCTATTAAGAATAAACAGACCTTTCTCTTAGATACGTATGAATTACATGTTTTACCTGGGAAGCAATATACGTACTATACGATGGAATATTTCAAAAAAACCTTTCCTAAAGCAGAACTTTTTTTCATTATGGGGGCGGATCTTTTAGTCGATATTGCTGAGGGGAAATGGAGGATGGATGAACAATTAATTGCCAATAATCAATTTATTGTAATGGCTAGAAATGGAATTGATATATTGAAAACGATTAGTTCTTCAGCTTTGCTAAGAAATTATGATGATGGAAGATTTCAATTTTTAGATAAAGGCCTTGCAATGGAAATTAGCTCTACGTATATCCGAGAAGAACTAGCGAGAAATGGTGATCCAGAGTTTTTACTTCCAGATGAGTGTTATTCCTATATAAAGGAGCATGATTTATACCGTAAAATTTCGAGATAAATGAATGCGATAAATAAAAAAGTACCAGATTACCTTTTGGGTTTCTGGTATTTTTTTATTTATTGGGTAGGGTAAAGTGCTAGGATTAATTCATATAAACTGAATGTTTTTTATGGTATGATATCAAAATAAAGGTATTTATTATATATTTTAGGTGATATATGTTTAAGAATAAATCTACTTTACTAAAATCAGCACCTTGTATAACTACTCTGTTATTAAATTTAAAAAGAGCGTGGTACTATTGTTGAAGAAATTTAGATGGAAATTATTAATGATGATGACTCTCTTTTCAGTCCTTCTTATTTTGTTATTATCATTGGTTGATATGAATAGAATGAGCCAGAAATTAATAGAGGATCATGAGACCAAAATCGAATTGGTAGAAATGAATATTGTTCAGGTTTTAAAAGATGTAGATCAAGCCTATGTAATATTTGATAATAGCATTGCAAAGGTTATGGAAAAAAACTCAATGGAGTTATTAGAACAATATGAGAAGAATAGCAACTTTAATGAGTGGAATTTCAAGGCCTTAAAAAATGAATTAGGTATGGATGTATATATTATTAATAATGAAAATACCATTATTCATAGTAGCTTTCAAAAGGATATCGGTATTAATTTTAGTCAGTGTTGCAAAGAATTTTCAGAATTATTGGACGATAGGAGAATAAACGGAGGGTTTACACATGATGGAGTGGATATTCAGCAAAAAACAGGAGAGCTGAAAAAATTTAGTTATCTGCCGACAAAAGATCATCAATATATCATTGAATTAGGGTACGATTTACAAAATGATGAAATTTTTAATAAGTTTAATTTTCTAAAAACAATTGAAGAGTTGAAAGAGAAGTACGAATTTATTGAGAACATAGCGATTTATAACAATGATGGATATTTAATAGGAGAATCTTCACCAGAAGGCAATCGATTAGGTGTGGATCGTAGAAAATATTTAGAGTGGCTAGAAGATGATGAAGATACGTTACTATTTAGCGATACATATAAGGGTAAAGATGTTGTCTATAAATATGTAAAATATCATTCGGCTGAGAGCAGAGGTCATTCCACAACTCGTTTAGTAGAGATTGTATACAATGAAGATGCCGTACAAGAGGAATTGTCAAAAAATAAGTTGGCATTTATCTTTCAGTTTGTAGGGACCTTAATCTTAGCCATTATCTTAGCCTTTTTAATAACAAAAATGGTGGCAAAACCGATGTATTTAGCTTTTCATGATGGACTCACGGGTTTAAAAAATCGAGCGGCATTTGAAAGTGAAGTCAATGAAGTTTTAATGAAGCATAAAAAGAAATTTGGAATGTTGTTATTAGATTTGGATAATTTTAAAGTAGTTAATGATGCACTGGGGCATGATAAAGGAGATATTTTATTAAAGTACGTGGCTGCGTATATGAAACAGACTTTGCCGGAAGGTACTTTTATTGCTAGGTTTGGTGGAGATGAGTTTGCTATAGTCATTGAAAATATAAGTGATCAGGAAGAACTTCAAAAAATAGCCTGTTTTATTATAGACGCCTTAAATAGACCATGGATTAATGATTGTGATAGCACATCAGAGTTACTTTCACAAGGGAATAAAATCCTTCATAGCAAGAACGTTACGGTTAGTGTGGGCGGTGTGTTATATCCAAATGATGGAACAGATTTAGAAGCACTTTATAAGCATGCTGATGATGCGTTGTACTATTCTAAATCATTGGGTAAAAATATGTATATGTATTACGGCGCGTTAGAGGAAAAGGAAAGAAGCCAACAATCATTGTCATAACATGAAAAGATGCCAGTGTGCCTTATCTTATGAAAAGGCATCTGGCACTTTTTTATTATTCTCCTGCTTCTTCAAATAGCTTTGCAATCTCAATAATGACATAGGTTGCTTTTATCATATTATCGACGGAAATGAATTCATATTTTCCGTGGAAGTTCTCGCCGCCTGTGAATATATTTGGTGTAGGCAGTCCCATATAAGATAATTGAGAACCATCTGTACCGCCGCGAATAGGTGAAATTTTTGGCTCGATGTTTAAATTTTTCATAGCTTGAGAGGCGATGTCGACAATTTCTTTAACGGGTTCGATTTTTTCTTTCATATTATAATATTGATCATTTAACTCAAGAAGAATACGATCTTGGCCGTATTTTTCACGCAACTCATCTACAATCTGTTTAATGAACTGTTTTCGCTCGTTAAATTGATTTCGATCAAAATCGCGAATAATGTAGGATAATTTTGTTTCTTCCACACCTCCGTTGAAAGAGAGAAGATGATAGAAACCTTCATATCCTTCTGTATATTCAGGTGCCTCGGCTATAGGCAGTTTGCTATGCAGCTCCATCGCAATTTTGGAAGAGTGGACCATTTTTCCTTTCGCTGTTCCAGGGTGGATATTCGTCCCTTTAATCGTAATCTTAGCACCAGCTGCGTTAAAGCTTTCGTATTCTAATTCACCGAGAGGACCGCCATCAACTGTGTAGGCAAATTTGGCGTTAAAGGCATCTACGTCGAATTTATGAGGGCCTCGACCAATTTCTTCATCAGGTGTAAAAGCTACACGTATTTTTCCATGTTTAATTTCCGGATGTTTTATTAAATAGTCCATAGCAGTCATAATTTCAGCAATCCCGGATTTATTATCGGCTCCAAGAAGTGTTGTTCCATCCGTTGTTATGAGTGTATGTCCGATATACTGAGAGAGTGAAGGGAACTCTTTCGGAGATAAAATGACAGAGAGTTCTTTATTTAAGTTAATCTCCTTGCCGTCGTAGTTTTCCACAATTTTCGGTTTTACATCTTTCCCTGTAAAATCAGTGGCTGTGTCCACGTGGGCTAAAAATCCAATCGTTGGTACTTGTTTCGTTGTATTAGAAGGCAGTGTGGCCATCACATATCCGTTTGTATCAATAGTCACGTCTTCCATGCCAATCGTTTTTAGCTCTTCCACTAATTGATTTGCAAGGATTAATTGTCCTGGAGTAGATGGACATGCTGCGTTTGCTTCATTGGATTGAGTGTCTATTTTTACATAGGAAGTGAATCGTTCGATTATTTCAGCTTTCAAATTATTTCCTCCTTTTTCCTTCATGTGTTTATAGTACCACGTTTGGTGATAGATTATAAGCGATGGGGAGCAGTACGGTGAAGATGGGAGCAAGTGGATTCCGTAATGTAGATCTTAGAGAATATTTATCTAATACATGGAACTCATTAACGGTATTGTTTAATGAAAAAATCCGAGGAGAAATTTACATTCTCTTCGGATTTTTTTGCCTGTCTATCATTAATTTAATTCTTTTGCAATATACGAAGAATGCACCCATCCAATTGTGCCATCCGTCAATTCGACTTTATACCATTTCTTTGAGCTGTCCATCGTTAAAGTTCCATTTTCATTAAGCACTAAGTGGACATACGTATTCATATCTAGTGCAGTAATGACATCAGTTGAAGTGCTTGCACCTTCTCTGACTTTTAGATCATTTGCCGTTGTTCTACCTAAGTTTTGAACAGAGATATACTTTTTATACTCTACAAAGTTAATATCTTTGGTCCAGTAAATCTTATCTTCTACCATAACTTTCACCCAATAGTCATTTGCTTTTTCAAGTAAAGTAAAAGTAGAGCCTTTCTTTAGTGTTAATGCACGATCATTAGCCCCTTTACTGTTAGAAAGGACTAAATCTTGATTGGCTTTTGCTTGGATGTTGTCCGGGAAAATATCACTGCCAATCGGAGTGGGTGGTGATGTTTGAATCTCTTTATTAGCTGCTGCTTTGCTGTAATAGGATTTATCATATGGCAAAATTGCTTGCATATGTCTTGCGATTCCTTTTCCCCAGTTTGGATCACTTGCATAATAGAAGTTCATTCCCTCACTATTAGCATCTAACCGTTTATTATTCAAATCCTTGGTACTGAAGCCGAGATAAGCCCCTTTATAGCGGAAGCCTCCAGACACTTCATTCAAGTACGTAGCTTTCATTTGTTGTGCAATGTACATAATATTCTCATCGATGGAAGGGAAGCGATATGATGCGATATATGGACTGGCATCATATGAACCAAAACCAAATAAATTATTTTTGCCTAACGAAATTTGAGAGGTACCAAAAGCACTTTCATGGATTGCATGAGCGGCTAGGTAAAGAGCGTTCACGCCATATTTATTTCCTGCCTCAATGAATACTTGACCTTTTCCTGTTAACACGCTGACTTGTCCATGAGATTTATAATTCTTTTCAATATAGTCATCAATTTGTTTGGCTGTAACGAGCGATTGTGTACGTAAATCTATGAATTGATAACCTTCTCTATCGTTCATTGGATCACCCGTTCTCACTTGTTTTAATATATCGCTAGAAACATAACCTATATTTCCTGCGTTGTTTACTTGATACCATCCATTAGATGTTTTTTTTGTTGCGACAATGATTGTGTCTTTCGATATCGTATTTACAATAGATGAAGCTGCGTCGGGCTTTTGATGTAAGTTTACATCTATTGTTGTGACAAATGTAGTTTCTGGGATTATTTCTTCTGTTATGTCTATGTCAGAAGAGGAATCGGTACGTACATCTTGGCTGTTGATATATACATCTTGATTATTATACGAAATACGATACCATGTTTCGCCAAGACTATTCTCTACCTTCTGCGTAGAAGCAAATCTATTATTAGCAGCAATAGTAGCTATTTTCTCCTTTGTAGAGTCGGCAGCGGCATATAGATTAGCTTCTTTTGTTGTTATGTAGAAAGTTTCGCTAGTGTCCGTATACGTATAGGTGATTTCATCAGCGTACTCAGAAAATTCCCCAATATAAACATATCCTGTTTTTCCAGCATATCTTACACTATACCAATCTCCAATTCTCTTACTAGAGGAAAGAATGGCATCCTTAGGGACTTGAACTAGTTTTTTATGGGCATTTCCATAAAATTCATACAAAAATGTGTCTTTTTTTGCCTTATATTTTTTTTCTGAAAAAGAGGTGAAGGTGTTTTTCTTCACATCGCTGCTATTTACGTACATGGTTTTTCCTTTATAGGCAATACGATACCATGTTTGACCCGTACTATTAATGATCTTTTGTTGCGAATAAAAGCCATTATTACTTGAAACGGTTATCACTTGTTTTTTCTTTGTGTCAGGTGTGGAGTATAGGCTTGTTCGTTTTTGAGTGAAAAAATAGGCTGCTTTGATCGTTGAATATTGATAATGTTCTTTTAAATACTTATTGCTGACCCAGCCTGTCTTCGTTATATTTTTTCCTTTCGATTTGTATGTATAAGATACTTTAGACCATGTCCCTTTCTTTTCAGTAGACGTGACGATTTTTCCTTTTGGAATCGTAAGGATGAGTTTCGTTTTTGTGCTGGCCCCAGCTCGTAAATTTAAGTTAGCTGTTGTTTGATAGGAGGTTTTACTAATCTTTTCAGTAGAACTCGCTTCAACGGTAGTTATTCCTAGTGGCATCATAGAGACGGTTGGTACGCCTATCAAAATACTTGTTGATAAAATGAGTGTTTTTCCTAGTTTTTTCATTCTTTTCACCTTGCTTTCATATTAATCTTGCTTCAGTCATAATGATTAAAAAATATAGCGTATATATAATACTTCGGACTTATTATTGAAAGTTATATAGATAGTAGGACCTATCTTATAGCAATATAGAAGACAAAGAGCAGTTATGGTTTCGATTAAATTCATTCCTTCTATTAAGTTACCAAACTTTGGTTTATGTTACTAGTTTTATGGAGTATTTTACTGATTTTTAATAATGAGGGGAGGTGAATGAATAGGGGCAAGACAAAGAGGGTAAATCAAAAGTATCTACATTTGATTTACCCTCTTTTTTTTATAATGGCTTTGTTACGGAACAATAATATCCATTAAAATAGCACGGCCGTTTTTTACTTTGACAATCGCTAATGCTGGTTTAGTGGAGGTCACAGCTTCGATTTCTTCCGCATCTTTTTTGGGAGCGTAGTAATTATCCAGATTGTATTGAATATGAAATGATTCTGGAGGCGTGACTTGTATTTCATATGGAATATTTAAGGTGCCTTTTAGATAAACGCCACTTGACGGTTTTTTGTTTGTAACCTTTTTGACGTTGTAAATATCGTCGCTTCCTTTTTCTAATTGAACAAACACAGGAAGTATATCGCCTTCTGATTTACGCTCCATTTCTTTAACAACAGAGTCAGATAGTTGTTCCGATGTCACTTGTTCAATTTCATAATACAAAGTAACATAACTGCCGCGAAATAAATCGGTCGGATCGATAGGCTCGGTTTTTAATCGAATTTCTTCTCCTGTTAAAGAGGTCCATGTAGGTGGAATTGCTAATCCAATTAAGAGTAAAACAGGAATCGAAAAGACTAGTATTCGCATGAAAAGGTTATTCTTCATGATTCGTTTCTCCTTTCTTTCGTTGATGCTCAAAGAAGAAGCCAAAACCGATTAAAATGATGCCTGCGATGATAAAAACAAGCGATTTTGGTAAGAAATCAAAGGAGAAATCCATGTAATAGCGTAAGATTAGTGCACAAATAATAGCAATGCTAATTAAGCTTCCTTTATTCACGAGATATAGAAGGAAAATAAGATAGGCAATTGCAAAGATAATCGAATAATGATACGTAAGAAACAGCGCTGTTATGCCATGTAACAGATGACCTTGTAAGTGGGTAATCTTTTGTACTTGTTCTGGAACCGGCAGATAGGCTAGGGCTAATCCGAGTACGAATAAAATTGAAAGAACAATTTCTTCCTCATAAGCATCGATTATTTTCGGCACGAATTCGAATAACAATAAGATAATTGTATTAATCGCTAGTGCATTTAAAGAGAAGGTGAAACGTTTTGGGAAACGGAACTCTTTTAACATCCAGTAAAGAGCCGGTAAAAAAATCAGAATGGCAAATGGATAAGCTGTTTCGTCTAAAAACATACTGCCGTTTATATAAATGAATAGTAAAAGTGTTGTAAAAAGTAAAATGAGTACATCTTTTAAATAATAACCAATAAGTATGGTTCCAAGTGCCCATAGGAGAAAGGAGTTATTAAAATTAATGCTAAGATTAAACATTTGTTCTACAAGGAAAATGCCCGCTCCAAAAATTAATAGTCCAATATAATGGAGGCTTCGAGCTGTTTTGGGATAGGTTGCTTCAAGACGAAGCCCAGCTTGTTGAAACCCAATGATACCAGCAATAATTAAGAAAAATTTAATTCCTTTATGGAGATACATCCAATTGCTTGCAACGAAACTTAAAACCCCGATTCCTAGAAGTAAGGCCCCGATTGTTAATACAATCTGAATAAAACTTGATCCCGGTTTTATTTCATACGTGTTTAAGATTTTCTCTTTTTCTTCAGATGAAATCACTCCTGCTGTTTCAAGGTAGTGCATTTCATGTGATAGAAATTCATAGTCCTTCTTTTTTACAGCTTTTTTGACCACATCATTCACTCCTTTCATCTTTAATTAGTATATCGGTTCTTTTGTAAAAATAGTTCATTTTTGGAAAAATATAAAACAATACCTTGTAATGAACAGTAGCATATGATACATTAAAATCAATGTATAAGATGCTGATAGGTACTATACAATGAATAGTACTAAAGGGTTTAAAGAAAGAGGTGGTGAGATTGTGAACGTTCAGTTTAAAAAAGGGGTCTTAGAACTATGTGTCCTTGTTTTAGTGGATAAAAAAGATTGCTATGGTTATGAGCTGGTGCAAAAGATTTCCGATCAAATCGAAATTTCCGAAGGGTCGGTATATCCATTGTTAAGACGATTAACAAAAGAAGAATATTTCACAACGTATTTAAAGGAATCGACAGAAGGTCCGCCGCGTAAATATTATGCGTTAACCGACAAAGGCAGGAATTATCTTCATGAACTTTTGGCAGAATGGGTTCAATTTTCAAACGGTGTGAATCAATTAATAAAAGAAGGTGTAAATCATGAATAAAGAACAGTTTTTACATCAATTACAGTTATCTTTAAGCAATATATCGGTAGAGGAACGTCAAGAGATTCTGCAAGATTATGAGGAATATTTTGCAATTGGTTTAGAGGAAGGAAAGACTGAAGAGGAAATTTCAAAGGCACTTGGTTCTCCTAAGCAAATCGCGAAAGAGCTAGTAGCTTCTGCGCGCATTGAAAAAGTGGAGCATTCAGCATCTGCCGGAAATATTATGCGTGCTGTTTGGGCGGTGATCGGGTTAGGCTTTTTTAACCTTGTGATTGTATTGGGTCCATTTATTGGGTTATTAGCTCTTCTTTTTGCTGGCTGGGTTGTTTCTTTATCGTTCATTCTTTCTCCATTAGGTGTGCTGTTTAATATTATAATGGGTGACTTTTGGTTGTTTGATGTATTTAGCGCTATCGGATTATGTGGAATCGGTATTTTTGTTGGAATTGGAATGTTATTCGCAACAAAGGCGTTAACCAAAGGGTTTATTCGCTATTTGCAATTTAATGTATCGCTTGTAAAAGGAGGGCTGAAGCATGATTAATATAAAAAAATTATCGATTATCGCTCTTATTTTGTTAGCAATTGGTGTTGTCGGAGGTCTTTTCACTTATCCTTCAACGATTGAAGCGGATGCAACGATGGAAGAAAAAGTTATTAAAGAGGAATTTACGGCCTTGAAGGTAGATAGTGACAATGCGAGAGTAGAAATTATTCCTACAAAAGATTCTGCAGCTAAGATAGAACTCGTGACGAAAGGATACAAAGGGAGCGAATCAACTTTTACAACAGAAGTAGAAGGAGACATCCTTTCCGTTTCATTTAAATTAAAAGAAAAATGGTTGTTTCGTTTTGGGTTTCATACCCAATCACAGCATTTAAAAATCTTTTTACCGGAAAAACAATATGAAGATTTTACCATTAAGAACGGGAATGGTGAAGTTCAAATCGAACAAATGAGGGTAAATAATCTACAAGTGAAAATAGCAAACGGAGAGATAGAATTAGATACGATTATGGCTAAGCGTGTGAACGTTGAGTCGGCGAACGGTGAAATTTACTTACAAGGTGTAGAAGGAGATATTATTGGATCTACAACGAATGGTGAAATTTTAGTTGAAACGAAAGACTTGGATCGCATGATGCAATTGACAACTGCAAACGGAGAAATTATCGTTCGAACAGAAAAGGAACCGACCAACACAACCTTTGATGTGGAAGTTGCTAATGGAGACATTAGTATTCTCGATAAATATGAAGGATCTACGGTAATTGGAAAAGGGAAATATGTTGTAAAATTAAGGACTATCAATGGTGAAATTACAGTTGCAAAATGAGATAGGTAATCATTTTAAGACGAAAAAACCGACCGATGAAGGTCGGTTTTTTCATTATGCGGCTTTTTGTTTCGCGGAATTATGATAATAACGGTTAAGCCATGCTCCGTAAAAGGATGCTAAAACTTGTTGGAATAGAGTACCAAGAATAACAGGCACAGCGACAGCAGCTGGGAAATAGGCAACAGCTAGAACAGCTCCTGCTGCGATATTTCGCATGCCGCCTGTATACATAACGCTGACAATTTCTTCCTTATCGCATTTTAAGAACTTGGCAATCATCCAAGATAGAAGATAACCTGAAAAGGCAATAAGAAAGACCATGATGGCCATTTTGATAAGCTTGGCATCGACTTTACTTAAATAAGGAGCTACTTTTGCGCTGTTTAACGTCACACAAACACCGATAGCCATTTTTGAAAAAGGGGCTAGCTTTGGACCGAGTATTGGTTTGCTTTTCCCTTTGGTGACTTGGTTGAGCAGCATGGCAATCACAGAAGGAATAACGACCATGCCAATCAGCCCTTTCATTAAGGCCATTGTATTCATCTCAACTGTTGTACCACTGAAGAAAGCAACACTATATGGAACGATAATTGGTGATAATAAAGTGTCAATTAATACAATCGTAAGCGCTAAAACTGCATTTCCTTTGTAGATGGTGACCCAAAGTAAGCTAGTTACCCCAGTTGGAATGACAACACCTAGCACTAATCCTGTAACTGTCAAGGAATCTCCAGGAAACACTAAATGTCCAAGTGTCCATGCCCAAACAGGCATAATGACGTGAAGAATTCCGAGCACAACAAGAATCGGCATTGGATTAGTTGCAATATTCTTTAATGATTTGAAATTAGAACCTAGACTTCCCGTGAATGTAATAAAGGCAAAAATCCAAGGAACGAGGAAGACATAGGACTCTAAATAATAAGCGAAGATTACACCGAGTACAACACTAGCTGGCGTAATAATAGGCATCGCTTTTTCAAGAAAATGATTTAAATTCTGTAACAAGCGAGTCCCACCCCTGACAGTATATATAAAGAAAAAAGGAAGTTGCCTTCGTGAAATATTTCTTCTTTCAGACCAAGTTTACCATACCCATCTTATAATGCTAGGTCAGAATAGTAGATAGTGAGAGTGGAATTATTTCCTGTTTGTTATTTTTGAAGTCCTGTCTCTAGAGAATGTTTGAAAAATCAAAGGAATAGCAAAAAGGGAAACAAAGTGAGACAAAACGAGACAACTGTCCCGTTTTGTCTCACTTTGTTTTTATTAAAAAACTACATTTCTCTTTGATTTCAAGTTTTTTCACTTTGGCATATTACTTGCATTAATCTTTAATGAATTAACATTAAGGAGGCTGGAAAATGGAAACGATCCAAAATAAAGAAGTGAAGTTATCTCAGGAAAAAGCGTATTGGATGTATAAAAAAATGCTAGAAATCCGTCAATTTGAAGATAAAGTTCATGAGCAATTTGCAAAAGGGATTTTACCAGGCTTCGTTCACTTATATGCGGGAGAGGAAGCTGTAGCTGTTGGTGTTTGTGCCCACCTTAATGAAAAAGATAGTATTACAAGCACTCACCGTGGTCATGGCCACTGTATTGCAAAAGAATGTGATTTAAATGGGATGATGGCTGAAATTTACGGCAAAGTAACTGGGCTGTGCAAAGGAAAAGGCGGCTCAATGCATATTGCTGATTTAGATAAAGGAATGTTAGGGGCGAATGGCATTGTTGGAGGAGGTTTTCCTCTTGCTTGTGGTGCAGCATTAACGGCTAAATATAAAAAGACTGACAATGTAAGCGTTTGCTTCTTTGGTGATGGTGCCAATAACCACGGGACTTTCCATGAGGGGATTAATCTTGCGGCGATTTGGAAACTACCTGTTATCTTTATTGCGGAAAACAATGGCTATGGAGAAGCCACTCCATTTAGTTATGCGTCTAGTTGTAAAACGATAGCTGACCGGGCGATTGGCTATAATATCCCTGGTGTTCGCGTGGATGGAAAAGATGTCATGGCTGTTTACAAGGCGGCTGAAGAGGCTGTTCAAAGAGCGCGAAGAGGAGAAGGGCCTACATTAATTGAATGCGTAACCTATAGAAATTATGGGCATTTTGAAGGAGATGCTCAGAAATATAAAGTGGACCAAGAAAAGAAAGAACATAAGCAAGAGAAAGATGCCATTGTACAATTTAGAAACTATTTATTGGATCAGCAGCTCTTATCTGAAAAAGAATTGATTTCTCTTGAAAGTTCAGTAGAAAAAGCAATTGAACAAGCGGTGAAGTTCAGTGAGGAAAGTCCTTATCCGGAGGCAGACGATTTACTAAAAGATGTATATGTATCCTATTAAACATTGAAAGGGAGGAATGGGGAATGAGTAGAAAAATTAGTATGTCTCAAGCAATTAATGAAGCGATGGCGATTGCGATGAGAAGGGATGAAGATGTCATTCTTATGGGAGAGGATGTAGCTGGGGGTGCAGAAGTCGATCATCTGCAGGATGATGAAGCATGGGGCGGTGTATTAGGAGTTACAAAAGGGTTAGTGCAAGAATTTGGTCGAGAGCGGATTTTAGATACACCGATCGCGGAGGCTGGTTATATGGGAGCGGCGATGGCTGCTGCTTCAACTGGATTACGTCCGATTGCAGAGCTTATGTTTAATGATTTTATTGGGAGCTGTTTGGATGAAGTCTTAAACCAGGGCGCCAAGTTCCGTTATATGTTCGGAGGGAAAGCGCAGGTACCGGTTACAGTCCGTACGATGCACGGTGCCGGGTTTAGAGCCGCTGCTCAACATTCACAAAGCTTATATGCATTGTTTACGAGTATACCAGGATTGAAAGTAGTTGTACCATCTACACCTTATGATGCGAAAGGGTTGTTACTTGCAGCAATTGAGGATAATGATCCTGTCATCTTTTTTGAAGATAAGACGCTTTATAATGCAGTAGGTGAAGTACCAGAGGGTTATTACACAATTCCGCTTGGAAAAGCAGAGGTCAAGAGAGCAGGCTCAGATTTGACTATCGTTGCAATTGGAAAGCAAGTTCAAACGGCTCAGCAGGCTGCAGAACAGCTTGCTAAGAGAGGGGTCGAAGTGGAAATCGTCGATCCACGCAGTTTATCACCTTTAGATGAAGATACGATTCTATCTTCTGTTGCAAAGACAAATCGATTGATTGTGATAGACGAGGCGAACCCAAGGTGCAGTATAGCTACTGATATTGCAGCATTAGTTGCGGATAAAGGCTTTGATACGCTCGATGCTCCAATCAAACGAATTACTGCACCACATACGCCGGTACCATTTTCTCCACCGCTAGAGGATATTTATTTACCAACACCAGAAAAAGTGATCAAGGTTGTATCAGAGTTATTAGGAGAACCATCAATTCTTGGAGTCTAAGAAAAACATAAGGCTGTCCCCAAAGTCATGAAGGACAACATCCAGGAATCCAGACAGGAAAATGTCCTTCATCGGAGTCGTGAAGGACAATATTCAGAAATCCAGTAAAGGAATGGGGCTGTCCATTGGCTTTTCGTTGATGCTTTTTATTTTAGGACATTTTAGACAGCCCCATGACTAAGTAAAGGGAGGAATGCAGTATGGCAGTAGAAGTAGTAATGCCCAAATTAGGTATGGCTATGAAAGAGGGCGTCGTTTCCGAGTGGAATAAGGGAGTGGGAGATTCTGTTGAAAAGGGTGAATTAATTGCTAGTATTAATTCCGAAAAAATAGAAATGGACATTGAATCCCCGGCAGAAGGAACATTACTAAATATTGCTGTACCAGAAGGGCAAGGTGTTCCGCCTGGGACGGTAATTTGTTATATCGGCAATACAAATGAAAAAATAGTGACGAAGGAGTCCGATATTCAAATAAACAAAGTAGAAAAGGAACAGACTGAAATATCCAACACTTCAGAGCCATCAAGTCTTCCGATTAGTAAAACGAATGATCGCGTGAAGATTTCCCCGGTTGCACGGAAAATTGCACAGGCCGCTAATCTTGATATTAGTAAGATTCAAGGTACTGGACCAGGAGGACGAATTACGAAAGAAGATGTACAGGAAGCCATCAAGAAACTAGAATCCGAGCCCCTAATTAAACAAGAAAGAACGATTTCTCCTCAAGCATCTGTAGAGAAGAGAAAAGAAATGTCTGTTACCGGCATGCGTAAAGTCATTGCTGCACGTATGAAGGATAGCTTACAAAATAGTGCTCAATTAACGATTACGCTAAAAGCTGATGTAACAGATTTAATTCAATTACAGAAGCAATCTGCAAAAATCATCCAAACTGATGATGAAAATAAAATTACTATCACAGACTTTATTGCTAAAGCAGTTGTACTTTCATTACAAGAGCATCCGCAAATGAACAGCGCTTATATAGATGAAACAATTCATTTGTTTGAGTCTGTTCATCTTGGTATAGCTGTTGCTTTAGAAAAAGGGTTAGTTGTTCCAGTGATAAGAAATGCGGAAGCTTGTACAGTTCGACAGCTAGCGAAAAAAGGGAAGGAACTTGCTAAGCGTGCTCGTGAAGGGCAGCTTCCTAGCGAAGAAATGACTGGTTCTACTTTTACGATTAGCAATCTTGGTTCATACGGTGTTGAGCACTTTACTCCAATTTTGAATACACCTGAAACAGGAATTCTAGGTGTAGGAGCTGCTTATGATGCTCCTGTTTATATCGGAGAAGAATTGAAGCGAAGAACTCTTTTGCCGCTTAGCTTAACGTTCGATCATCGCGTACTGGATGGAGCGCCTGCTTCAGCCTTTTTCCGAACAGTGAAACGATACTTAGAACAGCCATTGACGATGCTTTTATAGAAAGGGGGAAGCAATTCTGTGAAACCAATAGCCGTTATAGGAGGGGGACCTGCTGGGTATGTAGCAGCAATTACTGCTGCCCAGCAGGGACAAAATGTACTGTTAATAACAGAGGGGCCGCTAGGGGGAACTTGTTTAAATGAGGGGTGTATGCCCACTAAAGCTTTATTGGAAAGTGCCGATACGTATGAATTGGTCAAAAATGCAGAGAATTTAGGAATTCGTCTTTCTTCGTCCGTTGAGATAGAGTGGAGTGTCGTACAACAAAGGAAAGAAGAAATTGTTACAACGCTTGTTCAAGGCATTCAATATTTAATGAAAAAGAATAAAATTCGCGTTATTCAAGGAAGCGCATCTTTCATAACGAATCAACGATTAAGGATTGACAATAATGAACAACAAGAAGAAATCGAAGTAAGTAAAGTCATTGTTGCTTCCGGGTCAGAACCAATCTCTTTACCGTTTGCGCCATTTGATGGAGAGTGGGTGATTCATAGTGGTCAGGCGATGTCGCTTCCATCGATTCCTTCCTCTCTTTTGATTATTGGAGGAGGTGTAATTGGCTGCGAGTTTGCTAGTATTTATAGCAGGATGGGAACGAAGGTTACGATAGTTGAAATGGGAAAACAACTCTTACCGAGTGAAGATCGAGATATTGCTGAAATATTACATAGGAAATTGGCGGATGAAGGTGTTACTGTTCATACCTCCACCTCTGTAACGGATTTGAACGTGGATAAAAAGCAAGTCCTTATACAGCTTCAGGATGGTATTATTCAAGAGTTGCAGGCAGATTATGTACTTGTTGCAATTGGAAGGAAACCAAGAGTACACGGCTTAGGTTTAGAGGAAATTGGAGTGGATTTCTCTAAGCAAGGAATAGCTGTTGATGAATATATGCAAACTAACATTCCTTCTATTTATGCCTGCGGTGATGTGATCGGTGGAATTCAGCTTGCACATATCGCTTTTCACGAAGGTAGAGTGGCCGCTCTGAATGCCTGCGGTCAAGCTGAAATAGTAAATTATCGCGCGGTTCCGCGCTGTATTTATACCTCTCCTGAGCTTGCTAGTGTAGGTTTGACGGAAGAACAGGCGAAACATCAATATGGAGATATTAAAATAGGAGAATTTCCGTTTTCCGTAAATGGAAAAGCACGAATTTCTAATGAAACGATTGGAAAAGTAAAGGTTTTAGTAGAACCTCAATACAATGAGATACTTGGCATTTCTATTGTAGGTCCTCATGCAACGGAATTAATTGGCCAAGGAACGGTTATGTTACATGCCGAGATCACGACAGATGTGCTGGAAAACCTTATAATGGCTCATCCTACATTGTCCGAATCGATTCACGAAGCATTGCTTAGTACGAGCGGGCATGCTGTACATGTTTGATTGATAATCATTATTTTAAGGGGGAATTTATATGGTTACTAGTCAAAGAATCGCAATTGTGACTGGCTCAGGTCGTGGGATTGGTCGTGCTATTGCGTTACGTCTAGCTCAGGATGGATTAAATGTGGTAATCAACGATGTTAATTTAGACAACGCTGAATCTGTAGTAAGTGAAATCAAGGAACTTGGCCGTGAAAGCTTCGCTGTTCAAGCTGATGTTAGTAATAGAAATGAAGTTTTTCATATGGTTAATCAAGTTGTTGAGCGTTTTGGACAATTGGATGTTATGGTTTCAAATGCAGGAATTGCCCAAATCAAACCTTTACTTGAGGTAACGGAAGAGGATTTGAATCAAATATTTAATATAAATGTGAACGGTGTTCTATATTGTCTTCAAGCTGCTGCAGAACAGATGAAAAAACAAAAAGGCGGAAAGATCATTAATGCAGCTAGTATTGCGAGCTATAAAGGATTCAGCCTGTTAGGTACTTACTCGGCTACTAAATTTGCTGTTAGAGGTCTTACGCAGGCTGCAGCACAAGAGTTGGCACAGTTTGGGATTACAGTGAATGCCTATTGTCCGGGAATTGTCGGCACACAAATGTGGGATTTAATCGATGAGAAAATGGGACATTATATGGGTCTAGAAAGAGGAGAGGCATTTAAAAAGTTTTCTGAATCGATTACACTTGGGCGACCTGAGACACCTGAAGATGTTGCGAAGTTTGTGTCTTATCTTGCTTCAACAGACTCGGATTACATGACAGGGCAAGCTGTTATGATTGATGGCGGAGTCATTTTTTCATAGAAAAATAAGAATAGTATAAATTAAAATCAAACTTGTATTTTCATAGAGAGCTTCGCGTTTAATTTTTTACGTGAAGCTTTTTATTATGAACTTCTTTTGAATTAAATTGGTAAAATATTGTAGGTGTGTACATAATTTCATATAATATTAGAATAAGCCTCTATAACAAATACTCATGTTATACTTCATATTTTTGCATTAAATAATACCACTCAATTCGTATTGCGAACGTTTATCAAATGATTAGAGGAGGATATATGCTAGCATCTACTTCTACTTTTAATAATTTGAGTACATGGAAACGTTTCATTAGTGAAGGGGTTCTCGATTCGGCACGTTTAAATAAGCAAATTGAGGAATCCTGGTACCGCTGCAGACAAGAACAAGTGAATCCATATTTAAGGGAAGGTAACTATGTTTTAACAAATGAGTTACTAACCGTACAAAGAGAAAAAAACGCATTGCTTATGGAAATAGCGTTACCTCATTTGGCAAGAATGAGCCCGTTGATTAAGGAATCTGGAATGATAGCATTATTAGTTGATTCAGATGGATATGTTTTATCTCTTTCAGGAAATGAAAAAACATTGGATGATGCGAGAAAAATCAATTTTGTAGAAGGGGTACGCTGGACAGAGGAAGAAGTAGGAACCAATGCAATTGGAACAGCCTTGCAAACAGGAGAAGCAGTGATGATCAATGGGATGGAACATTATGCTATTGCCTCTCATAAATGGAGTTGTTCAGCTATGCCCATTTATAATGAAAGGGGCATCATGATGGGGGTTATCAATTTTTCGTGCCCTATTACTCATTCCCACCCGTATATGCTAGGGACGGTTGCATCTATGGCGTACACAATTGAACAGGAAATTAAAATACGCTCCTATAGAAATGAATTAGCTTTTATCCAGCACGCTATCAAATTGGCAGATTATTATTGTAATCGTCATTTTATTGTTTGTGATCAAAACGAAATCATTGTTTCTGCTAGCAAACTAGTTCGACAAAAGATTCCTAAATCCATTGGAATGAGACTAAAAGAATTCTTACAATATGGATACCAAATCGAGTTGGAGAGTGCTTCGCTTCTCACAGAAGGTATAGAAGTATCAGGAAAATCCTTGTTTTTAATAGAGAAAGAGGCAAGTGCTTCAAATAGGCTGTTTTCTGCTAAAACATTTCATTTTGAAGGGGAGATGGGAATTAGTGAAACCTTTCAACATACAATCAAACAAGTAAAACAAGTGGCATCGACAGAAGCTAGCGTTTATTTATACGGAGAAACAGGTGTGGGCAAAGAGCTTGTTGCTAGAGCAATTCATGAGAATAGTTCACGTAAAAATGGGCCGTTTATCGCGTTAAATTGTGGAGCTATTCCAAAGGATTTAATGGAAAGTGAACTGTTTGGCTACGTGGAAGGGGCTTTTACAGGTGCGAAGCGTCAAGGATATAAAGGGAAGTTTGAACAGGCGAATGAAGGGACTCTGTTCCTTGATGAAATTGGTGAAATTCCGCCAGCTATGCAGGTGGCGTTATTACGCGTGTTGCAGGAAAGAAAGGTAGTTCCGCTTGGAGGGAATAAAGAAATCCCTTTAAATATTCGTATTATTACCGCAACACATCGTAACCTAAATGAGTTGGTTAATGAAGGGACCTTCCGCCAAGATTTATATTATCGTTTAAATGTCTATCCTATATATATTCCTTCTTTGCGGGAAAGAAGGGAGGATCTGCCTCTTCTCGCTTCTTATATTTGTCAACAAAATAACTGGAACCTTCCATTAACAGAAGAATTATTAGATAAATTGCGAAATTATCATTGGCCAGGGAATATAAGGGAGCTGCAGAATGTTCTGCAACGGTTATCTATTTTACTTTTAGATGAAGGGATTGATTATTGGGAATTAATACATTCTATGTATTCACTTGGTATCCTGCAACAAGTAGAGGAACAAGTCTCGATGGAGTTTATGGATTTAGAAAATCAACTAACCATTCGGGAGAGAATCCAAAGAGACTTAATGCTTGAAGCATTGCAAAGAACTAAAGGAAATGTTACAGCAGCGGCAAAATTAATAGATATTCCAAGAAGTACATTTTATAAACGACTCCAGAAATATGGTCTGTAGAATAATGGAAGAGTAAAAAGCCGTAATGAACTTTATTACGGCTTTTTAACATTGTGTAATTGTAAGTGACGGTTAGATTTTTAGCGTGTACAATAAAGTGAAACTTCCATCAGTGGGGGA
>NZ_CP026095.1:517500-725000 GCF_004006295.1 Peribacillus asahii
TTGGCAGACGCACCAGACTTAGGATCTGGCGCCGTAAGGCGTGGGGGTTCGACTCCCTTCACCCGCATTATTATGCGGAAGTAGTTCAGTGGTAGAATACAACCTTGCCAAGGTTGGGATCTCGGGTTTGAATCCCGTCTTCCACTCCACTTTTCGCAAAGTGCCGGGGTGGCGGAACTGGCAGACGCACAGGACTTAAAATCCTGCGGTAGGTGACTACCGTACCGGTTCGATTCCGGTCCTCGGCACCATTTTAATATGCGCCCGTAGCTCAATTGGATAGAGCGTCTGACTACGGATCAGAAGGTTATGGGTTCGACTCCTTTCGGGCGCGCCATATTATATGCGGGAAGTAGCTCAGCTTGGTAGAGCACTTGGTTTGGGACCAAGGGGTCGCAGGTTCGAATCCTGTCTTCCCGACCATGCTACTTATTAAATGATATGGGGCCTTAGCTCAGCTGGGAGAGCGCCTGCCTTGCACGCAGGAGGTCAGCGGTTCGATCCCGCTAGGCTCCACCATGATTATAACGGAGGTATACCCAAGTCCGGCTGAAGGGATCGGTCTTGAAAACCGACAGGGGGGTCAAACCCCGCGGGGGTTCGAATCCCTCTACCTCCTCCATTTTTTTCTTCATATGGTCCGGTAGTTCAGCTGGTTAGAATGCCTGCCTGTCACGCAGGAGGTCGCGGGTTCGAGTCCCGTCCGGACCGCCATTTGTTTCATTTTTTATTGTTGGGCTATAGCCAAGCGGTAAGGCAGCGGATTTTGATTCCGTCATGCGAAGGTTCGAATCCTTCTAGCCCAGTCAATGGCAGCATAGCCAAGTGGTAAGGCAGAGGTCTGCAAAACCTTTATCCCCGGTTCAAATCCGGGTGTTGCCTCCAATTTTATATGCGGGTGTAGTTTAGTGGTAAAACCTCAGCCTTCCAAGCTGATGATGAGGGTTCGATTCCCTTCACCCGCTCCAAAATGGGCCTATAGCTCAGCTGGTTAGAGCGCACGCCTGATAAGCGTGAGGTCGGTGGTTCGAGTCCACTTAGGCCCACCATTTATATTTTTTATTGTTCCGCAGTAGCTCAGTGGTAGAGCATTCGGCTGTTAACCGAACGGTCGTAGGTTCGAATCCTACCTGCGGAGCCATTTTTTTATGTGGGGAAGTACTCAAGAGGCTGAAGAGGCGCCCCTGCTAAGGGTGTAGGTCGGGTAACCGGCGCGAGGGTTCAAATCCCTCCTTCTCCGCCATACATAGAATCATGCGCCTTTAGCTCAGCAGGATAGAGCAACGGCCTTCTAAGCCGTCGGTCAGAGGTTCGAATCCTCTAAGGCGCGTAATGGACTAATCTTCGTGATTAGTCTTTTTTAATACCCATTTGTTTGGTTGTGAAAAACTTAGCCCATCCTTTTGATTTTGGGAAAATAACCATTCAGTGCATAGTTTTTTAGGACGAAGTTAATCCCTCTTTTATTTTCCTTTTTTGTGCATAGGAAAGGGAAATTATAAACCCCGGCTTTAAAGCAGGGCTAGCCGTCAATCGTCAAATAGCTCATCCATTAAATCTTCAATTTCCTGCTTCAACTTTGCTGTTTCCTTTGTATCGATAGTGATTTTATCGCCATCGAATACAAGAACATCGCCAACAGCGGCTTCTTTTGGCAATTTAGCCTTTTGAATATCCTCCATTGTATCGTTAAATTCAACGACTGCAAAATCTTCCTCAAATCGATCAATAATTCCTTTTTTCATCCAAAATCGGCAAGGATACCCCTACTTCAATCGTGTGAAGGGCGTTAGCCCAACGATAAGTTGGGGAGGAATTGCCGTCAGATACGGTATGGTACGGTGAAAATCGTAAGATTTTGTGCCATATCAAGTATCTGAAACTTCCGCCTTGCCTCCTCCTTCCTCTGTTTAAGTTATTTACTTTCACTAAAAATTGGTATAATTTAGTTAGTGAAAGGTGGTGTGAAAATAATGTCTACCATTACTGCAAAGATACAAATCTATGTTTCCGATAATCAAACTCAAAGTTTAAGGATAACGACTAGTGCTTATCGCAAAGCTTGTAATTGGTTATCGAAACACATATTTGAAACAAAAAACCTAAACCAAACAAGTCTTAATAACTTGTATTATTCTGATTTGCGAAATCAATTTGGACTAAAAAGTCAAATGGCTCAATCCGTGATGAAAACCGTAATCGCTCGTTACAAGTCGGCTAAATCGAATGGACATGAATGGTCTTTGATTGAATTTAAACTTCCTGAATATGACCTTGTATGGAATCGTGATTACTCACTAACTAAAAATCAATTTAGCGTAAATACATTGGATGGTCGTCTAAAGCTAAATTATGAGCGTAAGGCTATGAAGAAATACTTCAATGGTACTTGGAAATTTGGCACTGCTAAATTAGTGCATAAGTACAAGAAGTGGTTCTTGCATATCCCGATGACAAAAGAGTACCCAGTATTAGGCCTAGCAGATGTAAATAGTATTGTCGGTATTGACTTAGGAATTAACTTTCTTGCTACTACTTATGATAGTCAAGGTAAAACCACTTTCTATAATGGCAACATTGTTAAGCATAAGCGTGGTAAGTTTAAAGCTACTCGCAAACAACTCCAAATGCGACAAACACCATCTGCTCGTAAGAAACTAAAACAAATTGGTTCAAGAGAAAACGGTTATGTAACGGATGTAAACCATCAAATTACAAAGGCACTCGTTGATAAATACCCTAGAGGTACTATGTTTGTTTTAGAAGATTTGACAGGTGTTCGTACCGAGACTGAAAAAGTACGAGTGAAAAACCGCTATGTTTCGGTGTCTTGGGCTTTCTACCAGTTCCGTCAAATGCTTGAGTATAAAGCTGAATTGAATGGACATAAGGTGATTGCGGTAGACCCAAAATATACTTCTCAAACTTGCCCTAAATGTGGACACGTTGAGAAAGCGAATCGCAATAAAACACTACACACTTTTAAGTGTAAAAATTGCCAATACCAATCAAATGATGATCGTATTGGCGCTATGAATCTACACCGTAAAGGCATTGAACATATTGGTGTAGTTACCGCAAGAGTACAGCTCTTGCGGTAGGGGCGAAGTCAACCGTCCTTATGTTCCACCAGGCTAAGGTAGGAGAGATTGCTCGTTCGTACTACTGGGGAGGAACAAGCGTAGTTGCTCTCTATGAGGGTAGAAGCACTGTCAAACTCTGACAGACGCAAGCCCCCACTTCAAACAGACCGTAAGGTCGTTAAGTAGCGGGTTGTTGACTATTTCACCGTCTTTATAAATATTTTAGAACTGTTTTGAAATAGTTAGAGTAATGTGATTACGTGTTAATATATTGAGTAGGAATTTGAAAAAAGTACACATTTTAGTAAATTAAGAAAATGTGAAGATATTAAAAATTTACATATTTATTGAAGGGCAGGTATGAAAAAAAGCTGTCATCTTCGAACGGACGAAGTATTGACAGCCTTTTTCTATTTAGGAAATCCATTTTGAAAATTGAATGCGTTTATTCATGGCATATATAATAGGAGCTCCGATTAGCATGACGGTAAACTCTCCAACCGCTGTTGTGAACCAGCTAAGCCAGAACGGAAATCCTAGTGCAAGATGAAGTTCAAGCGCAATCATAAACATCGTGAATGTGAATACGAGAATATTAATGATCATCAACACTTTAATATTCTTAATATAACGTGAAGCAAAAATCACAATGAGTAGTGCTAGTAAGGACTGTCCAACGCCAAAAATTAAATCGTAAGCAGCCATTGGGGAAAATAAATTGGTAATAAACACCCCAGCTACAATTCCGTAAATATACTTTTTGTTGAATACAATCAAATGATTAAACAGTTCAGGAATCCGAAACTGAATTGCGGAAAAAGCAATTGGGTTAATCACAAGTGAGACAGCCACATACAGGGCTGCTAAAATTCCATTGACTATTAATGTTCTGCTATTCATTGTTGACTCTCTCCCTAGTTTTTTATCGTGGGATGGTTTCGAACCACGTTTTTGAGTGAACGCTCAATGATTAATAGTATAGGATGTAAGCTTATTTCGTCAATAGAATAAGGGACTAGTGTTTATTTCCATAGATAGAGCAATGATAAAGGAAATAATTCTGAGTCATTTCATTGTATATTAATAGAAAATTATGATTTCCATGATTGCTTTATTGACTTTTCTGAAATCTAAAGTATGATTTTAATCATAGTTTCTAAAAAAAAGGTGAGATTAATATGGTGAACATTCGGAAGGCTAAAGCAAGTGATGTAGAGGCTATTTATAGCTTGATTAATATGTATGCTCAACAAGGTCTTTTGCTCCCGCGTACCCGCGAGTCATTGTATGAAAATCTTCAGGCTATCTGCGTGGCAACTATTGATGATCAGGTTGTAGGGGCAGCGAGTCTTCATATATTAGGAAAAGATTTATCAGAGATTCGCTCGCTTGTCGTAGCTGAAGAGGCAAAGGGAAGAGGGATAGGCAAATTACTTGTTGAACAGATTGTAGAAGAAACAAGAAAAATTGAAATTAAAAAGCTCATTTCTCTTACTTATCAAGTTACATTTTTTGAAAAATGCGGATTTCAGGTGATTCAGAAAGATGAGATGCCTCAAAAAGTGTGGAAGGACTGTTTGAATTGCAGCAAGTTCCCAACTTGTGATGAAATTGCTATGGCTATATATCTGTAAAAGAGTTGCTATTTAGTATGCTTCTTTGATTGATAAAGGAATCAATTAACAACCACCTTCGAATATTTTTGAGAGGTGGTTCTTTCGTTGTTTAGGAAGTTATAAAATGCTTAAATTGTGGATAAGCGCTTTCAGCCTCTAGTTTCTCAAGGTTGCGGCCTGCCCAGCCGATGAAGTCCAAGAGCGACTTCATCTTCTAGCTTGTAAGCAGCTGTCGCAGAACAAGGCGCTTTCGCTTTTGTTCTGTGTTTAAGGAAGGAGCTGATTTTTATACTTTTTGAGTTTACGAATGACGGACGGTTGGCTGATGCCAAGAAAGGCAGCCATTTTATATGTTGATTTGCATTGTTGATACGCTTTGGAAATGGTCCATTTTTCTACTTTTTCTAAAATAGTTTTAAGATCATAACTTTCAATCATTGTTTGTTCAATAATAAGAGAGGGTTCTTTTTGTGAAGTCGAGCTTTGATCTATGATAGAAGAAGGAAGAGCACTTGGGAAAATCATTGTTTCATCAGTAGTTAAAATAAGTCGTTCAATAAGATTTTCTAATTCGCGTACATTCCCAGGCCATGTATACTGAATTAAAGCTTCATATGTCGAGGAATGTAATTTTTTATTTGTCTTATACTTCTTATTAATTAATTCGAGATAGTGATTAATTAATAAAGCAATATCCTCTTTTCGGTCACGTAAAGAAGGAATATAAAGTGGAATGACGCTTAATCGATAATATAAATCAAGCCGGAATGTCCCCTTTTGAACCATTTCTTCTAAATGTTGATTAGTAGCCGCTGCAAGGCGGAAATCAATATGGTACTCCTTCGTTCCTCCAATTCTTGTGAATTTTTTTTCCTGCAACACCTTTAATAATTTTACTTGAATGGCCAAAGGCAGCTCTCCAATTTCATCTAAAAACAAAGTCCCATTATGGGCTTGTTCAATTAATCCTTGTTTCCCTTGCTTTAGGGCACCAGTAAAAGATCCTGGTTCATAGCCAAACATTTCTGCTTCGAATAAACTTTCGGGTATGGTACTACAATTCACTTCAATAAAAGGTTCCTTTTTGCGATAGCTTTGGTTATGCAGTTTGCGAGCAAACATACTTTTTCCGACACCTGACTCTCCTAAAAACAACACAGTTGCATCTGACTCAGCAACCCGATGAAGCGTTTTTTCAATGTGCTCCATTTTTTTGCTGCGGTAAATAACCCCTGCTTTCCCACGCAGCTCCTTAACTTCTGTTTGATAGCTTTCTATTTTTCTCTTTAATTGCTCATATTGATGTTGAAGGTTATTAATCTCTGTTTGATCTTGGGCATAGCTAATCACTAAAATAATCTTTCCATCATCGTTAAAAATCGGGTAGGCAGTGGCCATCACTACTTTTCCTGTTATCGTATGCTGCATCACTTCAATTGATTTTTTTTCGTTAAGTACCATCGCGGTAATAGATGGAGAAAGAATTCCTTCTGCTTCAAGCTCATAAACAGATTTTCCGACATATTGATCGAGCTCGATTCCATAAACAGCCCAGTGTTGGGGGTTTGTATACAAAATATATCCTTTCTCATCGGTGACAGTAATATTGTTATTCGAAGTATGGATAATTGTATCTAAAATGGTGTTAACGGTAGCATAATTCATAATTTCCCCTCTCTTTCGTCTTTTTTTGTTAAGCCTTTATTAAGAAATTTACAATCCAATTTATGGTTATGATTCAAATATAAATTATAAAGGCGGTAACAATCAAGAAATGAATCATAAATTCCCATTTTTGATTCGAAAATGGATTGTTTTCATAGAATGAGAGACTGAATCGCCTTGTTTTTACATAATTTTTACATAAATTCCTTTTGGCATGAATCTTGCTTAAATATTTTATATATCCACATATTTTTTAGAGAGGGTGTTGTAAATGTTAAAAGACGTAAAGGTAGACAAAGAATTGATGGAGTTAGATAAAAAACATTTTATTCATCCAACATCATCGATTGCCCAGCAGCAAGCAAATGGACCGAGTTTTATTTTTACAGAGGGCAAAGGAATCTATTTAACTGATATTACTGGAAAACAAGTGATTGATGGGATGAGCTCACTTTGGAATGTGAATATTGGACATGGGCGAGAGGAGCTGGCACAAGTGGCTCAAGAGCAAATGTCAAAACTAGCATTTAGTTCATGTTTCGGAACAATTAGTAATGAGCCGGCCATTCGATTAGCTTCGAAACTTGCATCGATTGCTCCAGGAGATTTAAATGCTGTTTTCTTTACTTCTGGTGGATCTGAGTCTAATGATACTGCATTTAAATTAGCTCGCCATTATTGGATTTTAAAAGGGCAGCCGAATCGCCAAAAAATTATATCTCGTACACAGTCCTATCATGGGGTAGCTATGGGAGCGACAAGTGCAACAGGCTTAAAGCCGTTCCGTGATTTCACAAACTCGATTACACCAGACTTTTATCATGTAGATGGTACCTCTAGTGAAGCGTTACGTGAAGCCATTGAACAAGAAGGTCCTGAAACAATTGCAGCTTTTATTACAGAACCTGTGCAAGGTGCAGGCGGTGTAAATATCGCGCCAGAGGGATATCTACAAGAAGTAAGAAAAATCTGTGATGAATATGGTATCCTAATGATTGTAGATGAAGTTATTACAGGATTTGGAAGAACTGGAACGATGTTTGGCGTTAATCATTATGGAGTGGTACCGGATATGATGTGCTTTGCAAAAGGAGTTTCGAGCGGATATGCCCAGTTAGGAGGCGTTCTATTCTCCGAAAAGATGTTTGATGATTTGAAGGAACTGTCGAAAGGGACGCTTCTACATGGTTATACGTACAGTGGCCATCCGACGGCTTGTAGCGTTGCTTTAAAAAATATTGAAATTATTGAACGGGAAAATTTAGTGGAAAATGCAAAACTTATGGGTGAGGAATTACTGAAGGGCTTTAAATATTTACAAAGCAATCATCGAATTGTTGGCGAGGTTCGAGCGCTTGGATTAATTGGCGGCATTGAAATTGTCAAAGATAAATTGACTGGGGCAAGCTTTGAAACACCACTCTCTCCTAAACTTGCAGAGGAAGCTGCGAAACGTGGATTAATTATCCGTACTGTTACTTTTGATCAAGATACGCTCGTCTTTGCTCCTCCTTTAGTCATTAATAAAGCAGAGATTGAAAGAATGATTGATATTTTAGATGAAACGATGTTAGCAGTTGAAAAGGAGCTTTTTTAAGAGGACGAGGAAACAGGAGAGGAAGGGAGAAGGATGATGGATTATTTAAATTACATTGGAGGAAAGTGGACTGAATCGAAGAGCAGAGAGACATATAAGCATTATAATCCAGCGAATCCATCTGAATGTTTAGGAACGACAACTGTTTCTACAGTTGAGGAAGTAGACAGTGCTGTTATACATGCTAAACAAGCCTTTCTTCAATGGAAGCAGCTCTCTCCCGTGACACGGGGAGAGTTTTTGCGAAAAGCAGCTGACCTTTTAGAGCAGCAGACTGAAGAAATAGCAGAAATAGCTACAAAAGAGATGGGCAAGAGATTCGTAGAAATGAAAGGTGAAGTTGCTAGAGCTGCGATGATTTTACGTTATTTTGCACAGGAAGGGATGAGGAAGACGGGGGAACTTCTTCCCTCTATTAATCCTCAAAATACGCTGTATTCGCTCAGGGTTCCTTTAGGCGTTGTTTCTGTCATTACACCATGGAATTTCCCTGTGGCGATTCCGATATGGAAAATAGCACCGGCTCTCGTTTACGGAAATACGGTTGTCTGGAAGCCTGCTCGGGAATCAGGGATTACAGCGGTAAAAATTGCGGAAGTATTTGAAAAAGTGGGTTTACCTGAAGGAGTTTTGAATTTGGTCATGGGAAGCGGAGCGAAAGTGGGGAATGCACTTGTTGAGCATCCGGATACAGCAGCGGTTACCTTTACCGGCTCTAATCAAGTTGGGCAAGAGATTGCTTCTAAAGCAGTGGCACAAAACAAAAAATTCCAACTAGAGCTTGGAGGGAAAAATCCTGCTGTTGTTCTAGCGGATGCTGATTTAGATTTGGCGGCTAAGCTGACGATTGAAGGAGCTATGAAGCAAACAGGTCAGCGCTGTACAGCAACAAGCCGAGTGTATGTAGAGCAGTCTATTTACGATACATTTGTAGACAAGCTATTGACTGAAGTAAAGCAAATTAAAGTGGGAGATGGACTAGACGAAACAGTAAATATGGGACCGGTAGCCTCTAAAAATCAATTTGATACAGTTTCTTCTTATATAGCGAAAGGAGTTGAAGAAGGAGCCCAATTGCTTTTCGGTGGCAAATGTTTAGAGGGACCAACATTTAACGAAGGTTATTTTATTGAACCGACGATTTTCGGACAAGTAACAAATGAGATGGCTATTGCAAGGGAGGAGATTTTTGGACCTGTTTTAGCTGTAGTAAAAGTAGCAGATTATTCGGAAGCACTCGCTAAAGCGAATGATACGATGTATGGATTAAGTGCTTCGTTGTTTACAACAAGCTTGGACAAAGCCTTCCATTTTATTAAAAATAGTGAAGTCGGAATGGTCCAAATTAATGGGGAAACAGGTGGGGCAGAACCACAAGCTCCATTTGGAGGAATGAAAGAATCAAGCTCTGGTACGAGAGAACAAGGACAAGCTGCTGTTGAATTCTTTACGGCTTATAAAACTGTTTCGATTACTTCTTCTTTGTAGAAGACATTATTGATTAATAGGAAATCTTTTGGGGAGGGATTACTATTAGGGAGCAAAAAAATCTCAATAAAGTCCTTTCGAGGATGGATATTTTATTTCTTGCTTTTGGAGCGATGATTGGTTGGGGATGGGTCGTCTTATCTGGTAATTGGATAGGATCAGCAGGAACACTTGGGGCGATGATCGCCTTTGTCATTGGTGGAGTATTAGTAATATTCGTTGGTCTGACATATGCGGAACTAGCCTCGGCTATGCCGACAACAGGTGGAGCGCTTATTTACGTACTGAGAGGAGTAGGCCCTAAAGCTGCGTTCGTGGCATCTTGGGCCTTAGCACTCGGTTATATTTCGGTTGTGGCTTTTGAGGCTGTGGCTTTGCCAACTGTTGTCGAATATATCTTTCCTAATTATAAGGTTGGATATATGTATACTATAACTGGATATGATGTCTATTTATCTTGGGTACTTGTTGGAGTAGCCGGTTCTATATTCGTTACGATTATTAATTACTTTGGGATGAAATCAGCGGCTATCCTTCAAATGGTTTTAACGATTGTAATAGCGCTTATTGGGTTAATGTTAATTTTTGGAGCGACTATTACGAGTGATTTTTCAAATGCAGAACCACTGTTTGTTGGTGGAACCGCAGGAGTCATCGCTGTTCTCGTTATGACACCGTTCATGTTTGTTGGCTTTGATGTCATTCCTCAAACGGCGGAAGAAATGAATGTACCTCCTAAATCAATCGGAAAGATCCTCATTACATCTGTTGGTTTTGCTGTATTCTTCTATGTAGCCGTGATTTTTGCAGTCGGAATTTCTTTGGATAAGGGCGTACTTAGCAGTTCGGTTTTACCGACAGCAGATGCTATGGCTGCAGTTTATGGTTCCAGTCTTTTTGCTACTATTTTAATTCTGGGCGGTGTAGCTGGAATTTTGACAAGTTGGAACGCCTTTATTATTGGAGGCAGTCGCGTGCTTTATTCGATGGCAGAAAAGAAGATGATTCCAGCTTGGTTCGGTAAGTTACACCCTAAAAATAATACTCCGACTAATGCTATTTTATTTATAGGTGCTTTATCGACGATTGCTCCATTGCTGGGCAGACCGATGTTAGTATGGTTGGTTGATGCAGGGGGCCTTGCCATCGTTATTGCTTACTTCTGTGTGGCACTTGCCTTTGTAAAATTACGCAAGAATGAGCCTGATATGGTGCGTCCTTTCCGTGCTGGGAAATCAAATGCGGTAGGCTGGATTGCTTTTATATTAAGTATAGGTTTCATTTCCTTATACTTACCTGGAATGCCGGCAGCGCTCATTTGGCCATATGAGTGGCTAATCTTTGCAGGCTGGTGGGGAATTGGATTCTTCCTTATGTTTATCATGAGAGCGAACTATAACCGTGACACAATGACATACACAGAGGCAGTGAATGAGCCTAGTGAAAAAGTTCAGTAATAGGTTATATGTTATCGAAGACTCTTATGAAAAACGATCAAACTTATCATGCACTTTAACAAATCTCTTTCTTCAATAATGTTGGACAAGAAGGAGATTACATCCACATTTATACCTCTACACACAAAATTTATACTACTTACATGAATCATTTCAATAAGATGACTACAAAAATATCAATCACTTAGTATAGGTCCTATCGACTGATCATTCTAAAAATAGACTATCAACAACGTTATTTAACAGAACCTAAAAATAAAAAGGTGGGAAGCTAATATGACTCAAACTCGACTAGCAATTGATGTAGGTGGCACATTTACAGATGTATTTGTTTTTGATGAGCAGACAGGAAAGGTTTTTGTAACGAAAACATCATCAACACCTTCGAATCCAGAGCGTGGAATTTTAGATGGAATTGAAAAAGCTCAGTTAAATGGTCAAGATATTAAAATCTTTTCCCATGGTACAACCGTTGGTACGAATGCATTAATTGAAAGAAAGCTGCCTAAAACGGCACTTATTACGACAAAAGGTTTTCGGGATGTTCCAGAGATTCGACGCGGAACAAAGCTTGACATATGGGATATGTATCAAGATACTTCAAAACCTTATATTCCAAGAAGAGATCGGTTTGAAGTAACAGAAAGAACGGATTATGACGGTAACGTGCTTACTGAAATTGATGAAGAAGAAGTTCGTCAGCTTGCTAGAAAACTAGATAAGCGCGGTACGGAGTCCATTGCGGTTTGTTTTATAAATGCTTATGTGAATGGCGCGAACGAGGCACGAGTAAAAGAAATTATCCAAGAAGAATTACCGAATGTTTACATTTGTACATCGAGTGAAGTATTGCCAGAGATTTTTGAGCATGAGCGCATGAGTACAACGATTATTAATGCAGTGTTAGGGCCGATTATTAGTAAATATATTCATAATTTAGAGGGGGAAATGGAGAAGAAAGGGTATGAAGGAGATATTCTAGTTCTACACTCTGGTGGCGGTGTCATGACGTCTAGTACAGTTCCACGTTATGCTGCAAGGCTTGCAAGCTCGGGTATTGCTGCCGGTGCAATCGCCAGTAAGCATATTGCCAAACTTTGTGGTTTTAATCATGCGATTGGACTTGATATGGGAGGGACGAGTACAGATATTTCTCTTATGTATGATGGCGATATTAGGATTACAAAAGATTGGTACATTGAATATGGGTATCCAATTGGGTTTCCGAGTATCGAAATTTTGACAATTGGAGCTGGTGGAGGAAGTTTAGCGTGGGTGGATGAAGGCGGTTCTCTCAGAAACGGACCACAAAGTGCTGGTGCAGTTCCCGGGCCTGCTTGTTATCAAAGAGGAGGAACGGAAGCAACCAACTCCGATGCCAATTTAGTTCTTGGCCGTCTTGGAGTCGATTTATTAGATGGAACTATGAAGTTGGATAAGGAAAAAGCAAGACAAGCTGTTGAAAAGATTGCCAAGCAGTTTAATTATACAGTTGAAGAGGCTGCTAATGCGATTATTCAAGTGGCTAATGCTAACATGTGTGATGCATTGAGATTAATCTCGGTAAGACGTGGCTATGATCCACGTGACTTTGCTCTTGTTGCTTTTGGAGGGGCTGGGCCGTTACATGGTGCTCAGTTAGCAAAAGATATGGATATTCCAACTATCATTGTTCCGCCTCATCCTGGTGTTGCCGCTGCCATGGGCTGCTTATTAGTAGATGTTCGTCATGACATTTCAAAAACATATGTGAAGAATATTCATCATGTTTCACTTGAAGAATTAGAGAATGAATTCAGCGGTATGGAACAAGAGGCTGAAAAATTATTAGAAGAGGAAGGCGTTGGAAGTGATCAGTCCACACTTATGCGTTATGTGGATATGAGATACAAGGGGCAATGGCGCTCATTAGCTATACCAGTCAGTGATAAACTTCAATCATTAGACAGCGTATTAGAGGCTTTTCACCAAGAACATCAACGTGAATTTGCCTTTTCAGATGATAAACAATTAGTTGAAATTTATGGTTTGCGAGTCACTGTCATCGGAACGGTACCGAAACCAGAGTTTCCGAAGTATGGACCAGCGGGCACACTGGAGAGTGCTTTAAAAGAAGTGAGAGATGTTTATTTCGATGGAAAGTTTGTCCCTGCAAATGTCTATAACCGTGAGGATATTCCTGTTCTTTCTGAAATTCAAGGACCGGCTATTATTGATCAGTTGGATACAACGACGGTAATCCCGCCAGGCTTTACTGCGAAAGTAGATGTGTATAGAAACTTAATTATATCGGTAAACAAATAAGACGAGGGGTGAAATAGCTATGAATAGACCTGAACTGATTCAAAAGGAAACGACTAATCGCTTGGATCCTGTTACATTCGAGGTATTAAAAAACGGTTTTATCAATCTTGTAGATCAAATGGCCGAACAAATACTAAGGACCTGTTATTCATTTGTTATTTATAACCGCGATTTCAGTTGTGCTCTTTGTGATGCTGAGGGAAACACAGTAATGCAAGGAACACAAGATATTTCTGTACACGTTGGGACCCTGCATTTAACCGCCAAAGCTGTCTTAGAGGATTTTGGTGAGGATATTCATCCTGGGGACGCTTTTTTAGTTAATGATCCATACCGGGGAGGTACCCATTTTAATGATACGCGTGTAGTATTACCGGTCTTTCATGATGATCGCTTAATTGCATTCATGCAAACAAATGGTCACTGGGCAGATATGGGAGGGACAACTCCAGGTTCTTTTGATGTTACCGCAAAGGAGCATTATGGAGAGGGCGTTAGAATTCCACCTGTTCGCATTTATAGCAAAGGTAGATACTTAGCGGATATTGTAAATCTTATAGCGTTGAATATGCGTGTTCCGGAAGAAAGAATTGGAGATCTTCGCTCACAAGTTGAGGCAGCAAAAGTAGGGCAGGCTCAGCTTCTTGAAATCATTAGGAAATATGGTTTAGAAACAACATTAATTGCTTTTGAAGAAGTTCAAGACTATGTTGAGCGTTTAGCTAAAACAAAAATAAAATCTTTGCCAAAAGGAACATGGGAAACGGTAGATTACATTGATATGGACCCGGAAGTAGGCGATGGTCTTATTCCAATTCAAGTAAAGATGACTATTTCAGATGAGGAAATTTTATACGATTTAACAGGTTCTCATCCTTATATCGGCTGTTTTCTGAATTCAGGATTCGGTGCCTCTTTATCAGCCGCCTATGCAGGGACAAAAACATTCTTTCCAGAAATTCCTCTAAATTCAGGATTTTATCGAGTTGTTAAAGTAATTTTACCGGAGAATTCTGTTGTAAATGCTCCAAGCCCTATCGCTGTAACCGGTTTTTGTTCAGGAACATTTGAGAAGATTATGAATGCTTGCTTTGAACTTTGGTCGAACATTATGCCAGAAAGAGCTCTTGCCTGTTCTTTCAATCTAGAATATTTATTGATTGGCGGCAATGATTTAAGAAATGAACAAAATCAATATTTTATGTGGTACGACTGGATGGCCGGCGGACATGGCGGTCGTTATGATCGAGATGGAGCAAATGCAACTTCGCCAGTGTTTGGAGTAGGTTTAAGTGTTCAGCCGTGTGAAGGCCAAGAACGATTATCTCCGGTCATTACGACTAAACATGAAATTATTACTGATTCAGCAGGCCCTGGTAAATATCGTGGTGGTTGTGGGGTTGAAAAAGGCGGCGTTTTAACAGAAATAAAAAATACGGTTATGTCCTATTGTTGTGACAGGTCTCGTTCCCTGACATGGGGGATTTTTGGAGGGCTTCCTTCTTATCCACATGGAGCATGGTTAAATCCTGGAAGAGAGGATGAACAATTTTTAGGAACCATTTTTTCAAATGTAGAAGTAAAAAGCGGTGACTCCTTTGTCAGACCTTCTGCAGGTGGAGGTGGATTGGGGGATGCTCTTGAAAGAGATGTAGAAGCCGTCTTAGAAGATGTGATTGATGAATATGTTTCGGTTGAAAGAGCAAAAAAAGATTATGGAGTTGTCATTAAAGAGATTGATCGAGATCTTGATTTGTTTGAAATTGACTATGAAGCAACAAAAAGAGAGCGAGAGTTTATAAGAAATAATCGTAAAAGTTGGCTAGAGCTCAATCCACTTATAGTAGAAAAACAATTCCAAAATGGAGAGATTGATAAATTAGATGTTATTCGCCGTTTTGGAGTCATTATGGATTATGCAACTAATACAGTTTTACTAAAATCAACAGAACAATTCAGACAATCTTTGAGAAAACGTTCCCTAGCTTATTGGAAGTAATCGTTAAGTGATAAAATAACAGACTGCAGCTTGAGCTGCAGTCTGTTATGCATGTTTATAGTGTTGCATCTGCCTAGTTAGTTATTGTAGATTTACAATCTTTAAATCTTCTTTTTGTAAATGTTTAATAATGTCAGGTAAGGCCTCAACAACGGCTGATGATTCATGCAGAAGAATAATCGATCCGGATGTTTTAGAACTTTTCACTACTGTAAGAATTTTTTTTGCATTGCGGCTTTCCCAATCTCTAGTATCAATACTCCAAATAACCATCTTCTGACTGTATTTTTTAGTTAGTTTACTTGTATTTAGATTTTTAGCACCATAAGGTGGCCGAAACAGAGTGACAGGTTCCTTCGTGATTTTTTCAATGATGGTATTGGCTTGTGTTAGTTCTTTTTCTTGTTTTTGATAAGAAAGACTTGTGAATTTTGGGTGATTCATAGAATGGCTGCCGATTGAAAAACCATTCCTTTTCGTGTATTTTACATCTTCAGGCCGGTTTTTCACGTTTGTTCCAATATAGAAAAACGTACCGCCTACTTTATATTTTTTTAAAATGTTTACTATTTTCTTAGAATATTTAGAAGGGCCATCATCGAAAGTAAGAGCTACGTAACCTCTAGGGACGGTATAGTTCATCGATTTTTTTAGCTTTATAGCAGGCTGTTGAATGCTCTCTTTTTCTTCAGGTATTACAGAGGCTGCTGTTACGACTATCTTATTATTTAATGCTTCGGCTTTCACAGGTTTAGTTTCATTCAATCCTAGAAATGCGAAGAGACTCATAATAAAGACTGCCATCCAGGCCAGCTTAGGAGAAAGAAAGGGTATATATGTAGTCTTTTGTTTGCTGGTTATCTCTTTGTCTTGCTTAAGTGAATGTGGACTAGATAAGAAGGGTAGGGCATGAAGCTGTTTGATTTGCTGAATAGGTTTCAGTAAGTTCAAGTTTTGACTATATTCTTTTGAACATGAAAAAAATTTTTTATTACTTTTGCCAAGATAGGTTCGAGTGATGCAGCTCACCTTTTTCTTTTTTAGAGCATCCCAAGAGTGATAAAAGGATAGGTAATATTTAGCGCCGGTTTCAAACTTAGCTCTAGCTTGTAAACTGTTAGCTGTTGTTTCATCAACTTCCCAAACTAGTTCGATTTCTTGGTCCAATAGTAATCGGATGTGTAAAAAAAATTGACCGCTTTCCTTTTGTATAGCTAAAAGTTCTACTCTCTTTTCATTACAGACTGACATAACTATCCCCCTTTTTTTAACCACTTTATAGGTATATTTGTTGATTCTTTAGTTGAATCGTTATATCCTGCAACATTACATAAAATTTATTGAATTTTCAGAAAAAAGTGTACATAAAAAGAGATCAGAAGCGATGCTGATCTCTTGAAAAGGGGAGTATATCGTTATTCAACGTTGTCTAGGAGTATAATTCAATTGTTTAAATAAATCACTCAGCTCTTCTTTCGTTAAATCACGCCATTGACCGACAGCGAGACCATCTAAGCGAATATTCATAATACGTGTTCTCTGTAAGCTTCGTACCTGATAACCTAAAGCTGAGCACATGCGCCGAATTTGACGGTTTAGCCCTTGCGTTAAAATAATTTTGAACACATATTTAGACAATTGGGTGACTTTACAAGGCAAGGTTACCGTGTCCAAAATTTCTACGCCTGCAGCCATTTTTTTGAGAAACGCAGGGGTAATAGGCTGGTCGACCGTTACGATATATTCTTTTTCATGCTTACCTTCACTTCGCAAAATTTCATTTACGATGTCACCGTCATTTGTTAGTAAAATTAAGCCATCTGAATCTTTATCGAGTCGACCGATATGAAAAATTCGAAGCGGATGGTTAACAAAGTCCACAATATTGCCTTTAATATGCCTTTCTGTTGTACTTGTAATGCCAACAGGTTTATTAAGAGCAATATAGACATATTGCTGCTCAATTATAATCGGTTTTCCATCTACACGTACATCATCGCCAGGTTCAGCTTGACTTCCTAGCTCCGCAACAACTCCGTTAATGGTTACGCGACCTTCTGCAATCCATTTATCTGCTCCACGTCTGGAGGTAATTCCTGACTCACTAATATATTTATTAATCCGCAAAAACAGCACACCTTTTTTCATTAAATTTTGTTACATTACAAAAGATAACGTAAACGCCCCTCTTTATTCAAGGGGCGTTCCGTTATTATTAAGAATTCGTACTCTGTAGTTTGGCTTTCTGACTAGATAGGTAAACTCCAATAAAGACAAGCAGGCCGCCGACAATTTGTACAAGTGTAATCGTTTGTCCTAAAATTAAACTTAAAATAGCGGTAAAAACAGCAATTAAGTTAAGATAAATCCCGGCTTGGCTAGCATTAATATGGCGTAACGAGCTATTCCAAAAAATAAAGGAACCAACAGATGGAAAGAGAGCAATATACAAAATACCAATAATGGCTTGGTTACTAAGCTGATAATTAAACTCGGAAAAAAGAACAAATGGCAATAAAGTGATAAGTCCTAGAATAACAGATATAGATGTCCCGGAAATGGGGGGAATATTTTTAAGTTTTTTTCCGATAATTGAATAAAATGTCCAGACGAGAATGGCCGCAATCATTAATACATCACCTTTGTTATAGGTAAGGTGAAGAACTTCTTGAAGCTGCCCTTTCGTTAACACGAGTAAAACACCTAATAAGGAAATGAGCAGGCCAATTCCGTTTTTTAGAGAAATTCGCTCTCGTAATAAAAACGCAGAAAAAAATACGATAACAGCTGGATTAATAGAATTAACGAGTGCTGCGTTCAGTGGAGTTGTGTATTTCAGTGCCCAATAAAGGAGAAGGTTGTAGCTAATAATTCCGAGTACACCCATAATCCAGAGAATTTTCCACTGCTTCCACACTTGTTTCCAATGAGGGCGTTCAATCCAGTGGGCAATCGGAATTAATAAGAACGTTGCAAGTAGCCAACGTGAGAAGGTTAATTGTATAGGCGACATTTCGTTTATGACATATTTACCAAATACATAATTGCCAGCCCAAAACAAGTTGGCCAAAACTAAAAATAAAATAACTAATGATTTGTTCATTCGCAAACGCGACCTTTCTAAAAAAGTAAGTAGTTTTGCATCTATTCAAACAATATAGCAAAATAGGAAAAAGTTTTCAATTGAGATTATGAGATGCAGGGATCAGTATCTTTGTTTGGTGTTTTCGCTTATAATGAAGATAGGTCAGATGAAAGTTAAAAGGAGACAATAGCATGTCTGAAACTAAAAAGATGAGTTTGGCGGATGCCATTAAGCAGAAGTTGGCACAAAAGCAAGCTCAGACAACAGCAGGAACAAAAGAAACAGGAGTTGTAAAGACCGCTAAGCCACTAAAAAATCAATTAACTAAAAAACCAAACAACCAACGAAAACGTATGGGGGTTTGACCGAAGAAAAACCTCATTGAGAAGACAGTCAATGGGGATTTTTTGTATCATTAGACTACGGATTATCCCAGTTTTTGAGATTTAAGTTTAGGATGTTTGTAGCTGGTTACCTGTGTAAAAATCTGTTAATTTTATAGTGTGTATTTTGGAAATTACGTATCATTTTTATTAAAATCTTTACAGAAGTGCAATTTCTGTGTTGAAAATGTAAAGGTTGTGACATCGTATAACAAACCTATTTTGTTAAAATAATGATTTAAAAGTGGATTTTTACATGGCTATACTGCAGGATGGGCAAAACCACGGTTTCACATATAAGCCAAAAAATCATTTATCAACAATCGTATTTACGGAAGCCTTTTAAATAAACATATTGTAAAAATATAAGGGTGGAGGCGTGAGAATGGACGAGCAATTAATTCAAAAAAAGTTTTACGAAATACTTATAGAAGGTAAAGAAAAGCATCCAATTGAATCTTTAGGAGAACTTTTTATAGAAGAAAACAAGAAGGAGATTGCTAATTTAACAGATATTCGTTTTGCACAAGGGGAAGTATATTTTCAACATCTTGATTATGAAGCAGCCGTTTTTAAATGGGAAAACATTGAGGGCAAACTCGGTCCATGGGCAAAGAAGAATATTGCAGATGCGTATTTTGAGTTGGAATTATATGATACAGCAGAATCGATTTATAAAGATGTTTCGACTGATAACCCAGTGTTGAAGATGGAAGTGTTTTTGCAATTGTTTTCTCTTTATATCGTTGGGATGAAACATCCATTAGCACGTGATGTCATTAAAGAAGCGGTTGCATTTGATCCAGATTATCCGAATGTAACGAAGATGGCTCGTGCTTTTTTTGAAGAGCAAAAGGATTGGCCGAATGCTATTGAATTAGCTGTTAATGAAAGTATTCGGACAGAATCTATGGCATGGTTTGATGTATTGCATGCTTATATTAAGCAAGGAGTTGCTCAATCCAGTGCTCCAGATTATTTTGCTCGTATGTTGGAATCATTATATCAGCTTGAACCAGTTCGATTTGAAAAGATGGCTGTAGCTCTATGGAAAAATTATAAGTATACGGATTCGTATTTTAATTGGTTAGAGGTTATTACAGAATTAATTGGTAAAGGCGAACATAGTAAAGAGCATGGATGGAATGATTTATCCGATCAATATCAAGAAGCATTTTCTCGTTTATTGGAAGGAAAGTACTTGATTCGTGATTTGAAGCCCGTTATTCCAAGTCTATTAGAAAACTGGTTGAAGATTTCAAATGGAGAGCAGATTATTCATGCAGCGGCAGCTGTAGCTTCATGGAGCAAGGTATTCCCTGAATCAATGAATATGTTAATTGTTCACGAGGCAGAGGGGGTATTAAATCAATCAAGTAAAGTGAAGGGTGGCCTAGCGGCAAGCGAAACGTTATTCGAGTCGATTGTGGCTTGGGCGCAGGAGAATGAATTAGCCGTTGGCTATAAATTAAAGTGGATGATTCGTGAGTTAATCAATACCAATTCTTATCGTCTTCTTCTTGCGGGAAGTGCTGGCAGCGGGAAAACATCCTTTGTGGAAGCACTTGTTGGTCAAACATTAGCAGCGCATGATTATTCTGGTACGATTAGTGTTCAAGATAGCTCGGAATCAGCCATCATCGAAATTACGGGGGATGAACAAAATATTGTAACGGAGTTAGGTGAGACAAATGGTCAAAAAGGGTCCATTATGGATATCCACCTTTCAAGTGATTATTTGCAAAAGCAAACGTTGCGTGTAGTTGATACGCCAGGGTTTAATGGAGAAAAAACGATTTCTTCCGATTTTCAACATCATTTAGCAGGAAGCGATGGACTATTATTTGTGTTAGATGCACGGGCTCCTTTTACAGGAGTGGAGCGTGATTTATTATTAGACATTCAAGCAGCAGCACCGCAAATTCCGATTCATTTTTTATTAAATAAAATGGATACCGTTTATAGCGATCAAGTGGCTATGCAGATGGAAGATGAAACATGGAATAAAGTAAATATGTACTTTCCAAAGGCGAAAGTGTTTGCTTTTTCGAATAAGTATGAAGATAGCAAGCAACTGAATGATTTTGCACTATTTATGAATAGTAATTATCGTCAACATGATTGGAAAGAAAAGCGGACAGAGAAGGTACTGACTTTTATTCATCAGACGTTAACTTATTTGTTAGAAAAGCGGGCGTCTACGGAAAGAAGATGGGAACATTCGATTGCTTGGAATGAACAAATGGTAGAGAAGCTCAACGGAGCGATGAATCAATTAGCTGATTTGGAAAAGGAAAAAATTAAAACGATTACTAAATCGTATCGTTCGTTTAAGGAAGAAGTCAAAAATGAAATATTTACAAAAATTCCTGAAATCTTGCATAACTGCTCTAATTTAATAACGGAAAATAGTGATTTTAGTCAAGTTCATGTGCAATTAAATCAAGAAATGAATGAAAAAATTCAAGAATATGTTAAGCAGACTTTAATGCCAGATTACTATCATTCTTTGCAAAAATGGATTTCAGAGTCCGAAATGGAATTTACTCAAAGTCAGCAGTTTATGGATGATGTAAGCAGTGGCTTTAATGAGTTATATCAGGAGGAACGGATTGGCTTACTTGGTGATTTTAAAGTGCTCGATGATTGGCGAAGAGATGCAGATAGAATGACAAGTGGCATTCGAATAGAAAATGTCAATATTTTGCTTCGACGCACGCCAGCGCAATTATTGCTCAAAGGAGCTGGGAAACTGTTAGGAGCAATTCCTCAAAACAAGGCATCGATGTATAATCGTTATAAAAAATATTTGGAAAATGAAGATTTCCTTGATGTCGCACTTATGATTAGTGATCGTTTCTTAGCTCAGTTTGAACTATTCGAGCAGTCAATTGAACGTGATATTACTTTGTTCTTTAGAAGCGCATTTTCTATGCTGCAAAAAACAATTGATACAACACAGATGGAAACGAAAGAGTATCAAGAGACGCTTCTGCATATGAGAGAAAATCCAGAAGTGTATCGTGATCCAATTACGTTGTTTGAAGTGAAGCTGAATCAAGCTGAGCGCCTTGAAAAAGTAGAGAAAAGACGTTTAGGTAAACTACAGCGTAATATTTAGTAGGTTAGAATACCTTATTTATGTAATGGATATCGTCAAAGGTTTTACGTATTATAAGCAAAATCATTAACAAAAAACACCCGTTTTGATGGGTGTTTTTTTGTTATATGCTAGATTTTCTTTTTGTTGTTTTAAAAGAAAGATAGCGAAGGAGTAAAGAAGCGTATGTAAGAGTTTTTTAGTTTATAACATAATTCAATTATGAACCCAATAAACTAATGGTAAAGTCAGAATAAGAAAGGGGAGAGGCATGCAAAATCAGCCTCAAATACCTGGTCATGTAAGCGCAGATGAGTTTAATCGTATGTTACTTCCACCTGAATCATTTGCGGCCAAACCGGAGTCATTAACCGAACAACTCTTTATTGAACGTTCTTTAGAAGAAAATGAGTGAACAGCAATAACATTTTATTATATTGTATGGGGGGGCCAAAATGAATCGTGTAGGTAAAGATGATTTTGTACCGGGATTTGTACCAAGCCATAATCATGGTTCCGTTGACTATACATCTGTAAATGACGGTCATGTTCATCAATGTTTAGATGTTACTTCTCCTCCTATTCAAACTCAAGATGGGAATCATATTCATTACACGGAAGGATATGTGCTCTTTGAAGATGGGCATACCCATCATTATCAGGCATATTCAGGTCCTGCTATCCCTGTAGGAAATGGAATGCACGTCCATCATTATGATTTTTATACAACAGAAAACGATGGGCATCGACATCGAGTAAGAGGTGTGGATCAGCCTGCTCCAGGGAATAAGTAATAACCGCCTATGTAATGCATAATTAACCATTCATAGAGTATAGTAAGATAATTTGTGATAGCCATGCGTTTTAACAGAGACTTCAAACGGATTTAGTTTGAAGTTCTCTGTTTTTTTAGCTGTGCTTAATGATATAAAAAGATTTTTAATTGATCGTTTTGATCAATGGTTCCTAATAAAATATCATGTATGTCTGTATCGTATAGGCTTTTAACTTTGTGTTTTAGCCAGTTTTCGTTCTTACCAATACGATGTAATTCTTTGAATTCAATTTTTCCCTCTTTAATAATTGTACTAGGAAAAGCAAATGGTTTAGTCACTATATTCATATCCGCTGGGGTCATCGCTTGATATTGTGAATGCAAGAAAAATGAAATCGTACCATCCGGTTCCCACAAAGCAAGTGCTATCTTTTGAACGTCTTCGATTTTTTCCTTCCTCAATTCTGATAATAAAAAATCAATAGATATTCTCGCTCTTTTTAAGTTTTTAGATATAATCTTCCCATTTTCAATAAGTGAGAAGGACGGAGTATCGATAAAATGTCGAAGTTTCTTCCATTTCAGACTCGCAAATACCCCAATTAAGTATAAAGTAACTAAAACGGTCATGGTAATCATCGAGCCTTTCAAACCTAACCCTTCATCAGACAATGGATGGGCAATAATGTTTCCAATTGATAAGGCTATAATGAAATCAAGTAGTTGTAACTGAGAAATCGATCGTTGTCCCATTATTTTTGCCATAAAGAATAAGAAAAGAAAAGCAACGACAGCCCTTAAAATCCACTCTATTGAAGTAAGGGATTCCTGGCTTTGAAAAAAATCCATCCAAATTCACGTCCTTATTTCCTGTTATTCAGTGTTTAGTATTATCTGTTATGTCATTCGTGATACAATAAAAGAATATGAAACTGATTAATTACACGAGAGGTGCCAAGGTGAGAAAGAGAGTAACAGCATTGGTTGTACTGACATTTTTATTAATGGTTGCGGGTTGTACATCAAGGGAATATGATGCCAATATGGATTTAGGAAAAGAGCAAGTGCAAGAAGAAAATTATTTGGAAGCGTATGATGCGTTTACATTAGCGTACAAGGATCAAGAAACGGATGAAGCAAAGGAATTGATGGAGCTTTCTAAATACCTTGCTGATGGAATCAGTCATTACGAAGAGAAAGACTTTGAAGCCGCTTTAACAGCTTTTGAAAAAGGAGCGGGATACGAAGCTAAAACAAAGTTAGGCAAAAAAATGGTTAAGATTGCGGATGAATGGGTAACAAAGATTGATCATATGAATGAAGATTCATCTGATGCAGTAGAAGAAGAAACATTGAGCCCTGAAGAAGAGGCGGCGCTTGAGGAGCAAAATATTGAAGTGCCAGCAGACGTAAAAGAACCAGAGAAGAACGAAGTCAACACAGAGCCAAAAAAAGCGGAGAATGATTCGAATTCATCAGATTCATCAAATTCATCAAATTCATCAAATTCGTCAAGTGCTGATGTTCCAAAGGATCAGGATCAGAATAAGGAAGATTCTAAAAAACTAACTGTTCAAGAAGCAGAGCAATTAGTTAAAGACTTTATCGAAATTGAGGATTATCCATATCTACGTGTTCAGTATGATCATGATGATGAAAAAGGCGATTATATTTTTCAAGTATTTGAAAGCGTAGAGGATAATGAATACGGCCATACAGCTACATGGGGCTGGTACGGGGTAAATCCGAAAACAAAAGAAGTATATGATATAATGCAATGATGGAAAAACGACCTCTGTTGAAGATATAAAAAGTCTCTATAAGAAAATTAGAAGTCAAGTTTTAGATTTTGATAGATATGTTAAATGAAAACCTACACCTACTTAATTTTTTAATAGGTGTAGGTTTTTTTGTTGGTAAAATAAGTAAAATGGTGTTGGATGAATTTGTTAATTGGTTTAGAATGGTAAAAAGAGGAGGGAGATGAATGGAGGAGCATTTGAGAATATTAAATCCTTTAAAATGGATGTGCGGTACGGCTGGTGTAATTGGTCTAGGTATCTTCATTTTAAGTCTCTTTGCCAGCGAATATAATAAAGATTATTTGTTTTCTATTATCGGATTAATGCTTTTAATTACTTCACTAGCTATCTTTTTAGTTGGTATGTTTTTTATTGTGATGGAGGAAATGGTGATGAATACAGAAAAGGGGGAGAGAGTTATTCCTACGGGATCGAACGTAGTAGCTTTTAAAAGAAAAAGACGAACGTTACATTAATATTCGTCTTTTTTTTCTGCTTTCGTTAAGAATTTCTTAAGCTTTCTCCTGTATGATAACGACATTGAAAGAAGTATTGCATATAGGAGGAAGCGGGATATGGAACCATTCAATGAAGAGCAAGTAAAACAACAAATAAAAGTGAAAAAAGAAAAATCACCATTAGTGACATCTATTATATCTAGTACAGTTGCTGCTTTAATCACTTCTTCTGTCTTTCTGTTTGCTGGTGATTATATTAATAACGATCAAAAGCAAGAAACGGATACTGTAACAACCCAAACATCAAATGCAAATGTTCAAAAGGTATCTACAAGTAATGTGGATAGCGATTCCATTGCTGATATAGTCGAAAACGCCTCAAAATCAATTGTAGGTGTCGTAAATTATCAAGAATCCCAAACGAAAAATTGGTTTGGAGAACCGAACGCTCAAGCGGCTAATGGAGAAAGTGAAACGGTTGAAAGCGGTACAGGTTCAGGCGTGATTTGGAAAAAGGAGAATGGAAAAGCTTATATTATTACCAATAACCATGTCATTGAAGGAGCAGCTAAAGTTGAGATTTCTTTATATGATGGGACGAAAACAAAAGCTGATGTAGTAGGGGCCGATGCATTAACGGATTTAGCTGTTTTAACAATTGATGCTTCTGATGCGCCAGAAGGGCTTACTTTTGGTGATTCGGACAGTGTTCGTCCAGGAGAAAGCGTATTAGCGATTGGGAATCCACTCGGCCTTGATTTTTCTAGGTCTGTTACACAAGGGATCGTAAGTGCTATAAATCGCACAATGTCTGTCGATACTTCTGCGGGAGAATGGGAATTGAATGTACTTCAAACGGATGCAGCGATTAATCCTGGTAACAGTGGGGGAGCGTTAATTAATACGAGTGGAGAGGTCGTCGGGATTAACAGTATGAAAATTTCAGAAAGTGGAGTAGAGGGATTAGGGTTTGCGATTCCAAGTAATGATGTAATTCCCATCGCGGAGCAGTTGGTTAAAAGCGGGAAAATTACTCGTCCATATTTAGGCGTAAGTCTAATGAATGTTTCCGACATTCCACAATACTATAGACAAAATGTGCAGAACTCTGTTCAGTCAGGTGTGATTATAACTGGAATTGAAGCTAATTCAGCAGCAGCTGAAGCAGGCTTTCAACAAGAAGACATTATTGTCGCAGTTAATGGTGTAGAAGTCGGTACAGCTACGGAATTTAGAAAACAATTGTATACAGAAAAAAAGATTGGGGATAAAGTATCATTTACGATATATCGCGGTAACGATAAGAAAACAATGACTGTTACCTTACAAAGTAAGCAGTAAGACATATCGAAACATAGAAAGTCCCTCGTTTGGGGCTTTTTTTGGTGAACGGCAACGCAAACTAAAAAAAGAGTCGAAAGGCATGGTTTAGGTAACTATATTGTTTTTAAATACATACCAATAATGAGCGCTCCGACTCCTGATATTAGTAAACTATATACCATTGATGAGTGCCTTAAAGCTTCATAGAAAATTTCCTTAAGTGTAACCATTATCATAATTCCTACAGCAAGGCTAATAATAAAAGCCCATAAAGCAGGGTAGTCCATGCCAACTATACTTCCTAGAACGGCTCCTATTCCAACAGGTAAAGAAACAATACAAGTAAAGAGAAGGAGTTCATAAATACCAAGCCCAGCTAAAAGTAAGGGCGTAAACATTGCTATTCCTTCAGGGATATTATGAAGAATAAGTGTTTGAAGAATGGAATCGCTTATCTCCGTATGCTGACTTGAACCAAAAGCAATCCCCATAGGAAAGTTATGGATTGAGATACTGAGTGCCAATAAGCAACCCGTATGCATAAATAAATCTTTACTTGAATTATGAGTAATGGTGGTAACCCTATTATATGTTTGGTGTATAAGCAAGAAAATTAAGCTACCTGTGACAATTCCTAAAATAAATATGGTCCATCCGCCGAGATTAATGCTTTCAGGTACAATCTCTAGAAAAACTAATCCAAGAATCAAGCCTGTGCATAATGCGTATATAGTTGCGATTCCTTGTTGAAACCTTCTTAAAAGCATTGTGAGCAATCCGCCGATACTAATTCCTATTGCTGTTGCAACGAAACCTAGTACGCCAATATAAAACATTTTACACCCCTATATTCTGCCTATAAGTATATATGGACAAAATATAGAAATTATTCATGGGGAATAAAGGAGCAAACACTAGAGCCCTCAAATAATCAACAATATTGTTTAACAAAGCCAAACTAAAAGAAAAACGTACCTTAATGGCACGTTTATATTTTTAATTCATTGTGAGCAATGAGTGAAGTTTCAATTTGAATCGTTGTGTGTTCTATTTTAAATGTATCCTTTATTTTATTAATGGCTTCTTGTAATATTTCTTGACTGTTTTTATCATCTTCAATTAGTACATGACAGCTTAAAGAATCTAATCCAGAAGTAATGGTCCATATATGGAGGTCATGTACATCGATGACTCCATCAATTTCTTTTAGAGCTGCTTTTACTTCTTCTTGATTAATAGTAAGAGGGGTGCCCTCCATTAAAATATGAACCGAGTGCTTTATGACTCCCCAAGCACTTTTTAAAATTAATAATGCGACTAAAACTGAAATGATAGGGTCTGCTATATACCAATTAAATAAGAGCATTAATATACCAGCTGCAATTGCTCCAACAGAACCTAATGCATCCCCAAGTACGTGTAGATAAGCACTTCGTAAATTAACATTATTCTTCACGTCGCCTTTGCGCATTAACGACCAAGCACTAATTAAATTGGCAAACAATCCTATTGAAGCAATCAGCATCATTGTTCCACTTGCAATAGTTGGCGGTTCGAAAAAGCGTCCGTATGCTTCCCAAACGATAAACCCTGCGATTACAAATAGGGTAACACCATTAAATAATGCCGCTAATATTTCAAAGCGATAATATCCATAGCTTTTATTAGGTGATGGCGGTCTCGCTGCGAACCATATCGCAATTAAACTTAGAAATAAGGAACTAGCGTCACTAAGCATATGTCCGGAATCAGATAATAAGGCTAGACTATTGGTGAGTAAACCTCCAAAGAATTCTAAGAACATAATTCCAGTAGTAATTAGTAAAGCTGTAATTAACCCTTTTTTATTTCCTTCTCTTGTTTCTTCAAAATGATTATGACTATGAGAGTGACCGTGGTGATGATGTCCGTGATCATGGTGATGGCCCATGTTCATTCCTCCCTTACTCACATTGAATGTGTGATAAAACTTGATTTAAAATGGTAATAACGTGTTCATCGTCATAGGTATAATAAAACGTGTTGCCTTCACGTCTATACTTAACAAGTCGTAGATTTCTTAAGAAACTTAATTGGTGGGAAACAGCTGATTGTGTCATATCTAATACTTCAGTAATGTGATTGACAGAGCATTCCTCTTGAGAAAGTAAATATAAAATCTTTATTCTAGTCGGGTCAGCTAATGCTTTAAAAATTCGGGAGGCTTCGTCTACCGTATTAGGCGATAAAAAGGAATGGTCATGTTGGTTCATAAAATATACACCTCATTTATTCTTGTTAGTGATATGTTGATAAAGGATTAGAAAAGAAAAGAGGGGCTTCTTTAGGGAATCTCCTATAGATAAATCAGATTGCCCAGCACCTATAACCATAACGTCATAAATTATGCTTAACACTACAATAAACTATATGAGCATATGTTCATATATAACATATGATTGAAAGCAAATTTTGTCAATTATTTTTATATGAAATTTTTTTGTTATCAAATTTCGTTCATAGAAAACAATTTACCTTTTCAGTCTCATAAAATTTACGAAGAGTATACGTAGTGTTTTAACCGCAAATTTTAATGTAACTTTGCAGAATTAGCGTGAATGAAACTGCTAACATCATTTAGCAGTTTTTTTATTTTATAAATTGTTGAACAACTTTATAAAAAAAGCAATGAATTGATTAAAGAAGGAGTTAGTTTTACAAAAACAAGACATGATCAAAGAACAGAAAAATTAGATGCTATTTTTACATCTCCCATTTGGGGATTTCCAATTATGCTCATTATGTTGGGAGTTGTTTTTTATTTAACGATTGCAGGAGCAAATATTCCTTCTGCTATGTTAGCTGAATTCTTTAGTTGGATTGAAGGATATTTAACTCTAATGTTTACGACTTTACATGCTCCAGATTGGCTTCATGGAGTTCTTGTTTTAGGGTTATATCGAGGAACGAGCTGGGTGATTAGTGTGATGCTTCCGCCGATGGCCATATTTTTCCCTACTTTTGCACTTCTTGAGAATTATGGCTATCTGCCTCGAGTTGCTTTTAACATGGACCGATTATTTAAAACTGTTGGGGCGCATGGAAAGCAATCATTAACAATGGCTATGGGGTTCGGATGTAATGCAGCTGCAGTTATGTCTTCACGAATTATTGAGTCCCCTCGTGAACGAATGTTAGCTATTCTGACCAATAATTTTGTCCCTTGTAATGGTCGGTGGGGCACACTAATTGTTTTAGCTTCTCTATTTATGGCCGCAGGCTTTACAGGCGGAATGAAGTCTTTGGTTACAACGTCAGTCATCGTTGGCATTGTAATGTTTGGGATTATAATAACGTTTCTTGTTTCGTGGGTACTTTCTAAAACAGCGCTAAAGGGTGTTCCTACTCATTATACGCTAGAACTGCCGCCTTATAGAAAACCAAAATTTTTTGATACGGTCATTAGATCCTCTTTAACTAAATCTTTAGCTGTCCTTAATCGTGCAATAAAAGTTGCAGCTCCTGCAGGAATTTTGACTTGGGTTTTAGCTAATATTCAGGTAGGAGATACGAGTATCTTATTGCATATTGTGAACTTTTTAGATCCATTAGGACAAATAATTGGATTAGATGGCTATATACTAATGGCATTTTTAATTGGGCTTCCAGCAAATGAAATTGTATTACCCATATTATTGATGGGGTACTTATCAACAGGTGCATTAATTGATGTAGATGGTATTGAAGATCTAAAGCAGATTTTTTTGAATAACGGTTGGACTTGGTTAACAGCTCTTAATATGATGTTGTTTTCATTGTTACATTACCCATGTGGAACGACATTGGTTAATATTTATAAAGAAACAAAAAGTATAAAATGGACATTTTGGTCTTTTATGATTCCAACAGGGATTGCGCTTTTAGTTACGTTTTTAATTACTCAAATCGTTCGTTTCATGGGGTGGGTATAGAGAGAGGTAACATAAGCCCTTGGTTTGAGAAGAAATATTTTGAAGAAAATAGATTAGAAAGGAACAATGAACATGACTTAGTCCCTTGATTTGGGGGCTTTTTTTTGTTTGGTTATGAGGCATAAATGGGGAGGTAAAATGACAATTTAGTGAATATTATCAGTTTGTTTAAGTGGATGGGGGAAACATGCTATGATTGGATGGTCTCATTTATTAAAATATATATTATAAATAAAGATAGAATAGATGTACAAGGTTAACAAGCCTTTATAAAAAAGGTGATATAGATGTATTGGAGGAGGAACTTTGATGAAAAAAAATATGCCAAATTGGTTAAATAACACTTTAGTTGTCATTATTTCAATTGTATCTCTAGGCGGGGTAGCTCAAAACCTTGAATGGAGATCTAATAAAAAGAAGGAAAAGGATGTTGAAAATCATAATGGAAACTAAAGGAATGTAGATTGTGGATTGGAAGCTGAATCGAAATTCTAAAAAAGCTCTCTATAAACAAATTGCCGAATATATTGAACATGGAATCGCTGATGGAACCTTTTCGGCAGATACTCCATTACCTTCAGAACGCTCTTTAGCCAGTGAATTAAAAGTAAACCGAAGTACAGTAGTAGCGGCTTATGATGAACTGGAGGCTAATGGATTAATTGAACGGAAAAAAGGAAGTGGAACGACTATTAGTAAGGATATTTGGGGAATGACTAGAAGGCGTATTCCCAGTTGGAACACCTATATTGAATCTGGTTCATTTTTGCCAAACTTACCGCTCATACAAAGAATTCGTAAAGAAATGGTCGAGCATAACTTAATTAATTTATCTAGTGGAGAATTATCAGAAGATTTGTTTCCCGTTGATTCTCTAAGAGAAATCCTTTCCGGCAGATCATTTGTTGGGAGCCTTGGTTATGACCACCCACAAGGAAACGCATATTTAAGGGAAACGATTGTCTCTCATGTAAAACAATATAGAAGAATTCATACAGATCCATCTTCTATTATGATTACTTCTGGTGCTCAACAAGCTCTGCATCTCGTCGTGCAATGTTTACTGAAACCAGGGGATGCTGTTGCCCTTGAGGACCCTTCTTATTCATATAGTCTTCCTATTTTTCAATCAGCTGGCATACGAACGTATCCGTTGCCTGTGAATCAGGAAGGAATCGATCCGGATGATTTGTTATCTCTTCTTAAAAAGCGAAAAATTCGTATGATTTTTTTAAATCCTGCTTTTCAGAATCCTACAGGAACGCTGCTTTCTATTGAGCGACGTAGAAGGATATTAGAGATTTCGTCTGAGCATGGAATCCCTGTTATTGAAGATGATCCTTATAGTTTAACAGCATTTAATGGAGAAGAAATCGCTACGCTAAAATCAATGGATGAATATGGAAATGTTTTATATATTAGTTCATTATCCAAAATCGTTGCTTCTGGTTTGCGAATTGGTTGGATTATTGGCCCGAAGTCTGTCATCGAAAGACTATCGGATGCTAAACAACAAATTGATTTTGGACATGGAATTTTTAATCAGTGGGTAGCAAATGACTTTCTTAGTTCTCCTTATTTTCATTCTCATATTGTTTATTTAAGGGAGCAGTTAGAAAAAAGAAGAAATCAAATGGTTTCAAGTCTTCAGCAATACTTGAATAAGCAGGTTGAGTTTCATATTCCACAAGGCGGCATTCATTTATGGTGCAAGATAAATGAAACGTTGAATGAGAAAAAGCTGCTGGAGGAAGCGATAAAAAGAGGGGTCATCCATGTTCCAGGTTCTACTTTAGGGTCGAAAAAAGGATATGTGCGATTTACTTTTGCTAGAGAGAATGAACTATGCATTCATGAAGGGATTAAAAGATTTTCTGCTGCCTTAAAAAATTTATAAAGATTATAAAGATGATAAAGATGATGAAGGAAAAGAGTGCCTTAAAAAGATGTTGTAATAACAATCTTTGGGGCACTCTTTTTCGTGTATCGCGAATTAATAAGGAGTAAAGACCATTAATGAATGAGGTTTTACTCTATTATTGATCTTTTCGTTTAGTGGAATTTTTAATCTATAGTGCATAGAATATTTTAATAAAATAATGACAAAATATTTTTGTCAAGTTTTTTTGTTGAAATTTTATAGAAATATTTGACAATTTTGTGAAATATATTAAAATAAAAGCAAAGGAGCTGAGCTAAATGAAAACCAATTTAGAAATATTGAACCCTTTAAAATGGGCATGTGGAACTGCTAATGTCATTGGTTTAGGTATCCTGATTGTAAGTTTTATTGTAAACGGTTACAAATGGAACTACATGTTATCGTTCATAGGACTAACAATTACTATTAGCGCGACACTCATATTTATGGTTGGTTTATTTTTCATTTTAACGGAAGAGCTGGTTTCAAATACGGACAAAGGGGAGAAGGTCATCCCAATTAAATCTAACGTATCCAATGTCGTTATGTTCAAAAGAAAAAGAAGAGTATCAAATTGATACTCTTCTTTCTACCTCTAACTTATATTCTCGGGATTTCATAAGCCCATACCATACAAAGTAAGGACTCTAGTATATTAATGACTGCAAGGAATACGGAATACCAAATATGTGCATAAATGGATGCTTTATCTTCAGATTCTCTAGCATGCATGAACATGACTACTTGGACACCAGATTGGACAAACGCTGTTGCTAGTAGAACGATTATTGCAACTGTAAGTGAAACTAAAAGGCATCATCGTGACAGAAACGGAGGAAAGCTATACGTCTCAAGACTATCCGTTTTGCGGAGGCAGACATCGAACAAAGGGAAGAACGTTGATTTGTTCTGTTCACAAAACAGAAATCCATCGTGATGTAAACGGCGCCCAAAATATTGCGCGCGTAAACAACATCACATGGCCGTCCAACCACTGGTTTCTGTTGTATTTAAACAGCCTGTTTGGTATCGACGTTTTTTGTCCAAAAAACAAGGAGATTCCTCTCTTAAGGACAAGCCTCCAACAGGAAAAAGTATCGCCGGTCGAACGGCGGAGTCGGCACAGACCTTGCCCACTTGGGAGAGAAGATCTCTCAAGCGTTGCTCACCTAAGTTTCACCTCTGCCTCTTCTTATAGAAGATGGTAAGTGGGATGTTTGTGAGAAAGAACCCCTTGGCTTTAGCCATGGAAGTGGTCAGAAGGGGACGTTCATCATAGAGGGAGTTTTAAGGAGCACCATAAAAAATTATTTTCATTAATCAATCTTTGAGCATGAACCGTGGCTTGTATGACAATGCCATAGCTGAATCCACGTTTAACATCATTAAAACAGAGTTGATAATCCAACCTATTCCGCTTTTTAAGGGAGACAAAAGTGCCTGGGTCCGTTCATTAGAAAGTCGACCCAGGCACTTTTTATTTATAAAAATTCAAAATAAAATTATACTAAAAAAACAGGAATCGAAATCGATTCCTGTTTTTTTAGTATAATATAACTCTTTTTTGCTATGCCTCTTTTAAATATTATTATATCAATGTATTTTTTTTGCGAAGATTTCCCCATCAATTGTTTTTGATAAGCAATTGATATCCCTTTTATTTTAGAGGAAAACGAAAACAGATTAATAAATTATTATATTCCCTTTTTCAAAATATGTTATTAAATATCCGAGATTCCATTTATTGTATAATTCTTCATGAACATTTTGTGACATATATCACTTTCCATTGTTTTTTTTTCTTAATGATACTAATATAAGAATGTAATTGTAAACATGATAGCGTTATCAATTATTTTCAACACAACTTCTAAAAAAAAAGAAAGGGGAATCTTTATGAAAATGAAATGGACTTTATTAGCTCTTATTTTCGCTATTGCCACTGTGCTTACTGGCTGCGAAAATCCATTGGCTGTCTTCGATCCAAAAGGTCCTCAAGCGGCAACACTCTCAGATACTATTATTCTTACAATTTGGATAATGCTTGCTATCTGTGTTGTTGTAACTGTTGCCTTTATTTATATGTTAGTAAAATATCGTGCGTCTAAACAAAGCAAAGATTATGAACCTCCTCACATTGAAGGAAGTGCAGTTGTTGAAACAATTTGGACAGCAATTCCAATAATCATTGTTGCTTTCCTATCCGTTGTTACTGTAACTTCACTAAAAGACGTTGAGGCAACGCCGAAAGGATATGAAAACAAAGAACCTCTAGTTATTTATGCTTCATCATCTAACTGGAAGTGGCATTTTAGTTATCCGGAAGAAAATATTGAAACAGTAAACTACGTGTATGTTCCGACAGACCGTCCGCTTGAGTTTAAACTTTATTCTTATGGACCAATCTCAAGCTTCTGGATTCCGCAGCTTGGTGGGCAAAAGTATGCAATGGCTGACATGGTAACTACGCTTCACTTGTTAGCAGATGAACCAGGAGAAATGTGGGGACGAAATTCAAACTTTAGTGGTAAAGGTTCTGCTCACCAACTATTTGATGTGCAAGCAGTTTCTCCTGCTGAATTTGAAGAATGGGTAGAAGAGGCTAAAGCTAAATCAGAGCCACTTACTGAAGAAAAATTCGACGAATTATTAAAAACAGAGCATGTTGGTCGACAAACGTTCACTGGAACGCATTTAGAATTTAGTCCAGCTCCAGAAGGTTCTCATAACATGGACGACATGGAGAACAAGGAAGATATGGAAGACATGGACCACGACATGGATCATGACATGGATCATGACATGGATCATAAATAATAGTCAACTTTAATAAATGAAACATATGAATTTCCAATTTTAAACATGACGAAAGGAGTCACAAAGTATGGAATTCTTTGAAAGATTCGCCGTGCCGCATCCAAGTTTTGCCATCTATGCATCGATGGTAGGGATTGCTCTTACTAGTCTCGCTATTGTTGTCGGCTTAACCTATTTTAAAAAATGGGGTTACTTATGGCGTGAATGGATTACAACCGTCGATCATAAGCGTATCGGGATTATGTATATCCTAGCTGCTTTGATTATGCTTTTACGTGGTCTTGTTGATGCGGTTATGTTACGTGCTCAGCTTGCCATTCCTGATAACACAATCTTAGATTCTCAGCACTACAATGAGGTATTCTCAGCACATGGTGTTATTATGATCATGTTTATGGCGATGCCGTTCTTATTTGGTTTAATGAATATCGTTACTCCACTACAAATTGGTGCACGTGACGTTGCGTTCCCACGTTTGAATGCAATCAGCTTTTGGTTGTTCTTCATGGGTGCTATGTTATTCAACATCGCTTTCGTAGTAGGTGGTGCGCCTGATGCTGGTTGGACATCTTACTTCCCGCTAGCTAGTGAAGAGTTTAGTCCATCAGTGGGTACGAATTATTATATGATGTCGCTTCAACTTTCAGGTCTCGGTACATTAATGACAGGTATTAACTTTTTGACTACCATTTTTAGAATGAGAGCTCCTGGCTTGAAATTAATGCAACTGCCAATGTTCACATGGGCTATGTTAGTTACTAACGTGCTAATCATAGCGGTGTTCCCTTTATTTGCAGTAGCACTTGCATTTGGGGCAATGGACCGTATGTTCGGCACTCAATTCTTTACAATTGGTAATGGCGGTATGGATATGATGTGGGCAAACTTGTTCTGGGTTTGGGGACATCCTGAAGTATATATCCTAATCCTGCCTGCATTTGGTATCTATAGTGAAATTATTTCAACATTTGCACGTCGTAACCTATATGGTTATAAATCAATGGTTGCTTCAATGGTCGCTATCACTATTCTTTCTCTAGTTGTATGGGCTCACCATTTCTATACAATGGGGCAAGGAGTATTAGCAAATAGTATTTTCTCTATTGCAACAATGGCAATTGCCGTTCCAACAGGTATTAAAATCTTTAACTGGTTGGCGACACTTCGAAAAGGTAAAATCGAGTTTACAACGCCAATGCTTTGGTCTTTAGCATTTATCCCAACCTTCTTAATTGGTGGGGTTACAGGGGTTATGCTTGCGATGGCAAGTGCCGACTTCCAATATCATAATACGATGTTCTTAGTTGCTCACTTCCATTACACAATTATTCCTGGTGTAGTATATGCGTTTATTGCTGGTTTAATTTACTGGTGGCCAAAAATGTTTGGTTTTATGCTAAACGAAAAAATCGGGAAAGTTTCATTCTGGTTGGTAGCCATCTTCTTTAACGTAACATTCTTCCCGATGTTTATTACAGGGTTAGATGGTCAAGCACGCCGTATGTACACATACTCTGAAGAAACTGGTTTCGGTCCATTAAACTTGATTGCCTCTATTGGAGCAATTGGATTAGCTCTTGGTTTCATTGTGCTTGCATACAACATCTATTGGAGTACTCGTTATATGCCAAGAAATATTGGTTCAGATCCATGGAATGCACGTTCTCTTGAATGGTCACTTCCTAGTCCAGTACCTGTATATAACTTTGCAACACTACCACGTGTTAAATCGTCAGAAGCATTCTGGGATGCTAAGAAAAAGGGTCATAACTTATTCCCAGATAAAGTGGAAGAGATTCATATGCCAAATAACAGCGGTTTACCGTTTATCATGAGTGTCATCTTCTTTATTGGTGCGTTCTCTTTAATATTTGATATGGTTCCTTTAGCAATTATTGCCCTAATCGGAGTCTTTGCTTGTATGGCTTACCGTTCATTTGAAGCTAACCATGATCACGGATATCATATTCACGTAAAAGAAATTGAAGAAACAGAAGAAAGATTGCGAGGTGCTAACAAATGAAAATAGATAACTCGCTTCCACTTGAATATAGTACAGAAGAAAATCGTTTGAAGATTTTAGGTTTTTGGATTTTCTTAGCTGCCGAAATTGCGCTTTTTGCAACACTTTTCGCGACTTACTTTGCATATCAGGGCCGTACAGGTAACGGTCCTGGTACGGAAATTTTCGAGATGACACCAGTATTAATTAACACATTCGCTCTGTTAACAAGTAGTTTTACCATTGGATTGGCAGTTAATGCTATGCGACTTGGCAATAAAAAAGCAATGTTAACATTCCTTGGTATCACATTAGCTCTTGGACTTGTATTCTTAGGAGTAGAAATTAAAGAGTTTTTCACATTCGTTCATGAAGGAGCAACAATCCAAACAAGTGGGTACTTATCAATCCTATTTTCAACATTAGGAACACATGGTGCTCACGTATCACTTGGTTTCTTCTGGGGATTATTCATCATTATCCAAGTGGCGAAACATGGATTAACTCCACACACAGCTAATAAAGCGTTCATCTTTTCATTGTACTGGCACTTCTTAGACGTAGTTTGGATCTTCATCTTCAGCTTCGTCTACTTGAAAGGAATGATGTAATATGGCACAGTTATTTCCTAAGCACCATGTAATGGGATTTATTTTCTCGTTGGTCCTTACAGTAGTTGCTCTTTCTGTTGTTGTTTATGAGCTTTCTTATACAACAGCAATGGCTATTCTGCTAATAACTGCTTTCATGCAAGCTGGCGTTCAATTAGTAATGTTTATGCATGCTGGAGAATCTGAAGATAAGGCTACAATTTACACTAACGTTATCTATATGGTATTCTTTGCTATAGTAACGATATTAGGTACACTATTACTGTTCATTTGGGATATGTAATAATATATAAAAGAAGAGTATCAAATTTGATACTCTTCTTTTTATTTCTGGCTCATAATCTTATTCTGAGTCTTTTTCTTATGTTTTAGAGGGCTGCAATGAGTAACAATTTGCTCAAGGGCCCTCAGCCTCTTTCATGCGGTAGCAAGCCGTGTTGACGAATCATACGGTCAATAGCTTGAAGTCGCTGCATAAAATCGGCTGAATTTTTGGATGGCCGGATTAGGATTGGAAATCGTTAAGGAATTAGTTGATGCCCAGGAAGGTGGCAAAATTAAGGTGCAAAGTCAGATTGAACAAGGAACTCAATTCTTAATTGCGTTACAGAAGTTGAAAAATGAAAACGTGTTATAGGTCAGTCCTTTGATATAGCCCGTAACATTCCCTAAACAGCTCAATTGTCCAGTGTAATCTTGTACATTCTCTTTTGAATTTAAGACTTTAAAAAGGCGAAACTAATTTTCAGCAGGGGTTTGTGTCGTACCAATCAACACCATTTGATTCCAATAAAACAGACGTATTTTTAGGTTGTTTAAAGTTGTGAAATTAGTGCAATGTTAGTGTTATAGAGAAGATATATATCTATAAAAAAGAAGCAGGATTTGGAGCTTCCTGCTTCTTAGTTTTTCCATTGTTTTTTTACTTGAGAAAGAGCTAATTGATGGATTTCTTCCGGAGCTGTATCTCTTGTTGCTAATACATTTGTTTGGTAAGTTCTTCCTTGGAAATCAACTGTAACTGTAACTTTAATCATTGTCATCTTCCTTTCTAGAATTAGTTTGGATGTAAGAGAGGTATACTCCTTTTTTCTCGCAATTTTCGAGTGGTTTTAATATTGGGGGTATTAATTATTTTTTAATTATCTGATATTTTAGATAATTTGTCAATAAAATATTTTGTAAAAAATGTAAAAAACGTGGATTTTAAGAGGGAAATCCGAAAGCATCTGCTGCTTATTTGCTTTCGGATTATGTATTTCTTAAATTTTTGTTAAAATAATTCCAATGATTGCAATGAGAATACCACTCATTTGATAGACTTTTAATTTTTCTTGAAACAAATAACAGCCAGCAAAAACAACAAATAAACAATTTAGACTAACAATTGGAAAGATAATACTTGCAATCCCTGTACTTAATGCATAGAAGTAACACCCATATCCGACAATGCTTAATAAACCAACAGCTGTTCCGATTCGAAGTTCAGATGCTTGTACTTTCTCACGTTTGAAAATAAGCGTAATCAATAAATAAATGCTGCCGCCTCCATACATGGCGATGAGTACGTCCAGTGGTTGAAACTGTAAGTGTGTAGACGTTTGCATTAGAATGCCTAGTGTTCCAAATGAAAAAATAGCAAAGCACACGTGCATAATCCAAACGAAATAGTGATGCTGTCCTTTTGCGTTAGGCGTATATTGAATTACGACTACTGCTATCATCATGAAAAATATACCAATCCATTGAGTAGATGAAATATGCTCATGGAAGATAAGAGCAGAACAGATGATTGGAAATATAGCATTTGCTGCTACTAATGGTGCTGTTAAACTGGCTGGTCCTTTTTCGAAAGCCCGTGATAATTGAATATTTCCGTTCGTATTTAGAATGCCAATTAAAGCACCAATTAAAAGAGTTAGTATATGGAAATTTGAACTGCCGGTAGCCATACTATAACTAAATGTGCATATAAAGGCAACTAAGTAGAAGAAAAATTGGATATGGATTTTGGAAAGGCCTTTTCCATTGCTCCACTTAAAAATACTGTTGTTAATTCCAAAACATAAACTCGTGACGAGTGCGGCAAAAATCCACATAATGAGATCGCTTCTTTCATATAAGGATGAAGATGTTTTTAATTTTACGCTCAAAAAAACGCTACAGCAATAAAAATTTGTAAGGGTTGAAAAGTTATATTGACATATTTATTTAATTTCCCTATTCTTAATAGGGATTACATTTCCATAGACACATTCCGTTATAACGGAAGAGGTTCATAGTAACAACCCTCTATAAAAAACTATGGTTTGAATGAGGACACTAATCAACCATATCTTAGAGGGGATATGGTTTTTTGTTTATGGCTGTGTTAAACGATAGGGTTAATTGATAATACCGTTTAACACAGACCCGTTTATAGCCTTTATGGGCATCGTTGTAAGAGCATAAATACTGAGGAGGATTTGTTGAATGGCTGGAAGATCAGAAAGTGAGCTGCAGGATATTACGTTACTTGGGAATCAAGGAACAAAGTATTTATTTGAATATACTCCAGATGTGCTGGAGACATTTGATAATAAGCATATAAGTCGAGATTATTTCGTTAAATTTAATTGTCCAGAATTTACGAGCCTATGTCCAATGACGGGACAACCAGACTTTGCAACCATTTATATTAGCTATATTCCTGATGTGAAAATGGTGGAAAGTAAATCGTTAAAGCTGTATTTATTCAGTTTTCGTAATCATGGAGATTTCCATGAAGACTGCATGAATATTATTATGAATGATTTAATTGAATTAATGGATCCGCGTTATATTGAAGTATGGGGGAAATTCACGCCCCGTGGCGGGATTTCGATTGATCCATATACGAACTATGGAAAACCTGGTACAAAATATGAAAAAATGGCGGAGCATCGCTTGATGAACCACGATTTATATCCAGAGAAAGTGGATAATCGCTAAAGAGTTAATAGAATGAAAAAGACAATTGCTTAGGCAGTTGTCTTTTTCAGTTTAGCTTCAGATGTATGAGCTGAAAATTGAAATGGATTTCTAGGATGACACATTTCATATCATGGTCTGTGTCCAAATACTTTAGGAAATTTTTAGGGTGATTTATATTTGAAATGTAAAGTAAGAACGTATATATTTTTAGTTTTTTCGCCAAGAGTCCACTCTGAAAATACAAATGTTCGCTATAAATAGAATTTGTGCTTGATTGTTTGAGGAAAACAAGTGATAATAATAGAAGAATTTTTACTGAATATTTCTAACAATAGGGGATGTCGTGATGAAAGTTATTAAATTTGGTGGCAGTTCATTAGCTTCTGGTGAGCAATTAAAAAAAGTGTTTAATATAGTAATCTCTGATTCTGAACGGAAAATTGTTGTTGTTTCAGCTCCTGGTAAAAGAAATTCTGATGATATAAAAGTAACCGATTTATTAATCGCTACTGCAGAGCGTCAATTACGCAATGAAAAAAGTGAAGAATTGATTGAAGAAATCATCGCACGTTATGCAAGTATTGCTGAGGAATTAAGTATTCCTGCAGATATTATCGCGACAATTCGTGAGGATCTTTTAGCTTTAGTATACGCGGATCAAAGCGATGAGAAGCGTTATATTGATGCGCTGAAAGCAAGCGGTGAAGATAATAATGCGAAGCTTGTAGCCGCGTTTTTCCAAAGCCAAGGTGTAGAAGCGGAATATGTATGTCCAAAGCAGGCTGGGTTAATTGTAACGGATGAAGAGGGATATACAAGTGTATTACCTGAATCTTATGAAAGATTGAGTGCTTTGCGTGATAGAAAAGGAATTGTTGTGTTCCCTGGATTTTTTGGATACACAGAGGATGGAGATGTATTAACGTTCTCACGCAGTGGTTCAGATATTACCGGTTCAATCTTAGCTGCAGCTGTTAAAGCAGATTTCTATGAGAATTTTACAGATGTTGATGCGGTTTATTCCGTGAATCCAAATGTAGTGTCTAATCCTAAGGAAATCCGCGAGATTACATATCGCGAAATGCGTGAGTTGTCTTATGCAGGTTTTACTGTTTTACATGATGAAGCATTAATTCCAGCATTTCGTGCAGGTATTCCGGTAAACATTCGCAATACGAATAATCCTACAGCACCAGGAACACTTATTGTGAATAAACGAAACAATACAAATGGGCCTGTTATTGGAATTGCGAGTGACAAAGGATTTTGCAGCATTTATATCAGCAAATATTTAATGAACCGTGAAGTTGGTTTTGGTCGTAAAATGCTGTCTATTTTAGAAGAGTACGGTGTAGCGTATGAACATACTCCATCTGGGATTGATGATGTAACATTAATCTTGCGCCAAGACCAAATGAACGCAGAAACGGAAGAGAAAATTGTACAGCGCTTAACAGAAGAACTTCATGCAGACGAAGTGATTGTTGAACATAATCTTGCTCTTATTATGGTTGTTGGGGAAGGTATGCGTCATAATGTAGGGACAACAGCAAGAGCAGCTAAAGCACTTGCTGATGCAAGGGTTAATATTGAAATGATTAACCAAGGTTCATCAGAAGTAAGCATGATGTTTGCGGTTAAAGGGGAGTCAGAGGACAAAGCGGTTCACGCTCTTTATCATGAATTCTTCTAATTACTTTTGCTAATTTCATATGATATATAATCTAATAATTTCACTGAAAGCATTTGGTTAGATTCTTCTATTTTAGACTTCGTTAGATGTAGAAAGAGAAGGTGAGCGAATTCACCTTCTCTTTAGTTATATGTTTTATTGTTTAAACATGAAGGTTGAGAAAGCTGCTTGCATTCTCGGAATGCGAAATGATGGCAGCCTATGCATTGGTTCGTGTTTAATTGGGTTAGTGCATAGTTAATAGCTTCTCCGGTATGTTTGAAGAAATACTCTTCTCCAATTTCCTCTAGTAATTTATTTTTTTGTAACGTTTCTTTTAACGTTGATGTAGCCCCTGAAACTAGTACAGTTCCTCCAGAATTATGAATCTCTTTTACGATGTTTCGGAATGTAGCTTCTCCAGTTGTATCCATAAACGGTACTTTACTAAGCCGTAAAATTAACACTCGTGGTTTCCCTTGCAGTGTGTTCAGTATGTTTTTTTCAAACGTTTGCGCTGCTCCAAAAAAGAGAGGTCCCTCGATTGTATAAATACTCACTTGTGGACAATCATGCTGATCATTTACAACATGGGGCAACACTTTACTTTGCTTATTATGATGATCTGGCAGTACTTTTTCTGTTATGAGCTGCTTGCTCATTTGGTTGACAAATAATAGGATGGCTAAAATAAGGCCTACTTCAACAGCTATAGTTAAGCTTGTAAATACAGTTAAGAGAAAAGTTAAAAGCAGAACAAGAGAATCTCCGGTTTTCTGTTTAAGTAAGTGGGCGAAATGTTTTCGTTCACTCATATTCCAAGCGACAATCATTAAAACAGGAGCCATGCTTGCCAGAGGAATCGCCGAAGCATACGGAGCGAGCAATAACAAAGTCAATAAAACAAAGACGCCATGAATGATACCAGACATCGGAGAGACGGCACCGCTTTTAATATTCGTAGCTGTTCGGGCAATGGCCCCGGTAGCCGGAATACCCCCGAAAAAAGGCGTGACGATATTGGCAACTCCTTGCCCGATTAGTTCACGATTACTATTATGCTTACTGTTTGTCATGCCATCAGCGACAACCGCTGACAGTAGAGATTCAATAGCTCCTAAGGCAGCAATGACAAAAGCGGGAGCAAGCAATCGTTCAATTCTTTCCCAAGTTATATCGAGCATTTCAAATTGTGGAAGTGCATTAGGAATGCCTCCATAAACGGTTCCGATCGTTGGAACTTGTTCAGCAAAGAAGATAGACGCAACGATACTTGAAACAATTAATCCGGCTAAAGAGTTTGGTACTTTTGGTAGAAATTTGGCTGTGCCTAGAATCACAAATAGACAGATGAGTGCTGTTATAATGCTATAGACATTTATAGTATCTACATGAAGGATAATTTCTTTCATATTTGTTATAAACTGCTCATGCTTTTCAATGCCTGTTAGTCCTAAAAAGTTGGCGATTTGCCCAGTGAAAATAATCACTGCAATTCCTGCAGTAAAACCAATTGTAACGGGGAGCGGGATATATTTGATTAATGTACCGAGCTTAAACATACCCATGAGACATAGCATGATCCCCGCTAATAATCCAGCTAATAGCAAGTCTGCATAACCATAGGCAAGAACAATGCCTAATAAAATAGGGACAAAAGCTCCGGTTGGTCCGCCAATTTGGTATTTGGAACCACCGAGTAGAGAAATGAGAATCCCAGCAATAATGGTTGTATAAATTCCATACTCTGGATTCACTCCGGAAGCAATGGCAAAAGCCATAGCGAGTGGAATAGCAATAACGCCAACAGTTATACCTGAGAGGATATCTTTTTGAAAATCGACTGATGAATAGCCTTGAAATCTCCCTGTAAATTTAGTTCTCACAGTATGCCCCTTCTTTTCTGTTCAATAGTTTTATTGTTCACTCTTTTCTGTCTCATCCAGTTCTTCTTCCAATATGGAAATGGTATCAATTAAATGATTATTATAAATTTCTTTAGCGATAGCTAGTAAGTCAGCAATTTTTGGATCACGAAGCGAATAAATGACCTTTTTTCCATCCTTCGTACCTACAACAATATTTTTGGCTCGAAGAACACTTAACTGTTGTGAAACAGCTGAGCCTTCGCTTCCCAAACTACTTTGAATTTCATTAACACTTTTATCTCCTTCAGTTAATAATTCAAGGATTTGAATGCGTAACGGATGTGCTAACGCTTTAAAAAATTCTGTTTTAAATTGCTGCATATGATTCTCCATTTCTTTATGAATATAAAATCAACATATTCAAATATTTGAATATGTTGATTTTACTACATTTTGTAAATAACATCAATGGGTTGTAAATTTTTACATATCGACTTTGGTATAAAAAACCCCTATAAGTAAACGGTATATGGTGATCCATATTCCGTTTCACTTATAGGGGATTGTTTTGTATCTAAATTAAGCTTACGCACTTTTTTGTATAGGCAGTTCCTGCTCAAGTTTACGCTTATTAGATAGCCATTTGAATGGAAATGCACAATAATCGACTATTTTTCCTTCGATTAATGGTTTCATTAGCACAGTGACAGATTTAGAGCTTAGTATGAGCACAAGTAAAATCGCATACATCGGCAGCTGTAAATAATGCCAGATTGTTGTAAACTCTTCTGGATTGATGACATATACGTATAGTGTTCGAACGATTGCTCCGTGAAGGATATAAATATAGGCTGTTTTTCGTCCTAAGTTTGTAAAGAATGTCTTTTTGGTTGGTACAAAGGATAAAAACGCAAAGCCTACTAAAAGTGAAAATGAATAAAACATGGCCCGTTTTAAGCCGATATACCATTCTTCATGTCCATTTGCAATATAGGAACGGTTTGCTCCTAACCAAGATTGAACTTCGGCTGGTGGAAATTGAGATACAATAAACCAAACTACTACAATAAAAACAATACCTAGTAATTTAGAAGACTTCTTTTTCACGATTTCAAAATGTTCTTTCTTCAAATAAAACCCTAGCATAAAGAAAGGAAAGTAAGTAAAGGTTCTTTGAATATTAAAATAATGTCCAGCACCTTCGATATACCCGATTCCAATTCCAAAAATAAAAGCGAAAAGGAGTGGATGCTTTAAATTAGAGAAAATAAATAAAAGCATTTTCCACATAAATAAACTGAATATAAACCATAAAGTAAATTGTGGCTGGAAGAAGTCATAAGTGAATATACTTTTGTCATATAATAAGTAATAGTAATATGCAAAAATTACTTGAAATAGTAAATAAGGTACAAGGATTGTTTTCGCCGTTTTTTCAATGTAACCAGGCCGATTAAAGCCTTTGGATAAAAAGCCTGTAATAATGATGAGGGCAGGCATTCTAAGCAGAGAAAGAAAATTGTTTAATTCGAAGATAAACCAATGATGGTGTTTTACTTGCACGATAAAGTGACCAAATACAACTAGAAATACGAGAATAAATCTAGCGTTATCCAAAAAAGGGTCACGTTCCTTGACAATACTAATCGTTAACATCCCCTTAATTTTTATATATTTACACTCTTAGCTCGCAATGGTAATTTTAATCAACAAAAAAAAGACTTGGAAAAGTCTTAAGTCAACATACAGAGCCAGTATTGTTTCGAAGCTATTTAAATATAATTATAGCTTATCTCGAATATATTTCAATGGAACCACTAGTAAAAGTAGATAGGAATTTCCTCTCGTTTTGATAGGGGGGTACTAATTTGAATTTTTGAATATAGGAATTTTCTCCTAAACAATTGTTTAAATGGTGATAAAAAACGCCTCTAGCAAAAAAGCTGGAGGCGTTGTTATGTGAAAAAATAGTCCCCGACTACCCTAGGTTTGATTGTAGTAAATGAAGATAACTGAATAAAGAGGGGGCAATATTCTAGTGACTCATATTTACACAAAGCATCAATCATTTCTAATGGGTACAGAGAAAGTCGGGGTGACATTGTATGCTTGTACAATGTCTAAAAGGTGTACGATTTTAAAGATCGTACGTACTTATCAAAATTCATAAAATAATAATGAAAATCATTATCAATTAGAATTTTATCTCGTTTTTCTTTTTTTGTCAACAGGTGTGTTGGAAAATTTTTTTATAAAATAGAAGAGCAGCTAAATCGTGTTAAAATTTTAATGCAAATTGTATAATTGGAACAATTAACAAAAGGTTTTGAGACTTTTGGAAAATAAAATACATAATGGATGTTCAAAAAGGGTGAATCGATGATAAAACTATTTAAATATTTGAAACCATATCAACTATTCATCGGGCTTGCTCTGTTTTTTCTATTCGTTGAACTTGGAGTAGAGCTCGTACAGCCGTTGTTAATGGCGAAAATTATTGATGAAGGAATTATGCAGAAAGATTTATCGGTCGTTGTTTTTTGGGGCTCTATCATGATGGGGATGGCGCTGTTTTCCTTTTTCGGAGGAATTGTTAATTCTTTTGCTGCTTCACATGTTGCTCAAAGCTTTGGTTACGATGTTCGAAAACGTTTGTTTGAAAAAGTGCAAGCCTTTTCATTTTCTAATTTGAATAAATTTGCTGCCTCTTCGTTAATTACGAGATTAACGAATGATGTAACAATGATTCAAAGTACGGTATTTATGGGTCTTCGCATTATGCTGCGTGCCCCGCTAATGGTCATCGGCGGGGGTGTAATGGCGCTTTTCGTCCATGTTCAGTTAGCGCTTATTTTAGTCATTATGATTCCCGTTCTTGTGTTCTTTTTAGTATGGATGATGAAGCGAGCGATGCGTTTATTTAAAGGTGTACAGGAGAGATTAGATCAAGTAAATAGTGTAATACGTGAGAACTTGATGGGAATGAGAGTCATTAAAGTGTTTCTACGAAAAAATCATGAGGTGAAGCGTTTTGCTACAGCAAGTGATGAATTAAAAGAGAAAACAACTGTATCTCTACGATTCATTGAAACGACGATACCAGTATTAATGCTCGTCATGAATGGCGGAATTCTCTTTATTATTTGGCTGGGCAGTGAGTATATTTCGACTGGCGATATTCAAGTCGGAGAGGTAGTTGCTATTGTCAATTATGCAATGAGAATTACAGCTTCCCTCTCCATCTTATCTTGGTTAATGACAGTAGTTGCACGAGCGAAGGCATCGGCAGACCGTGTGAATGACATAGTAGATACAGAAATCGATCTTCTTGATACGAAGGAAACGGGTTATATAGAGGGGAAATATGAAGGAAAGATACAATTTGATTCGGTCTCTTTTCGTTACCCAGGAAGTGAAGCACTTGTATTAAAAAATCTTTCGTTTACCGCTGACGCGAGAGAAACGGTAGCGATTATGGGGGCGACAGGATCTGGGAAAACCTCATTGTTTCAATTGATTCCTCGGCTTTTTGATATTGAGTCTGGGTATATTTATTTGGATGATGAAGAGCTTACACATATACCGCTTCATACGCTTCGAAAGCAAATTGGCTATGTGCCGCAGGAGGCTGTCCTTTTTTCAGGATCTATCCGAGAGAATATTGCGTGGGGCAAGGAAGAAGCTTCTATTGAAGAAATTATGTTGGCAGCCAAACATGCACAAATTCATGAAACCATTATGCAATTACCTAAGCAATATGAAACAACTTTAGGCCAGAAAGGCATCAACCTTTCTGGTGGACAAAAACAGCGTCTTTCAATTGCTCGTGCCCTTGTTCGAAATCCTAAAATTCTTTTGTTAGATGATAGTACAAGTGCTCTGGATTTAAAAACAGAGGGAAAGTTGCTTCATGCATTAAAAGGGTATAGCTGTACGACGCTTATTATTACTCAAAAGATTAGCACAGCGATGGAAGCGGATAAAATCTTATTATTAGACGAAGGGGAGCTGATTGCTATAGGGACACATACGCAATTAGCCGAGACGAATGCTCTTTATCAAAAAATTATCCAATCGCAGTTTGGAAAGGAGGGATTGCGATTTGAGGCCAAAAGCTAAGGTGAAAAAGCCGGAAAACTGGTTTCCGACAGTAAAGCGTATTTGGGGTTATTTGCGTGAAAGGAAAAAAGGCATTGTATTTGTCTTACTTATGGTTATTGTGAGCTCTATGCTCGGTTTATTAGGACCTTATCTCGTAGGGGTTGCGATTGATGAATATATTGTAACGAGAGATGGGAGCGGGCTTTTGCTTTTATTGTGCAGCTTGCTTGGTGTTTATGTATTCTATTCTCTTTCAACCTGGCTGCAAAATTATTGGATGATTGGGATAGCTCAACATACAGTTTACCGGATGCGAAGTGATTTATTTTATCAATTTCAATTACTGCCGATTTCCTTTTTCGATAAACGAAAGCATGGCGAATTGATGAGTCGTGTTACGAATGATATGGAAAATGTTAGTTCTACGTTAAATAGCTCCGTTATTCAGATTTTTTCTAGTGTGTTGACGCTGGTTGGAACGATTGGAGTAATGCTATGGTTAAGTCCGTTATTAACATTGCTAACATTGACGATTGTGCCGCTTATGTTCTATGGCATGAAGTGGATTACCAATCGAACAGGGAAGCTATTTAAAGAGCAGCAGAGCAGCATTGGTGAATTAAATGGATTTATTGAGGAAACCATTTCTGGACAGCGGATTGTCAAAACGTTTTCCCAAGAAGAGAAGGTTATGGGAGAATTTTTAGAAAGAAGCGAAAGATACAAACGTTCTTCCTTTTGGGCACAATCTTACTCGGGGTTAATTCCTAAGTTGATGAACTTGCTAAATAACCTTAGCTTTACGATTATTGCAGCAATTGGTGGATATCTGGCGTTAAAGGGTGTTGTTTCAATTGGGGTTATTGTAATTTTCACGGAATACTCCAGACAGTTTACTCGTCCGTTGAACGAATTAGCCAATCAGTTTAATACATTGTTATCGGCGATTGCAGGTGCTGAGCGAGTATTTGAAGTGTTAGACGAACGAGAAGAGGCACAAGATGAGAAGGAAGCTAGTGTCCTCCGACATGTGACAGGGAAAGTAGAGTTTGAACAAGTCTCTTTTTCCTATGAAAAAGAAGGAAATAATACGATTAAAGATGTAAGTTTTCATGTTAATCCAGGGGAAACAATCGCACTTGTTGGACCGACAGGAGCGGGAAAAACGACGATTATTAATTTACTATCTCGTTTTTATGAGGTGCAAAGTGGACGTATTATGGTAGATGGACAGGATATTAGTAATATAACAAGAGCTAGCTTGCGCTCTCATATGGGCTTTGTTCTGCAAGATTCGTTTTTATTTCAAGGAACGATTCGTGAAAATATTCGATTCGGACGTCTAGAAGCAAGTGACACAGAGGTCGTTGAGGCTGCTAAACTAGCTAACGCACACTCTTTTATTATGAAATTGCCCAATCAATATGACACAGTGCTGAAACAGGATGATAGTGGAATTAGCCAAGGGCAGCGACAGTTGTTATCGATTGCACGAGCGATTCTAGCAAATCCAACGATTTTAATTTTAGATGAAGCAACAAGTAACATCGATACAATAACAGAAGTGAAGATTCAGGAAGCGTTGGAACACTTAATGGAAGGAAGAACGAGCTTTGTCATTGCTCATCGCTTAAATACTATTCAACAAGCTGATCAAATTCTGGTGTTAGAAAAAGGGCGTATTATTGAAAAAGGCTCGCATAGAGAATTGTTAGAAGTAAAAGGGTTTTATTATGAGTTGTATCATAGTCAATTAAAAGGAGATAAGATTGGTTAACTTTTGCATGCTATTCAGGGAAAAGGCTGAATAGCATGTTTTTTTATGAACAAATCCAATTTGTTGCATATAAAAGAAAGCGGTTACTTATAATTCAGAATAGAAAGATAATTATACGGTGGATTCTTGTATGTTACATAGCTAATCATCAAAGGAGGTGGGCGGATGGTTCACGCGACCTTTCTTTCTTAAGCATCTAATTTTTTCAAAAATGATGAAGAGGGGTTGAAGAAGAATGAAAGCGCTTAAATCGTTGATTATTTGGGGGATTGTATCGGCTATAGGGGCGTGGAGTTTTGCAGCAATCGCCTTAAACCGAGGAGAAAGTATTAATGCTATTTGGCTTATAATAGCAGCTCTTAGTGTATATGCAGTTGCCTATCGTTTTTATAGTAAGTTTATTGCTAGAAAAGTTTTTGAATTAGATGATAATAGGAAAACGCCTGCAGAAATCCATAATGATGGGAAAGATTATGTACCGACGAATAAATGGGTGTTATTCGGCCATCACTTTGCTGCGATTGCTGGTGCAGGTCCGCTTGTCGGCCCCGTTTTGGCAGCACAAATGGGGTATTTACCTGGAACGATTTGGCTTATTGTTGGGGTTGTTTTGGCGGGAGCTGTACAGGATTTTATTATTCTATTCGGATCGATGCGTCGTAATGGTAAGTCGCTTGGAGAGATGATTAAAGAGGAAATGGGGCCAATTACGGGTTTAATCGCAATGGTAGGCATTTTAGGCATTATGATTATTTTATTAGCGGTCCTTGCCCTCGTAGTGGTAAAAGCTTTAATTGGTAGTCCATGGGGGATGTTCACGATTGCGGCAACGATTCCGATTGCGGTTTTTATGGGAATCTATATGCGTTATATTCGGCCGGGACGAGTCGGAGAAGGTTCGATTATCGGTATTATTCTATTAATACTCGCTTTATACTTTGGTCAATACGTGTCAGAAAGTGAAACGCTAGCGCCATTATTCACATTTAGTGGTGAAACGATTGCAATCATGATGATTATATATGGATTTGTAGCATCTGTTCTCCCGGTTTGGCTGCTGCTTGCTCCGCGTGATTATTTAAGTACATTTTTAAAAATTGGGACGATTATCGGTTTAGCATTAGGGATTTTATTTGTATTACCGGTGCTTGAAATGCCAGCTGTAACTCAGTTTATCGATGGTACGGGTCCTGTATTCTCCGGTAACTTGTTCCCGTTCTTATTTATTACAATCGCTTGTGGAGCCGTATCGGGTTTTCACTCTCTTATTGCTTCTGGAACAACACCGAAAATGATTGAACGTGAATCGCATGCTCGTCCAATTGGTTATGGTGCGATGTTAACGGAGTCGTTTGTTGCAATTATGGCCATCATTGCAGCTTGTGTAATAACGCCAGGTATCTACTTTTCTCTGAATAGTCCAGCTGCCGTCATTGGAACGGATGCAGTGTCAGCGGCAACGACCATTTCTGAATGGGGGTTTGTCATTACCCCGGATGATATTACCACGCTTGCCGATGATGTAGGGGAAGAAACAATTCTATCGCGTACGGGCGGGGCACCGACGTTTGCGATTGGAATGGCTTATATTTTTTCAGAAATCATTGGCGGGAAGGCCTTGATGGCTTTTTGGTATCATTTTGCGATTCTCTTTGAAGCCTTGTTTATTTTGACCACGGTAGATGCGGGGACGAGAGTGGGCCGCTTTATGATTCAAGATATTATCGGAACGGTTTATAAGCCGTTTAAGAAAACAGAAAAGTGGCTTCCAAACGTAATAGCGACCTTCTTATGTGTATCTTTGTGGGGATATTTCCTCTATCAAGGCGTTATCGATCCTCTTGGAGGGATTAATACTCTTTGGCCGTTATTTGGGATTGCCAATCAAATGTTGGCTGCCATTGCTCTCTTACTGGGGACAACGGTATTGTTTAAAATGGGAAAGAAAGCGTACACATGGGTTACGCTTGTACCGACAACTTTCTTATTAGTGATTACGATGACAGCCGGTTGGCAAAAGTTATTCCATGAAAATCCTGCGATCGGTTTCTTAGCACATGCGAATAAATTTAAAGACGCTTATGATAATGGGGAAGTGCTTGCACCAGCAAAAGATTTGGCTCAAATGAAGCAAGTCATTATTAATGATTATGTCGATGCAGCATTATGTGCAATTTTTATGATTGTAGTAATTACAGTTTTAATTTCGGCGATTAGATTATGGATTAAAATATTAAAGAATCAAAAAATTGATTCACATGAAACGCCTTACGTCTCACGAACATGAGTGGGGGAATGAAGAATGGTAAAGAAAATAGTCAATATGTTACGTTATCGTAAGCAGTTTATTAGTTTGCTTGTCGGTGTTCCGAGTTATGAAACATATGTGGAACATATGAAAGAACATCATCCGCACGAACCGATTAAAAGTCGTAAAGTATTTTTCTGTGAAGTACAAGAAGAACGATATAACGCAAAGGGTGGCAAAGTATCTCGTTGCTGTTAATAAAAGTATGTGGAAGGGTCCTCCGTTGTGAGGATTCTTTTTTTGGCCTATTTTTGGCGTTGAGATAGGCCTGACATTCTTTGAAATATATTTTCGTGCATGATAATGCGAAATTTAGCAGCGGAGGAATCTAAGTGGTATGGCATTATAGATGGTTTAATATAATACATGTAATAAAAAATAACATTTACGAAAAAAATTAAATAAATGTATTGAATTTTTAGAAAATTAATCATATGATATATAATATAACACAAGATGTAAGGAGTATTAACATAAAGGGGAGAGGGAATTATGCAATTAGCAGATTCGGTATTTATGTTTGTTGCTACAATGTTAGTTTGGTTAATGACTCCAGGAATTGCCTTATTCTATGGAGGGATGGTACGAAGTAAAAATGTGCTAAGTACAGCAATGCATAGTTATATGCCAATGGCTGTTATTTCTCTTCTTTGGGTAGTTATTGGATACTCGCTTGCATTTTCTCCAGGAAATACTTTCATCGGTGGACTAGATTGGGTCGGATTAAAAGGGGTAGGTTTTGAACCTGGACCGTATAGCGACACAATTCCTCACAGCTTATTTATGTTATTTCAAATGACCTTCGCGGTTTTAACCGTTTCGATCATCGCCGGCGGCGTTGCTGAGCGTATGAAATTTTCAGCCTTCTTAATTTTTTCAATTTTATGGTCGTTGTTTGTATACGCTCCGGTTGCACACTGGGTATGGGGCGGCGGCTGGTTACACGCAATTGGTACAATCGATTTTGCTGGCGGCAACGTTGTACACATTTCATCTGGTGTAGCTGGTTTAGTATTAGCAATTATGTTAGGGAAACGTAAAGAATCCGCAAATAGTTCTCCGCACAATCTTCCGTTAACATTTCTTGGTGCCTCACTAATTTGGTTTGGTTGGTACGGATTTAATGTAGGAAGTGCTCTTACACTTGATGAAGTAGCTATGAATGTATTTGTAAACACAGCGGTTGCGGCAGCAGCTGGGATTATTGGTTGGTTAGTTGTCGAAAACATGATTAATAAAAAGCCAACGATGCTTGGAGCGGTATCAGGGGCTCTTGCAGGTCTTGTAGCAATCACACCAGCTTGTGGATTTGTCACTCCTTCAGCTTCTATTATTATTGGTCTTATTGGCGGGGCATTGTGCTTCTGGGCTATCTTCTCATTGAAATCGAAATTAGGCTATGATGATGCCTTGGATGCTTTTGGATTACATGGAATTGGCGGAACGTGGGGCGGTGTTGCAACAGGATTATTTGCAACAACTTCTGTAAACGCCGGTGGAGCAGATGGTTTATTCTATGGTGATGCTAGCTTATTATGGAAAAGCTTAGTTGCTATTATCGCTACTTATATATTCGTTGCAGTTGTCACATTCATTATTGCGAAAGTTACTAGTATTTTTGTACCGCTTCGTGTGAATGAGGAAGATGAGTCGGTTGGTCTTGATATTTCTTTACATGGTGAAAAAGCATACCACGAATCAATTTAAAGAAAGGTGATTATATATGAGTGAGATATTAACGAAAATTGATATTATTACCCGGCCGATTAATTTCGAGAAATTTAAAGCGGAGCTTGCAAAAATTGGGGTAAGTGGGATTACCGTATCGGATGTGAAGGGTACCAGTCTTCAAAAAGGCTATATTGAAACATATCGTGGAGTCAATCGGGAAAATTCATTACATGATCGAATTAAAATTGAAATTGTCGTTTGTGAAGTTCCTGTTCAAGATGTGGTAGATGTGACAAGAAAGTTTTTAAGTACAGGGAAACCAGGGGATGGGAAAATATTCATTTATGAATTAGCGAATGTAGTGAAAATTAGCACAGGTGCAGAAGGTTATGATGCACTGAAAGATGAGAAGTAAGCATCTTTTGAAAAAGGAGCGGTCATAATGGGAAGGTTAGTTCGCATTGTTGCGGCGAAGAAACAGAAGATTGTTAATACGCTTATAGCAGAGAAGGTGTATGAACCTACGGACCGTTCCTTTTTATTAGACTTACCATTAAAGAATTTAGAAGACCTTTTATTAATTCAAAGGGAATCGATGATTGATCAAGAAAACGATCAAACGTAGAAGGAGCCGTTCTTCTTCCTCTTTAGATGGAAGGACGGTTTTCTTGTTTTACCCATAGAAATTTTTTTGCATTCCGACTATAATGAGTGAAGAAATAATTATTGCGCATTTTTTCTGGTTTTTTCACGTTTTTCGCTTTTTTAACACCATTTTTTGTTTGGTAAATAAAAAAGACGATGGTGTTAATCAAATCTTTAGATATAAAACAAAAAAGAACCTTTTTAAATAGACTAAACGAGAAACAAAAGAGTAGGTTGGTGGGATGAAAAAATGGATCGATTTTCAATTCAATCTGTATTAAATATTGTAAATGATTTTTTACCAATGGAGAATGCATCAATTGCTGTGTCTGATGAAAAGCAATTTATTTATTATCAACCGAGTAAACAAATTGACTTAAAGATTCAACCAGGGGACATAATAAATAGCGACACTATAACGTACAAAGCGTTAAGTGATCAAAGAAAGGTTTCTGAGTACGTTGATAATAATAGCTTTGGTATTCCATATTTCGGAATTGCTGTGCCAATTATGGACGGAGATAAACCAAAGGGAGTCGTTACAGCTATTCTGCCTTCCAAGCCGCTTTTACTTTCTACATCATTCTTAACTGTGAAAACGAATGATCGTTGGATGCCTATTCCGAATGATGAAATTATGTATTTGGAAGCACAAAATCGAAAAACACGTATTCAGTCGAGTCGTGTTAATGGCTTTCATAAACTGAATTTAAGTGAGCTTGAACTTGTGTTACCAACGGATAACTTCATTAGAGTGCATCGTTCTTATATTGTGAATATCCACTTTATTGAGGAAATCTTGCCAGATTTCCATTCAACTTTTTTACTTGTGATGAAGGATAAGTCGAAAATTCAGGTGAGTCAAACATATGCAAGTCAATTTAGACGAGCGTTAGGTTTCTGATTTATTGGCTTTTTTCTTCTTTGTGCCTTGAAAATTCTGGCTTGATTTATTTTTAAGGCCTTTCATTCCAAAATGAATGTGACTCTAACGTTAGATTGTTAAAATGAACAAGTATAGAAAAGCGGAAATGGGGGACTTTTGTATGAACGAAAGCGTTTTCAAGAAAATTCGCAATAAGCAATTTCAAGATAAAATTGTAACTGCCAAGGAAGCTGCTTCATGGATTGAAGATGGCATGGTACTTGGTATGAGTGGATTCACTCGTGCTGGTGATGCTAAAGTTGTTCCAATGGCACTTGTTGAAAGAGCAAAAACTGAACAATTTAAAGTAGACGTATATACTGGTGCTTCATTAGGGCCAGAAGTTGATAAATTTATGGCAGAAGCTGGAGTTATCCGTAAGCGCGGACCGTTCCAAGGTGATGCTGGAATTCGTAACAAAATTAATACTGGCGAAGTTACTTATGTTGACGCACATTTATCTCATAATGCTGAATTAGTTCGTCAAGGAATTATGGGACCAATCGATTATGCAATTATCGAAGCTGCTGCAATTACTGAAGATGGTTTGTTAATTCCAACAACATCTGTAGGTAACTCACCAATCTTCGTTCAAGAAGCGAAAAACATTATCATTGAGTTGAACGTTACTCATCCTGATTCATTAGAGGGTATTCATGATATCTATGTACCTGCTCCACAAGGTGAGCGTGAACCAATTCCAATGACGAAAGCTTCAGATCGTATCGGAACAATTGGTATTCCGTTAGATCCAGCAAAAGTTAAAGGTATTGTAATTTCTGAAGAGCCGGATGCTCCTTCATTAATCGTTCCTCCAGATGAGGAAACGCAAACAATGGCAAACCTTTTATTAGATTTCTTCCGTGGAGAAATTAAAGCTGGTCGCTTAACAAATAAATTAGCTCCACTTCAATCAGGTGTAGGTTCTGTAGCAAACGCGGTATTAGATGGCTTTGCTAATTCTGAATTTGAAGATCTTGAAGTGTCTTCAGAAGTACTTCAAGATGCTGTATTCAACTTAATCGATGCAGGTAAAGTTAAATTCGCAGCTGCTACTTCAATTACACTGACTGAAGAATTACAGAAAAAAGTATATGGCAACTTAGAAGCTTATGCTGATAAAATTTGCTTACGTCCACAAGAAATTTCTAACCACCCAGAAGTTATCCGTCGACTCGGTCTAATTTCTATCAATACAGCGTTAGAACTTGATATCTATGGAAACGTTAACTCTACACACGTTTCAGGTACAAGAATGATGAACGGTATCGGTGGGTCTGGAGATTTCGCTCGTAACGCTCGTTTAGGTATTTTCGTAACGAAATCTTACGCAAAAGGTGGAAACATCTCAAGTATCGTGCCTATGGTTTCACATGTAGACCATACTGAGCATGATGTGGATGTAATCGTAACTGAGCAAGGTATCGCTGACTTACGTGGACTAGCTCCAAAAGAACGCGTTGAATTGATCATTAACAACTGTGCACACCCAGATTATCGTGAACAGCTTTGGGCTTACTTCAACGAAGCTGTTGAGAAAACTGGTGGTCATCAGACTCCACACGTTCTTGAAAAAGCATTATCTTGGCACGTTAACCTTGCTAAGAACGGTACAATGAAAGAAGCTTCTCTTCAAGAGCAAAAATAATAGATAAACAATTCGCTATGGCATTTGCTGTAGCGGATTTTTTTTGGACAAGCAAGTTATACATTCTGAATTACTAGATAGTATAAACAGATTATGTAGATTTATACAAAGAATGAGAATTCGTTAACACGTCATAAGGTGATTCGGTAAGGCTAATATGGAAAAATAATAATAAAAAATGTTGTCCGTTGAGAAAGTGTGTTACACTGCAATCAGTAATAGAAAAAAGAAATGATATATTTCTCCATCTTATTGAATTGAGAAAAATGTGGAGGAGGGGAACTGTTGTTTAAATCAAAACTGCATTTTTGGACCTTTGAGCTGTTGATGATTGCTGTGCTTATTTTTGTAAGCACAAAAATTTCATTTCTATTCGAACCAATTGGTATTTTCATCACAACTTTGTTTTTTCCTATTCTGATTGCAGGGTTTCTATTTTTTCTCTTTAATCCGATTGTGACATTTTTAACGAAAGGGAAAGTACCGAAAGGGTTGGCGATTCTCCTCATTTATGTTGTCTCCCTTAGTTTAATTGGTCTGTTAATTGGTTTATTAGGTCCATCTCTATCGAAACAGGTTACAGAATTGATCAATGATATTCCAGGTTATTTCAATGAGTCTAGGAAATTCATTGAGGATATGTCCGAAACAATGTGGTTTAAGTGGACGATGGAGCAGGATTATGTTTCATTAGAGGAGATTGGGAATACACTTCAAAACTATTTAACGACACTGCCAAGTAATATAACGAATAGTCTTTCATCCATTTTTAGCGTAGCGACGAACATTACATTAGTCATTGTGACAGTTCCATTTATTTTATTTTATATGTTAAAGGATGGGCATAAATTCTCCCGTGCTTTATTACGCTTTGTACCGAAAGGATATCGAAAGTCTGGGTTAGTCATCTTAAGAGAGACAATGGAAACATTGGCAACATACATACAAGGTCAACTGCTAGTCTGTTTCTTTGTTGGTGTCGGGACGTTTATTGGGTATTTAATTATTGATTTACCATACGCGATTTTGTTTGCTTTAATATGTGCCATTACAAATATTATCCCGTATGTTGGTCCGTTCTTAGGCGGAGCACCAGCTTTTGTTATCGCGTTAATTCATTCTCCAACACAGGCTGTTTTGGTGATTGTCGTCATTACAATTGTACAGCAGCTTGATGGAAATTTAATTTCACCACTTGTGATTGGGAAGAAGTTGAACACACATCCATTAACAATTATTATTCTTTTACTTGTTGCTGGCAATCTGGCTGGTATTTTAGGGATGATTTTGGCTGTTCCGACATATTCGGTAGTCAAAACTATCGTTTTAAATATCGTGAAGTTTATAAAACTGCGTAAAAAAGAGCAGGATGAAGAAATATTAGAGTGAATAAAAGCGAGTTCTTATAGGAACTCGCTTTTATTTTTTTATCTGAAAGGTGTGTGAAACCGCGGTTTCACACGCATGATCCCAAAATTGTATAAATAAACAATATTTATTAACAAAGCCATCTGCAAATAAACAGGATATAATGAAAAACGTTCTTTATAATTGATAATATTCGCGAATTAAATACGAAATCCACTTGCACTGTGGGTTGTTTTTAATGTTTTCTAACAAGCCCTTTGTAATAGCTAGGCTTGTGTTTGTTTTGAATAGATCATCTTTTAGAATTTGTAGCGATTCTTGCTCAATTGGATTTTCGATATCACCGATTTTTTGTTCAATTAGTGCAGCAATATGTTCTGTTGTTACCTGTTCATGTATAGGTCCCTTAATAATACGTATAATATCTCCTGAAATGAAAGGGATTGTTGAATGTTGAGCTAGTAAAGCTGTTTTTTCGACGAGTGATTTAGTTAATGAATCTATATCTAACGGTAAATTAAAGCGAAGATACAAGCCTGAGTAAATTTGTATAAACCCTTTAATACAAATTAATAAATCGTATTTCGTTTCTTCGATCTGTTCACCATATAATTGATCTAACATATACAGTATGCTTTCATTAATATGACTGTCATAGTAATCATGTTTAGAGATTAGTTCCTCATTATTAAAGGTTTGTGTTTGTTCTTTAAGGAACATTTTAGCGAAAGCTGAATGTTTACTGAAAGAACGGAATGTTGTGAAGTAGAATACATAAAGAAGTTCTTCCTTGTTTGAACAATTTCTGACTGAGTAGTCAATATCAGCTGTGATTTGCATCATAAAGTAATCGATTAATGCCAGAATTAACTCGTCTTTTGATTTAAATGAAAGGTAAAAAGCCCCTTTTGAGATACCGCAGCGCTCCGTAATTTGTTGAACAGAAGTTGCTTCGAAGCCTTGTTCTGAAAATAGCTCTAATGCTTTATCCATTATTAATTGTTTTTTGACCATCTATTAAAATCGCTCCTACATAATTTATTGACAATTGACCGATTAGTCATTAGTATAAATAATTGAATTGAACAAGTCAATTAAAGGCAGGTGCAAAGGTGAAAAGTTTAGTTAATTTTGTCTTGAAAAATAAACTAGCAGTTTGGTTACTGACAATTATCATCACTGTCTCAGGAATTTATTCCGGTACACGAATGAAAATGGAGACGATACCAGATATCTCAATTCCATATTTAATGGTAACAGCAGTGTATCCGGGTGCAACTCCTGAAAAAGTAATGGATGATGTGTCTATACCATTAGAGAAAACACTTGAAAGCTTAGAAGGAGTAAAAGCTATTTACTCAAATTCATATTCTAACATGGCAAGTTTGCAGGTAGAGTACAATTATGAAAAAGATATGGATGAAGCAAAGCGTGAAATCCAAGCTGTGCTTGATACAGTGTCACTGCCTGAAACTGTCGAAGAACCATCAATTTCTAAGATTAGTATGAATATGATGCCTGTTGTTGCATTAAGTGTAAGCAGCACGGAAGAAGACATTGTCGGGCTAACAAAGACAGTCGAAGAAAGTTTATTGCCAAAGATTGAGAAAATTGACGGTGTTGCTTCTGCAACAATTACCGGTCAACATATTGAAGAAGTTGAATTAACATATGATGAAGAAAAAATGGCTTCTTTAGGCGTGACAGAAGAAGACGTTGAAAAGATGATTCAAGCAAGTGATATGGCCGTATCGCTAGGTCTATTTGAGTTTGAAGAATCAGAAAAAGCCGTTTCCGTTGACGGGAAGTTCATGACAGCAAATGAGTTAAAGAAAATGTTAATTCCGGTAACACCATCAGCTGCAAATCCATCACCAGTTGTAGAACTTGGTGACATTGCAAAAATTGAAGTAGTTGGGAAAGTGGAGTCTGTATCTCGTACGAATGGTGAAGAAGCCATTGCAATTCAAATCGTAAAAGCACAAGATGCAAACACCGTAACAGTTGTTAATGAGGTAAAAGAGTTAATGGAAGAAGAAGAGAAGAGCATTGACGGACTTGTTGTTGATATGACACTTGACCAAGGTGCCCCAATCGAGGAATCCGTTACAACAATGATTGAGAAAGCAGTATTTGGCGGTTTAATTGCTGTTTTAATCATTTTGCTATTCTTACGTGACTTCAAATCAACAATCATTTCGATTGTCTCCATTCCAGTTTCAATTTTCATGGCATTATTATTATTAAACTGGATGGATATTACGTTAAATATTATGACGCTCGGTGCGATTACGGTTGCGATTGGTCGTGTTATTGATGACTCGATCGTAGTAGTAGAAAACATTTATCGTCGTTTGCATTTAAAGGGAGAGAAGCTGTCAGGGCGCGCGTTAGTTCGTGAAGCCACGATTGAAATGTTTAAACCAATCTTGTCATCTACATTAGTAACGGTTGCGGTATTCGCACCACTCATTTTTGTAGGTGGTATGGTTGGAGAGCTATTTATGCCATTTGCATTGACAATGACGTTTGCGCTTGGGGCATCGTTAATTGTCGCTATTACAATCGTTCCAGCTCTTTCTCATTTCTTGTTTAAGAAAAAATTATATAGTGAGAAAGCAGAAGGACATCATAAAGAACAAGGGAAACTGTCAAAGTGGTATAAAGGAATTCTTAAATGGACATTGAACCATAAAATTGTCACTTCTGTAGTTGCTGTAGCGATGTTAGTAGGAAGTTTAATGTTAACACCACTTATTGGCTTTAGCTTCTTAGGTAGTGAAGAAGAGAAAGTGATGTATTTAACATACACACCAAAAGCTGGTGAACTCGAAGAAGAGACGTTAGCCAATATGGCAGCCGTTGAAGAAAAAATGCTTAAGCGTGATGAAATTGATATTGTTCAAGTTTCTATTACAAATAGTACTGATCCAACAGCGATTATGATGGGCGGAGGATCTGGCGGTGGGTTAATGTATTTAATCTTTGACCCAGACACAGAAAACTTTGCCGATGTAAAAGCAGAAATTGAAGACTATGTATTTAATATCGGTCAAACAGGCGAATGGAAGAGTCAAAACTTCTCAGCAGGTTCTGTTTCGAGCAATGAAATTAGCTACACATTCTACAGTGAAGATTTAGATGACTTAAATGAAGCTGTAGGAATGGTAGAAAAAGTATTAGCAGATAATGACGGCTTAAAAGATGTGTCATCTAGCACAGAAGAAAGCTATGAAGAATTCACATTCAAAGTAGAACAAGATGAACTATTACAATATGGTTTAACAACAGGACAAATTGTGCAGATGTTAAGCCCGCAAACGCAACAAAATGTATTAACAACAGTTGAAAAAGACGGAAACACGTTAGAAGTCATTGTACAACAAGAAGCTGAAGCAGCACCTAAATCCATTGATGATATGCTTGAAAAAGAAGTGCCAACCGCTTCAGGAAAAACAGTGGAGCTTTCAGAAATCGTAAAAGTAGAAGAAGGGTTCGCTTTAAATACGCTTTCTCGTAGTAAAGGTGAATACTATGCGACAGTATCTGGTACGATTTTAGGTGATGATATTTCAAAAGTATCGGCTGAAGTGGATAAAGAGATTGATAAATTAGACTTACCAAATGGGGTTGAACTAGGTGTTGCTGGTGTAACAGCTGACATTAATGAAACATTCACACAACTAGGTCTTGCAATGGTTGCAGCGATTGCAATTGTATACTTTATCCTAGTTGTCACATTCGGTGAAGGTTTAGCGCCATTTGTGATTCTTTTCTCATTACCATTTGCAGTAATCGGTTCATTTGTAGGCTTATTAATTGCAGGAGAAACAATCTCTGTATCAGTAATGATGGGTCTACTCATGTTAATCGGTATCGTTGTAACAAACGCAATCGTACTTGTAGATCGAATCATTCATATGGAACGTGAAGGTATGCCGATGCGTGAGGCTATCCTTGAAGCAGGAGCAACGCGTCTACGCCCAATCTTAATGACAGCTATTGCAACAATCGGTGCATTAATTCCACTAGCAATTGGCTCTGGTGGCGGCGGTTTAATTTCAAAAGGACTAGGTATTACAGTAATCGGCGGTTTAGCAAGTTCTACTTTACTGACGTTAATTATCGTACCGATTGTATATGAAGTATTATCTAAACTATTTAAGAAAAACCGTAAAGAAATAGAAGAAAACTAATCGTAAAAGCTTGGTTTACAACATAAAGCGCGTGTCGGATGGTCATTCCGATACGCGCTTTTATAGTGCTTCTTCATTTATAAAGAAATGGGCTTGTTTTCATCATCCTTTTTATTTACAAATATGGAATAAATGCATATAATAATTATTAACCAATGGTCAATAAAAGGAGTAAAGAATGTCACCTAGAAAATCCGTTGAACAAGAATTAACAAGAGATATGATTATTGATACTGCAAGAACTTTATTTGCGCAATCTGGCTATCAGCACGTATCTATGAGAAAAATCGCGCAGGCATTAGGGTATTCCCATGGTGCGCTTTATTATCATTTTCAAAATAAAGCGGAACTATTTTATGCAATTGTTGCTAAGGATTTCTCTTTATTAAATCATTTATTAATCGAAATTATGAATGAACAGCTGACGAACACGGAGAAGGTAAAGAAAATCCTGTTGCGATTTATTCAATTTGGTTTAGATTATCCGAATCATTATGAACTGATGTTTTTAACAAGAAACCGTGATATCCAGCAGCATTTACAACTGGCTCCAGCGGAAAGCTATGAGCAATTTGCACAGGCTTTGTCAACATTATGTGACTCGCGAGTAACCGCTCAAGCAATTTGGTCTGTTTTTTTAGCGGTTCATGGCTTTGTCAGCGTTCATTGTCGTAACGAGCAAACATATGAGGAAGTGGAAGGGTTAGCAAAGACTCATGTCAGATTTATGCTAAAAGGTCTTGGTATAGAAGAAGAGGGATAATTGCTGAAAAAATCGCCTAAGGGCGAATTTTTTCAGCAATTAATTGACCAGTGGTTAATTAATAAAGGGAGTGAATCACTTGAGAAAAGCACTTGTATTGGGCGCAACGGGAAGCATGGGAAGTGCACTTGTTTACGAATTAGTGAATAGAGGAGTCGAAGTAACTGCCTTTGCCCGAAGTGGGGATCAGTTAAATAAGCTATTCGGAAATCAGCCAGTGAAGGTAACAATCGGCGATGTATTTCAACAAGATGATGTGGAGAAGGCTGCAGAAGGTATAGATGTTGTATTCCATGCTATTAATATCCCTTATCCAGAATGGCAGGAAAAGCAATCGATATTACTGACCAATATTTTAGAGGCAGTAAAGAAAACAGGAACGAAGCTTGTGATGATAGATAATATTTATGCATATGGAAGAAGTTATGGCGTTCCTGTTACAGAGGAAGTAAAGAAAAAACCACATACGAAAAAAGGGAATATTCGTTTACAGTTAGAGCAGATGGCGAAGCAGTCACGTGTACCACTTTTGATTACGCATCTTCCAGATTTTTATGGACCGAACGCTGGAAGTACATTGCTCAATTATACATTTCAAGCAATGATTCAGAATAAAAAAGCGAGGTATATAGGCAATCAAATGTTAGCCAGAGAATTTATTTATACACCAGATGGAGCAAAAGCAATTGTTGAATTAGCGTTTCAAAATCGCTTTGATGGGGAGAATTGGAATATCCCGGGGGCAGGGACAATTACAGGAACAGATATTATTAGGATTGCTAAGCAGGTTACAGGGTATAACAAAAAGGTCTCTACTGTCAGTAAAAATATGATTTGCTTCATAGGGGTATTTGATTCTTTTATGAGAGAGTATGTAGAAATGTATTACTTAAACGAAGAGCCTGTTGTGTTAAATGGTGATAAATATGAACGAGCAATTGGTCCAGTACCAAAAACGCCATATGAAGAAGGAATTAAACAAACGTTATTAAGCATAAAAAATAACAGCCTAACTAGTTGATAGGCTGTTACTTTGGATATAAGCTGAATGTTCTTGTATTTATAATCCGAGTGAAATATATTTTGTTTCTAAAAACTCTTCAATGCCTTGGTGTCCGCCTTCGCGACCTAGTCCACTTTGTTTAAACCCGCCAAATGGAGCTTGAGGAGTGGACGGTAGACCATCATTTAAACCGACAATACCGAATTCCAGCGCTTCAACAACACGGATGCCGCGGCTAATATTTTCAGTAAATACGTAGGCCGCTAACCCATAGATGGAGCTGTTCGCTCGTTCAATGACTTCTTCTTCCGTTTTAAAGGAAGTAATCGGTGCAAGCGGACCAAATGTTTCTTCTGTCATACAGAGCATGCTGTCATCGATATTTGAAAGAACAGTCGGTTCTAAAAATAGACCATTCACTACTTTTCCGCCTGTTTCAAGCTTAGCGCCACGACGAACAGCATCTTCAATATGAGCTAATACTTTATCAACTGCGTGCTGGTCGATGAGTGGGCCAATATCGACCCCTTGATCAAGACCATTTCCTACTTTTAACTCTTTTACTTTAGCAACAAATGTTTCGATGAACTGATTGTAAATCGATTCATGTACGTATATTCGGTTCGAGCAGACGCATGTTTGACCAGCGTTCCGGAATTTAGAGCTAATTACACCATTCACAGCCTTTTCTAAATCTGCATCTTCTAAGACGATAGAAGGGGCGTGTCCACCCAGTTCCAAAGAAATTTTTTTAACAGTTTCGGCAGAGCCCTTCATTAATGTTTTTCCTACTTCGGTAGAGCCAGTAAACGTCAATTTGCGAACGCGAGGGTCTTGAAGCCATGTGTCGCCAATTTCGGATGACTTGCCAGTGACAAGGTTGATGACTCCTTTTGGAATCCCAGCTTGCTCTGCAAGTTCGACAATTTTTAGAGCTGTAATGGGTGTTAGGTTTGCTGGTTTGATGACAACTGTACAGCCAACGACGAGTGCTGGTGCCACTTTACGTGTAATCATAGCTGCTGGGAAATTCCATGGCGTGATGACAGCAACTACACCTACAGGCTGCTTGGAGACGAATAGACGTTTATTCGATTGTGTCGCTGGAATCATTTCTCCATATACGCGTTTTCCTTCTTCTGCAAACCAAGAAAGAAAGCCGTTTGCATAGGTCATTTCGCCGATAGCTTCTTTTAATGGTTTCCCTTGTTCTTCTGTCATAATCTTTGCAATTTCTTCTTTATTAGCATCAATTAAGTGATACCATTTCCAAATCAAATCAGCACGTTCATAGACTGAGAGAGCAGACCAGCTTTTAAGTGCTTCATAAGCCGCATCGGTAGCTTTTTTAGCTTCATTGGCCCCGCCAATAGGTATAGTAGCAATGCCTTCATTCGTCGCTGGGTTCGTTACATCCATGCGTTCGAGTCCAAAATCAGACCATTCTCCATTGATGTATAAATCATATTGCTTCATATGAAAAACCTCCCTTTATATATGATTATGTATAGTAAAACATGCTAGTTATTATCTATTATATATATAATGAAGAATCTATTAAATAAAGAAGGCTTGTCAGAATAAATAAACAGCTGCCCTTTAAAAAGGACAGCTGTTTTGAGAAGATATTTAGGCAGCAGTGTCTGCCTCTACGCTTGCTTTATTAGGATCAAATTCTTTTTCTGATTTAGAGATAACAACTGTTGCAACACCGTTACCAATTAAGTTTGTAACCGCACGTGCTTCTGACATGAAACGGTCCACACCTAATAGAAGAGCCATACCTTCAACAGGAATCATTGGGAATGCTGCTAATGTAGCGGCAAGCGTGATGAAACCAGAACCAGTTACACCAGCCGCACCTTTAGATGTTAGCATTAAAATCCCAAGTAGAGTGATTTCTTGCCAGATTGTTAAATCAACTCCGTAGGCTTGTGCAATAAAGATAGCAGCCATTGATAAGTAGATGGATGTACCATCAAGATTGAAAGAGTACCCAGTTGGTACAACTAACCCAACAACTGGTTTTGAACAACCGTATTTTTCAAGCTTGTTCATCATACTAGGAAGAGCCGACTCAGATGAAGATGTTCCGACTACAAGCATAATTTCGTGTTTGATGTAAGCGATAAATTTGAAAATGTTAAAGCCATATGCTTTTGCAATACTACCTAGAACAAAGACGATAAATAGGAACATTGTTAGATAAACGGCACCCATTAATTGAGCTAACGAACTAAGTGAACCAAGACCGAATTTCCCGATTGTGTATGCCATTGCACCAAATGCTGCAAGTGGTGAAATTTTCATTACCATACCTACAATTCCGAAGAAAACATCCGCTAATTGTTGGAATAGTGTGACAACTGGTTTTCCTTTTTCACCCATAGCTGCAAGTGAAAGACCAAATAGAATCGCAAACAATAATATTGGTAGCAATTGACCGCCAGCCATTGCTGCAACTGCGTTATCTGGAATAATGCTTGAAATAAAGGCGATAGCGCCATGCTCTGATTCTGCAGCCGCTGTTGTATATTGAGAAACATCAGCACCGGCGTCTTCTACAGCGCTCATATTAAATCCTTTACCAGGGCCCCACACGTTTACAACGATAATTCCAATAGCAAGAGCAATCGTGGAAACGATTTCAAAATACAATAAAGCTTTCCCGCCGATTCGACCAATCTTCTTCATATCACCCATGCCGCCGATTCCGATTACAACGGTAAAGAAGATGATTGGAGCGATTACCATTTTAATTAATTTAATAAACCAGTCAGCTAATACTTTTAACTCAGCACCAAAAGCCGGGAAGAAGTATCCAACTGCAATACCGAGAACGATACCAAGTACAACTTGAACTGTTAAATTTTTTAGAATTTTCAAGATGCATTCTCCTTTGTTATATAATAGGTTCATTACAACTGTCTACATTGTAACAGGTGAAGGAGAATGATATTTTTTTTGGTGATATTGTTCTTTTTGGTCTTTTTGTTCTGGATGTAAATGGTTATTTTAGCGTACGGAAAAGCTATCCCTATATATAAGGATAGCTTGAATTCTAATGTTCAAAAGGTTTAATAAGTCCATAAAGAGTTTCAATAACAGGCAATTGAATCCCAGCTTTATTGGCTAATCGTAAGGCACCGCCTTGTAAATGTTCGACTTCTAATGTTAAACCTTTTCGACGATCTTGGTGCATGGAAGAAGTAGATTCGTGTGGTAACGTTTGTAAATTAGTGACAGCTTGATTTAGTTGCTCTTCACTAATTGAAACGTGATACGCATTAGCTAGATTTTTCATCTCAATCAGCACTTTATGCAATAAGTTGAAAGTGGAAGGAGATTGCCGGATTGTACCGATTGGTAGATTCGCGGCGGTTGTTACGCCTGAAAAAGCTGTAATGAACATATATTTATTCCACATTCTCATCAGGATTTGTTTAGACTGACGAGCATCGATTACAGCTGTGCTCATCACTTGTTCCAGCTCTTCACAAAAGCCTGTTTGTGAAGGGTGTAAAGGGCCAAATATTAAGTCATGATTTTGGCTGGAATGAATCACATGACCTTTTTCGTTTAAGGTTGTGATAATATAAGCGAAGCCTCCAAGTACAGCTTCTTCTCCAAATTGCTCTTGAAGAATAGGAATATGCTCTAATCCATTTAAAAGCGGCAGGATTTTAGATCCACGTTCGACAAGTGTTCGTAAAGCGGGCAGGGTACCTTCTAGATGGTAGCCTTTTACAGAGAGAATAACTAAATCGGCATGTTCAATTTGATTAACATCTTCAACAAGATTTAGCTGATTAAATAGATAATTCCCATGTGGGCTTGTAATATGTAAACCTTCTTCTTCTAATTGGCGAGCGCGATTTTTACGAACGAGAAATGTAACATGCTGGCCAGTTTCTTCAAGACGAGCTCCAAAATAGGCTCCAACTGCTCCTGCTCCTACAATAACAATCTTCAAAATAAACACCTCTCCTACTAGTATTATGTAAATCATATCACATATTCAGAAAGAGATAACATAATTTTCCTAATGTTTAGATTTTATAGAGGGGTAACGGAACGTAAGATTTCTACTTCGAGATGAGGAGAAGTGGATAATAGAGAAGGGAGACTGTACTAGTCGAATATTGCTCTTTAATGTAACAAAAAACCGAATTGGAACGACATTGTTCACAATTCGGTTCTGTATAATTATTGATATACTTTGATTTTAACAGTTTTTACGCCCCAATTAAGAGCTTTAGATTTAGAAGAGATGAAAACATCAATCTTCTTTCCTTTGATAGCTCCACCTGTGTCAGCTGCAATTGCTGTTCCATAGCCTTCCACATATACTTTTGATCCAAGTGGAATCAACTTTGGATCAACGGAAATTGCTTTCACGTTTGGATTTTTCTTTAAGTTCAATCCTGTTGCAGTAATACCGCTGCAATTTTTACAGTTCGCTGTGTAAGCTGTTGCTTTCACAGTATATGTTTTGTAGCTTTTTGATGTAGATGCTTTTTTTACTGTCACTTTTTTTGTTGTTTTTGTAACTTTTAAAACTTGTTTAGGTTTAATTGTATTATTTTTAAGACCATTCCAGCTTTGAAGCTGTTTCACGGTTACGTTATGTTTATTAGCAATAAGCCATAATGTGTCGCCTTTTTTTACAGTGTATGTACTAGCGGCCGATGAAACTCCGGAAAACCCAAATACTAGAAAACAAGCTGTTATCATCGTAATTAGTGTTTTTTTCATAAATAATCTCCTTTGTTTTAAATCGTAGTCTTAGAATAACAGCTTAATGTAACAGCGGTGTTTCACTGGAATACTATTTTTATTACAAAAAGATGTCGAATAACGTCATTTTGTAATAAATGAAACAATGATATATATAACAAATTTTACTCACATTGGGTAATCACGTATTTATTGGAAGTGCATATCGTATGAAAAAGTAAAGAAAAGGGAGACTATGATGCATTATTACGCCATTAACAATAGGGGCCAGCAGTCCGTTTTGTCTAATCAGATTTTAAAAGCAATTAATGGGGAATACACGGCTATACATTGCTATGGAGAGATTATTCAGATGGCTCCATCACAGAAAGTAAGGGAAGTAGTAACAGAAATTCGGCAAGATGAGATTCGGCATTTTGAGACGTTTTCACAGGTGTATCAACAACTAACAGGCACTCAACCCCAAATTGAAAAACAACCTTCGTGCCCGCATTCGTATGTAGATGCAATTAAAGCAGCTTTTATAGATGAGCAAGAAACGGTTGATTTTTATTATGACATCGCTAGTGGTACAAGTGATTCGACGATTCAATCGGCTTTTAAAAGAGCAGCAGCAGATGAACAAAATCACGCTGTTTGGTTTTTATATTTTTTAATGGGACATCAATAGAAAAAAAGCTCTCTGCAAGAAAGGCCAGAGAGCTTGTCTTATATTATGGCTGCGGTTTATTTATTTTTTTCATTCTTTGTAATAGCAAACCGTCTGTTTGGTTATTTTCTCCTGTAATAAATGTTGGCATGTAATATTGTAAATATTGCCCATATTGATTGTTGGTTTTTAATAGCAGCTCATCCACATAATAAACCCCTTTTGGGATGGAATCTAATAAGAGAACGGTTAAAGCAGAATAGATGCCACAAGCTACTTGAAAATAAGTAGCGTTTGTTTTGTATTTACTATAAATGGAGTGATTATCCGTAACATTATACATATAGCGTTCTTTATCGGGATAGACGAGCAGGACGCCCACTAAATCTTCTCCTTCGAGCGGCGCCTCAAGGGGATCGAGAACTTTCATTTCATGGTCCCATAATTGCTGAACATGATCAAGCTTAGAGCGAATGAGTTCTGTCGTATGATCATTGACTTTATACAAAAAACCACTTTCCATATTATACAGCTGACCTAACGTATATACTTCTTCATGGGGCATTAAGCATCCATCAAACTGCTTGTCCCCTAAAGTAACCTGAAATTCAAGATTGTATACTTTTTCATATAAAAAGAGGGGAGTATGATGCTGCATGAACATCGGGTAACTGAGGATTGCTTCATCTAGGAAGCATTCAGGTGCCCAAGTTGTATAGATTACACCTGGTTTAGCGTATTGAGGATTCTTATAGAAGGAAGTGTCGTGCTCAACAATATAGCAGCCGAGCGGGGGCTCTGAGCTTTTAGTTAACAATTCGATGGCCATCCATTGTACAACACCTGGATTCATGCCTGAGCCAATAATCGCGGTCGTATTTAAGAATTGATTCTTATATGCTTCAAAATATCGAATTCTCTCAATCAAAGGAAATCCTTCATATAATTCTTCATTTTCATCAACCATAGCGCATTCTAAAGCGGAATTGACATACTTAACTCCAAGTTGATTACAGCAAGCAAGCATCGCGACTGTATCTGCCCATGATACATCAATAACAATGGAGGTTTGGGTGCGTGAGAGATGTTGGGTGAAGTGATCTGTATCTTGTAAATCAAATTGATGAATGACACATTTAGTAGAGAGGTTAGGGAATAAAGTGTGGTAGTAGCTGATATCTTTTTGCTTATTATCTATTAAATGGAGAGTAGAGTTCTGAATTAAGGGATGCAGCGGATCTTTTTTGTCGACCGCTGATTTATTTAAGATAGAAAGTATAGATTTGGCAACCCCGCCTGAACTTCCTAGAAGAGTGATAACTGTAGAGGTGTTATTCATTTAACATTCATCCAATCTTTGTTTTTTTTCGTAGGCTTTGTTATAGTCAATAGTTTTATAAACATAGCCTTTATATGAATATGTATGAATAATCAAAAGGGTATGGATGAATATGCTTAAAAATATTATTTAATAAAAATAGGGGATAGTACAAGCTGGACAACCGGTATAAGCATACAGTATGGAAAGTGAAGAAGGAAGTGATTCAGTGGACACAAAAGGACAACATTTTGTTATTGATGCGTTCCAGTGCCAGGCGGATATTTTGAATCAGGAAGATGTATTAAAGGAATTTCTTATAAAAGCAGTCGAAGATTTAGGGATGGAGATTTTATCTACTTATTTTCATTCCTTTTCACCCCAAGGAGTAACAGGTGTCATTGTGCTTTCAACGTCTCATCTCTCTATCCATACTTGGCCGGAACACGGGTACGCTGCTTTGGATTTATATACGTGTGGAGATCAAAAACTTTGGCCGGTATTAAGAGAGCTTTTGTTGAAATTGGAAGCGAAACGTGCTTCTGTTCATGAAATTGTACGTGGGCATGACATTGTTCATAGACCTTCTAGTATGAAGGAGCTGGATATTCTTTTGGATACTTTAGTGAAAGAAAAAAGTGATATCCGTGTAAAGAACGATATAGGAAATGGGTGGGATCGGGCTTACTTAAAGGCAACGCTGAAAGGCAATCATAATATCCTTTATAATGGATCGAGCCCATTTCAAGAACTTCTTCTCATTGAAACGATGGATATTCGACTATATTTAAATCAGGAGTTACAGTTTTCTTCTTTAGATGAAAGATATTATCATGAAGCGCTAGTATTCCCGGCTATGGAATTAGCAGCCTCTCCAAAACGGGTTCTTGTTTTAGGTGGAGGAGATGGACTAGCTGTACGTGAAATTCTTAAATATCCAAACGTTGAGCATGTAGATCTTGTTGATATCGATCCCAAAATGGTTCAGCTTGCTAAAACGCATCCAGCCCTGTTAGTTCAAAATGAGCGTTCTTTTTTAGATGAGAAAGTAACCGTTCATATCGAGGATGCTAAAGGCTATATCTCAGGACAGCTAGAGCCGTATGATGTCATCATTATTGATTTCCCCGATCCTAGTGATTCGATTATTAGTTCTTTATATACAAAGGAGTTATTTTCTAAGGTAGCGCTTCTTTTAGCAGAAGACGGTGTATTAGTGTGTCAATCGAACTCACCTGAAGAAGCACCGCGCTTATTTTGGAGTATTGGCAAAACGATTGAAGCAGCTGGTTTCTATACACGTGGATATAAAATCCTTGTTCCTTCATTTGGTGTATGGGGGTTCCATTTGGCGACAAAGAAAGAACTTTCAGAAGAAATTCCGGAGATATCTGTGCCGCATGAGGCCCTTCCAAAGAATATGACTCATTTATTCAATTTTTCTCCAACTATTTTATCTGAGAGACAGCATGCAATTGTTAATGAGGTAAGTAACTTAAGGCTGCATAAAGTGTATGAAGAAGAAATACAGAAATAGGGATAGCTTCATACAAATTTAATGAAAATAAGCTCTCTGCCTATTGAGTAGAGAGCTTATTTTGTTTGGAAAATGGAAATAGTTAATAATCCAAATTTTTAATCAAATGGCAAAGTTTTGTTTTATTTCCTGAAAATATCGAGTTGTATAGTATAATAGATTTATAAACTTGGATGTTAGCGGGAGGTTTTAAAGGTGAAAAGGATAAAAAAAGTTTTGGCTGCTAGTGGATTAAGTTCATTGCTTCTAGTATCTACAGCTATGCCTGCCAATGCGTATAATGAACAATCTAAGAGTGCTATATCCTCATTGTTATCAGAGAAGGAGACAAGCCAAAAGAAACAGCTAGAACAGAAAATACCTATGAGCAACGAGACGTTTACGATTAAGTATAGTAAGCCGATTTCAGCAGCAGAGCATCGCGCGTTAGGCGGGACTGTTGTTCGTCAATTTTCTCATCTAAACTATGCCGAAATCAAAGTGAAAAACAAAGCGAATTTAGGGGAAGTGATGCGAAAATATCAAAAGCTTGGAAAAGTAGAAAGTGTGAGTCCTAGCTTTTTGTATAAAAGTACTGCTTCTGTTGATCCAAAAGCGAGTCAACAATATCAACACACGATGTTGCAAATAGAAAAAGCTCAAAAATTAGCCGGTAAAAATAAAATTACCGTCGCTGTTGTGGATACGGGAACGGACTCAAAGCATCCTGATTTAAAAAATGCTCTATTACCAGGTTACAATGCAGCTAATCCGGCTAATCAACCAATTCCGATGGAACATGGCACGCATGTTTCAGGGATTATAGCGGCTGCAAAAAATAATGGTATTGGTGGATATGGGATTAGTCCAAATGTGAAGATTTTGCCTGTAGATGTGTTTGATGGGCAAGAAGGAGCAACAGATGCAAGTATAGCAGAAGGTATTCTTTATGCTGTAGAAAAGGGGGCTAAAGTCATTAATATGAGTTTAGGAGGACCCGGGACGACACCATTAATGGAAAAAGCGGTTCAAACAGCTATTAGGAAAGGTGTCATTATTGTAGCGGCAGCTGGAAATGAAAGCACGGATGCACTTAGTTATCCTGCCGCATATGAAGGAGTTATTAGTGTAGGAAGTATTAATGAGGACAAGCAATTATCTTCGTATTCAAATTATGGTCCATCTGTAGATGTTGTAGCACCGGGTGAAAACGTTTATAGTACGCTGTATGACAAGGGCAAGAAATCTACTTTTATGAGCGCAAGCGGCACATCAATGGCATCCCCTGTAGTGGCAGGAGTCGCAGGGCTTTTATTGACGAAATATCCAAAGCTGACACCGGCTCAAGTAGAATATGTTTTGGAGAAAACAGCGGATAACCTTGGAGCTTCAGGTTTTGATACGACATATGCTAATGGGTTAGTGAATCCCGTTCGAGCATTATCTTTTGATATGAAGAAATTACCTACATATGTAAAGGAAGAATGGACGAAGACAGAAATTCTAGCTAAGGCAGAAGCGGTTGATGCGACTAAACAAGTAGTTAGAGAGGGCGCTATTACAAAGCCTTTTGAGCAAAAGTGGGTTAAATTTGAGGTCAAAAAAGGAGAGTCTATTCAAACGCTAGTAGAAGGCTCTAAGCAATATGATTATAAGATTATTGGCCATTTCTATGGCAAACAAAATAAGATAGAATCGTTTGAAGTTAATCAAACACAAGATGGAAGCTCAGAAGCGAAATTAATACAAGCCCCTTTTGATGCGACTGTAGTTATTGGTGTAAAAGATGTCAATGCAAGTTTTGATGACAGCGGAAGCAAGCGGTCTACTTATAAGTTAACAGTCAATAAAGCTGCTAAGTTGCCGGAAGACGAAACAACGATTGAAAATATGATACAGGTTGATCGTCTGCCTTATAAGTTACCTCAACCTTTTACTTTAGCAGGAGAACAAGGTGATTATGATTATTTTAAGCTAAAAGTAGATAAACAACAGCTCGTTCAAATCAACCTTTCTGCTATTCCTGGTTTAAACACTGATATTGGCGTTTATAATCTGGCTAATTTCTTTCCTGAAGAAAGCACGGAAGAAGAGCAGATGAGTGAGGAAGACAAACAAGTTTTATTAAAAGAGTTACTAGAAGGGGAAGGCGCTATTAAGGGAGAATTCTATGCAAATAGTAACGGGATAAGCCAAGGAGAAACATTAACATTTGTGGCAGAGCCTGAACAGGAATATGTCATTAAAGTGGCTGGAGATGCGGTTAGTTCTAATCTAATAGAAATGCTGTTAAATATGTTACTAGGATTGGATACTGCGCTTGAAGTACAAGAAAAACAATCTTCTTTATTACCTTATCAATTAGAAATAGTAGGTAAAGAGACGATTGAAGATGAAGATTACTTAAGTAAAGATATGCTTATGGGGGGAAGCGGCAACGCTTTATTACCTGAATTAGATTTAGTGGATGTGGAGAAAGAAGCAGGTGAATCTATTATTGATGAACAAACGGATATGATTCAGACGATTCTTGAAAATGCTCGTCCATATGCACTTGGGAAACAAGCCTCAGGTTATATTCAAAACGATATGGATGAGGATTACTTTTTGATTGAGCCAACTGAATCCGCTCTATATCAATTTGAATTGAGCAATAAAAGCGGCACCATTCCTGTAACAGAAATTCTTGAAATTGTAGAAGAGGAAGATGAAAAAGGAGAACCAATTCTTTACACCGCTCCTGTTGTGACGAACGTGGCATTAGAAGGATTTAGTGTGAAAGCGAATAAACAAATGTATACAGGACTGCAACGCGGGAAGCGATATATTGTAAAAATGTATAGTGATACGCTGTTGGTTTCAAGTGCTGTTTCATTTGATCCTTACCACCTATCATCTAAGAAATTGAATACAAATGTAGAAGATCAATATGAACCAAGCGATTATAAAAATGTGAAAAAGCTGCCTGGAACATCCTTTAAAGGGAACTTTGCGATGCCAAATGATACGGACGTCTTTTATTACACAGCAAACGAAACAGGAATCAAAGCCATTTCTGTGGAGCCTTCTAAAGTAACAGCCAACATGAAAGCAAAATATCAGAAGGCATTTCTCAATGAATATAAAGGAGTAGCAGCGGTTATTGAAGATACAAATAAAAACCGTACATTTGATCCAGATAAAGATCATGTAATATCTGTTATCCAAAAAGGAACTCAAGGATTTTCGAGCGGTTCATTTAAGATGGTTAAGGGCAAAAGTTATCTTATTGAGATAGCGGGGATAAATGATACAAACCTTGTTTCCTCTATTGTACCTTACACATTTAATTTAGTTTCCATGACTAAAAAAGATGGATCTACGCTGAAAAAGCCAATTAACATAAAGAAACAAAGCACGCTATCTCATTCTTCTAAAGGGTATTTTAATGCGGGAGTCACAGGTGGAGATACCGACTATTATAACTTTGAATTAAGTAAGAATGCATCAGGAAGCATTCAGTTAATTGCAGGTAAAGAAACAGATGGTGTAATTAGCCTTTACCAAAATGGCAAGCGTATTAAACAATCTGATCTATATCTCCAAGGTGATACGGAAGTGCTGAACCTTAGTTTGAAAAAAGGGAAGTACCAAATTAGAATCAGTGATGCTAACGGTCAAGCGAGTATTAAGCCGTATACATTAAAAGTGAATATGAAATAAAAGAAACAACTATGAATGTACTAAATTGTTGATAAATATAGTGGATAGTCCAAAAAAAGCTGATTCAGCTAGTCATCGTATAAAGACTAGTTTGAATCAGCTTTTTTGCATGGCTGGGAAAACGTGTACGTTCGCATGTTCGAGAATTATGAACATATATTTACAGGTAGAAGTGACTGATATTATTTGAGCACGTTACAGAAGGGATGGGTGTTTCTGATTGAATGAAAAAAACGATATACAAGAATTAATTCATTTAGATAAAAAACATTTTATTCATCCGACGTCTTCTATTGCCCAGCAGCAAGCAAATGGCCCAAGTGTGATTTTTACAGAGGGAGAGGGGATTTATTTAAAAGATATACAGGGGCATTCTTATATAGATGGAATGAGCTCACTTTGGAACGTAAATGTAGGGCATGGTAGAAAAGAGTTAGCGGAAGTCGCGAAGCAGCAAATGGAGAAGCTTGCATTTAGTTCGTGTTTTTCTACTTTTAGTCATGAACCAGCGATTCGATTAGCAACGAAGATTGCCTCGCTTGCCCCAGGGGCGTTAAATGCCGTTTTTTTTACCTCAGGAGGTTCTGAGGCGAATGATACAGCTTTTAAGCTGGCTCGTCATTATTGGTTATTAAAAGGAAAGCCAAATCGTCAAAAAATCATTTCTCGAACGAAGTCGTATCATGGTGTGGCGATGGGAGCGACTAGTGCGACTGGGTTGAAGCCATTTCGTGATTTTACGAATTCACTTGCGCCTGATTTTTATTATGTAGACGGCTCTTCGATTGAAGAGTTACGTAATTTGATTGAACAGGAAGGTGCGGAGACGATTGCGGCTTTTATTATTGAGCCGGTTCAAGGAGCAGGGGGAGTGAACTTTGCCCCTTCAGGATATATGCAAGAAGTGAGGAGAATTTGTGATCAGTATGGTATTTTATTCATTACGGATGAAGTGATTACCGGATTTGGTCGAACAGGTACATTTTTCGGTGTTGAGCATGATGGGGTAATACCAGATATGATGTGCTTTGCTAAAGGAGTGACAAGCGGCTATGCACAATTAGGCGGCGTTGTGCTTTCAGAAACATTGCATCAAGAGTTGATTTCACTTTCACGAGAGACATTGTTTCATGGTTATACGTATAGCGGCCATCCGATGGCTTGTGCTGTTGCTTTGAAAAATATTGAAATCATTGAAACAGAAAAACTAGTGGAAAATGCCAAGCTTCGGGGAGTAGATTTACTAAGTGGTTTTCAAGAAATTCAAAGCAAACGAAACATCATTGGGCATGTGCGAGCACTTGGACTAATCGGTGCTATTCAAATAGTTAAGAATCGACAAACAGGAGAAAGATTTCAGACACCGGTGGCCCCGCTTATTGTTGCCGAAGCTATGAAACAAGGGCTTATTTGCCGTGCTGTAACATTTGACCAGGATACTGTTGTCTTTGCCCCTCCACTGATTATTACAAAGCAAGAAATAGCCAAGTTAATTGGGCGGTTAGATAAAGCCGTAGCTGCGGTTGAACGGGTCCTTCAGAGTAAAGACTAGGTAGTTCGAGTTCCTCCCTCATGTGCCGCTGATTATAAGAAATGAAATAACTGGATGCTTTAAGAAATTTCTTAACATTTGATTTTATTTCTGATAAGCTTATCTAATGGAAAAGACTTTATTGTACAAAAGTGTTTGTGGCAGATTGAGGGAGGAGCTATTTTGGATTATGGAGTAATAATATCAATTGTGATTTATATGGCTGCCATGCTTTTAATTGGCTTTTATGCTTATAAAAAGACGGCAAACTTAACAGATTATATGCTGGGTGGAAGAAACCTAGGTCCAGCTGTAACGGCATTAAGTGCCGGAGCTTCTGATATGAGTGGTTGGCTATTGATGGGCTTACCTGGTGCAATGTACCTGAGTGGAATTAGTGCCGGGTGGATTGTAGTAGGGTTATGTATGGGAGCTTATTTGAACTGGGTATATGTAGCTCCAAGGTTACGAACATACACGGAGGTCGCAAACAATTCAATCACGATTCCAGATTTCTTGGGCAACCGTTTTCGTGATGATTCACGTATACTAAAGGTAACGTCAGCGTTTGTTATTTTAATTTTCTTTACCTTCTATACTTCTTCAGGAATGGTAGCGGGGGAGAGCTGTTCCGTGTTGCATTTAACATGGATTATCGATGGGGAATTTGGTTAACAGCGAGTGTTGTTATTCTTTATACGTTGTTTGGCGGTTTCTTGGCTGTAAGTTGGACAGACTTTGTTCAAGGAACAATCATGTTTATTGCTTTGATTTTAGTACCGACTGTGACGATTGTGAATATCGGTGGCGTATCTGAAACATTTGGTGAGATTCGTTCGATTGATCCGAACCTTTTACATGTTTTTCAAGGAACTTCTGTTATTGGGATTATTTCTTTATTAGCGTGGGGACTTGGCTATTTTGGGCAACCGCATATTATTGTTCGTTTTATGGCAATTTCTTCGGTTAAAGAAATGAAGACAGCTCGTCGAATTGGTATGAGCTGGATGATTTTCTCTACTGTCGGGGCGATGTTTACTGGTTTAGTAGGGATTGCGTATTTTAGTTTAAATGGCAATCCACTTGGCGAGAAAAATGCGGAAACCGTTTTTATTGTTCTTTCTAAAGAGTTGTTTCCAGCGCTTATTACGGGGTTCCTACTAGCGGCTATTTTAGCTGCGGTGATGAGTACGGTTGCATCTCAGCTTCTTGTATCGGCAAGTGCTTTAACGGATGATTTCTATAAGCAATTTATTCGTCCGAATGCATCAGAGAAAGAATTAGTTCTTGTTGGGCGACTTGGGGTATTAGCAATTGCCATTATTGCTTTAGTGCTTGCATTCAATCCAAGCGATACCATTTTAAATCTTGTTGGATATGCATGGGCAGGATTCGGTGCTGCGTTTGGTCCGGTTATTTTACTTAGCCTATATTGGAAGCGAATGACAAAATGGGGTGCGCTTGCGGGGATGATTGCAGGTACGATTACGGTTATTGTCTGGGATCAAATTGATCGATTTGCCGAAGTATACGAAATTATTCCAGGTTTTATTGTTGGGATGATTGCAGTAGTTATCTTCAGCTTATTATCAGTTGAACCTTCGAAAGAAATGAAAGAAGAGTTCGATCAAGCAGTAGACAAATTAACATAACAAATGATATCTATTTGTTATTTAATCGCTTTTTTATTGGTGTTCTTTATGAAAAGGTCTTCAAATTGTTGAAGGCCTTTTCATATGTGCATATATTACAGGCTGTCAGTGAATATATAGGTTGGAGAGCAGGAGATAATAGATGTATTAATATATACAGGGGGATGTATGGATCACTCACGGAAAATTGCATTAAAAGTTTCTGCTATATATATAATTTTAGGTATTTTATGGCTTGTTGTTACCGATCATATTTCGATCAAGCTTGCTCAGAATAATTATCAATTATTTATTACTTTTCAAAATTCAAAAGGTTGGTTATATATCATAATAACTGGAGCTGTTTTATATAGTACGATAGTGTATTGGACAAAGAAACTATTGAATTCGCAAAAGGAACTACAGGTAAGAGACGAGCAATACCAATCTTTGTTCATGTATAATATTGATGCTGTTCTAGAGTTGAATCTTAAAGGGAAAGTTATTTCAATGAATCCGCAAGCAAAGGCTTTATTTGGATATGATCTAGAAGGATTAAATAAACATTCAGCGAGTATGCTCATCAATAGTGAGGACCTTGGTAAAGTGATTCATTGTTATAGACGAGCAACTAATAAAGAGGCTTTGGATTTTGAAACAGCGATTCGAGATGCAAAGGGAGAGATTAAATTTACGCGTTGTTCTTTTGTCCCTATTATTATCCAAGGAGATGTTATTGGCGTTTATGCAATTGCCAGAGATGTTACGGGTCTTCGCAGAGAAGAAGAGCTATTGATTATGTCAGAAAGAACATCTGTAATAGGTCATTTAGCTGCAGCGGTTGCTCATGAAATCCGTAACCCGCTTACCTCTTTAAAAGGCTTTATTCAGTTGATGCAATATACGAGAGAATTGAATGATGAGCATCTAGATATTATTTTGCAAGAGGTCGAACGTATTAATACCATTTCAAGTGAACTATTGATTTTAGGGAAAACGCAAGAAGTCACTTATAAAAAAATTGATGTAAGAGAAAGTATTCGACAAGTATTTACACTGATGACAGCACAAACAAATCTTGATAATGTTGAGTTGTGCTATGAAGAAGTTCCACGGCCTGTTCTTATTATGGCTGATGAATCGCAGATGAAGCAGGTATTAATTAATATTATTAAAAATAGCATTGAAGCAATTACAGAACATGGGAAGATTAACGTTGTGTTAAGAATAGAAAAAGATACAGCTGTTTTAACGGTTCAGGATAATGGGATTGGGATGGAGCCTGAACGATTACAACGGATTGGTCAGCTTTTTTATTCAACAAAAGAAAAAGGTACAGGTATTGGGCTGGCTGTATGTCAAAAGATTATTCATAGGCACCATGGAGAGATTTTCTTTAAAAGTGAAAAAAACAAGGGAACGTTAGTAACGATTCGGATTCCACTAGCAAAGGAACAAGTGGTACTATAAACTAGGTAATTGATTTTTTTAGATAAAAGGAGAAGAAAATGAGCAATACACCTGCATTACTTGAAAAGATGAAACCATTTATCCAGCAAGCTTGGAATAAATCGGGCTTTGCCCAAGCAACTCCCATTCAACTGAAAGCTATTCCGCAAATTATGGAAGGAAAAGATGTAATCGCTGAATCACCAACGGGAACAGGAAAGACACTTGCTTATTTACTTCCGTTACTTGAAAAAATAGACCCTGATCAATCATCCCCACAAGCTCTTATTCTGGCTTCCTCTCGTGAGCTTGTGATGCAGATTAATGAAGAGGTTCGTATTTGGTCACAAGGCAGCAGTATTAATGGTGCGGCATTTATTGGAGGCGCAAATGTGAAGCGTCAATTAGAAAAACTAAAAAAACGCCCTCAAATTATTGCTGGGACACCAGGACGTATACAGGAACTTATTACTCAAAAGAAGTTAAAAATGCATGAAGTGAAAACGATCGTGTTAGACGAAGGAGATCAATTGCTTGTTCCAGAGCATCTTACAACAATCCGTAATATTGTGAAGACAACGTTAAAAGATCGCCAAGTGATGATGTTTTCGGCAACATTACCACAAGAAATAGAACAAGCAGCCCGTGCCTTTATGAATGAGCCTGTTACGATTAAAGTCGATAAAAGTGAGAAAATGCAATCGAAAGTAGATCACATGTACTTTGTTGTAGAAAAACGTGATAAGTTCAAAATTTTAGAGAAAATTTCTCGCTTAGAGGGTATGAAAGGGCTAGCCTTTATCAATGATATCGGAGAGCTCAATGTTATTGGAGAAAAGCTAAAATATAAAGAGGTTGAAGTGGGGCTGCTTCATGGAGAATCTAACAAAGTAGATCGTGAAAAAGCTTTACGTAAATTGAAATCAGGCAAACATCCACTGCTTTTAGCGACAGATGTAGCGGCCCGCGGTTTAGATATTAAAGGATTAACGACGGTCATTCATGTTGATTTAGCAAATAGCATAGATCAGTATGTACATCGCTCTGGTCGAACAGGCCGCGCGGGCGCAGATGGAACAGTGATGTCAATTGTTACGGAACGAGAAGAGCGTGAATTAAAGAAGATTGCTCGTGAACTGGAGCTTTCTCTACAAAAAAAAGAGTTTTATGCTGGACAGATTGTAGATGCAAAATAAGTGAACCATACAAGCGGAAGGCGAATTTATTCTTCTTCCGCTTTTAGCAGTTATGAGATTGAGAGTAAGTAATTTACAATATAACTTTATCGTGATAAACTAACTGTAAGTTATAAATAGTTTGTCCTTCGGGGTCGGGTGTAAATCCCAACCGGCGGTGATGAAGCAATTCTAAGCCCGCGAGCCTTTTTAAGGCAGGATTTGGTGAGATTCCAAAGCCGACAGTAAAGTCTGGATGGGAGAAGGACGTGTGGAATTTTTTAAAATGTATGAGTGTATCCTTTAAATTTTGAGAACTCGAAGTTAAAGGTTTATTTAAGTATACATTTTTTTCACCATATACTCCCGCAAACCCTGTAGGTATCTCTATGGGGTTTTTATTTTTCGGCAAAAGAGGTGAAGACATGTTTACTGGAATTATTGAAGACATCGGTGTTGTTCAATCGTTAAAGAAAGGCAAGCAGAGCATGGAGATAACGATTTCTTCAGAGAAAATTGTGGAAGATGTTCATCTTGGAGACAGTATTGCAGTAAATGGTGTTTGTTTAACCGTTACTTCTTTTACAACTAATACATTTACTGTTGATGTAATGCCAGAAACGGTAAAAGCATCGTCTATCCAATTATTAAAACCTGGTTCTCCTATCAATTTAGAAAGAGCAATGAGTGCACAAGGCAGATTCGGTGGTCATTTTGTTTCAGGACATATTGATGGGACAGGGACGATTATTAAAAAACAACCGAAAGAAAATGCCGTGTACTTCACAATCGAGCTTCAAGAAGGCTTGAGTCAATATTGTATCCCAAGAGGTTCTGTAGCTATTGATGGAACGAGCTTAACTATTTTTGATATTCAGGGCAACCTATTAACAGTTTCATTAATTCCGTTAACGTTTCAAGACACGATTATCGGACAGAAAGGTGTAGGGGATATTGTTAATATCGAAAATGATATGATTGGTAAATATATCGTGCAGCACCTACAGACAAATAAACCAAAACAATCATTAACCAAAAGTTTTTTAGCTGAAAATGGATTTTACTAAGAGGTGAGTAGAGTGTTTAATACGATTGAAGAGGCATTAGCAGATTTAAAAGCAGGAAAACCAATTATTGTGGTGGATGATGAAAATCGTGAAAACGAAGGGGATTTTATTGTTCTAGCGGAAAAAGCAACCCCGGAAGCGATTAATTTCATGGCTACATATGGAAGAGGTCTTGTTTGCACAGCGATTACTGAAGAACGCGCACAAAAGTTAAATTTACATCCGATGGTTGAGGTAAATACCGATCCACATGGTACGGCTTTTACAGTAAGTGTTGATCATAGAAGTAATTCAACTGGCATTAGTGCTTTTGATCGTTCGATTACAGTAAATGCTCTTCTAGATGATGAGGCTGTAGCCGAGGATTTTAAACGCCCTGGTCATACTTTTCCAATTGTAGCAAAGGCGGGCGGTGTGCTGCAAAGAGCAGGCCATACAGAGGCTGCGGTCGACTTAGCTAAATTATGTGGAGCAGCTCCAGCTGGAGTGATTTGTGAAATTATGAAAGAGGACGGTACGATGGCACGAGTGCCTGACTTAGTCAAAGTTGCAGAAGAATTTCAATTAAAATTTATCACGATTGCAGATTTAATTCGTTATCGTAAACAACAAGCTTCACGTGTAACAGCTGAAGTGAACTAAATCATACTGAATTATATTAGGGGGAACGAAAATGGGACAACATTTTGAAGCACAGTTAATTGGAACAGGATTAAAAATTGGTATAGTAGTTGGAAGATTTAATGAATTTATTGTGAGTAAGTTATTGGACGGAGCGCTTGACGGCTTGAAGCGTCACGGTGTAGAAGAAGCAGACATCGATGTAGCTTGGGTACCGGGAGCTTTTGAAATTCCTTTAATCGCAAAGAAGCTTGTTGAAACAGGAAAATATGATGCCATCATTGGGCTTGGAACAGTAATCCGCGGTGCAACAACTCATTACGATTATGTATGTAATGAATCAGCAAAAGGAATGGCGAGAGTGACGTTAGATACAGGAGTTCCTGTTATTTTTGGCGTAGTTACAACGGAAAATATTGAACAAGCAATTGAGCGTGCTGGTACAAAAGCTGGAAACAAAGGATATGATTCTGCTATTTCGGCTATTGAAATGGCTAACTTGGGTAAATTAATCGGATAACATAGGGTTAGGAGAGGTTGTTCCATAAACTGGGGACAGCCTCTTTTATTTGGTATGGATTAGTTTGATTTAATGAAAGTACCGTCATTCAAAGTATTACAGCAATCTAATAACATGTTAAAATACATACGTAATGAAGCAATAATTCCTTTCTTTCGGGGAAAAGTAATATATATGGATTTTGAGGAGGGGTTTATGTGTACCATCTCTTTACACATAATGATTTAGATGGTGTCGGCTGCGGTATTGTTGCTAAGCTTGCCTTTGGGGAAGATGTGCAGGTGAGTTATAATTCAATTGGTCGATTGAATTACCAAGTTGAAGCGTTTTTGGAGCAAGCAGATAAAGAACAAAGGTTGCTAGTAACCGATCTTTCTGTCAATGAAGAGAATGAACAAAGAATCTCACAGTTCGTTGCGAATGGTGGTAGTGCTACATTAATTGATCATCATAAAACAGCTCTACATTTAAATGCACATCCTTGGGCGAATGTGACAGTTGAACGGGAAGATGGAAAGTTAGCGTCCGCTACTTCTCTGTTCTATGAATACGCAGTTCAACAAAATTGGCTTTCTCGTTCACAAAACGTAGAGGAGTTTGTTGAATTAGTTCGTCAATATGACACGTGGGAGTGGGAAGCTAATCAGAATCTCACAGCGAAACGGCTAAATGATCTTTTTTTTATGTTTTCTATCGAAGAGTTTGAGGGAAAAATTACGAATAAGCTAGCTAATGCTGATTCTTTTGATTTTGATGAAGTAGAGGAGACTTTATTAAAAGTAGAAGAAAGTCGGGTCGATCGATACATAAAGAGAAAGAAACGTGAAGTATATCAAGTAGCGGTTGGACCTCATGTGGCAGGTGTTGTTCACGCTGAATCCTATCATTCCGAATTAGGAAATGAGTTATCGAAAGAATATAATCACTTGGATTATATTGCGATTGCAATGGTCGGCAGTAAACGATTAAGTCTACGTACAATTCATGATGATATTGATGTCTCTTCAGTAGCAGGTAAATATGAAGGAGGCGGCCATCAAAAAGCTGCAGGCTGCAATTTAACAGAACAAGCTTTTAAACAATTTATTGAGCAAACGTTTTATTCAGAGCCGATTAAGCGTGATGCACACAATAATCAAATCAATCTAAAAGAATCTCAAACAGGTTCCTTATATACGACAAAGGATAAACAACTCCTTTTTCTTAAACCGAATGAACAGAATGAGTGGGGCTTAGAAATCAATCATAAACAACAAAGTCAAACGTTTACCACTTTTCAAGAAGCGGAAAGGTATATTAAACGCAGATTCGGTGCTTGGCTCGCTTATGATGAGCCGTATGAGGAATACATAAAAAAAGCATAAACATAAGGAGAAAGAGGATGTCTACAGGGCATCCTCTTTCTCCTCGTGTTTTGTTAAATAACATATAAACCAACACTATTCATTAACATAGCCTTCTTAAAAAAAGAAATGCCTTGTTGTTTTAGAATGTGGTGCTGTATGATTTCGTTGTAAAATAGCGTTGATTTCTCCACCGATAATGAGCGCTAATCCGGTTAAAAATAACCAAAGCATTAAGATGATGACCCCGCCTAAACTCCCGTATGTAGCAGAGTAGTTTCCAAAATTGTTTACATAAAAGGAAAAGCCAAATGAAATGAGAAGCCAAAGAAGTGCGGCCGTAACAGCTCCAATCCAAACATGCTGCAATGGAAGAGGCTTACTTGGAGCAATTTGATATAAAAAAGCTAGTACAATCGAGATTACAACAACGGCAATGACCCAGCGTAACAGATGGAAAAGTCTTTGGCCATAATCCGAAATTGGAAATAATTGATTGACGAAATCAAGGAGAACCTGACCAAATACAGGCAAAGCAAGGGCTACAATAAAAGCTAATATGATTCCAAATGTTAAAATAATAGAAAGCAAACGAGTCATGATAAAACTCCTTGTTTCTTGTACCTCAAAAGCAATATTCATCGAATGAATAAAAGCATTCATCCCATTTGAAGCAGACCAGATGGTGCCGATAATACCGATTGTTAGCAGACGGCCATTACGTTCACTTAAAATAGTAATAATCGTTTCTTCGATGAGTTGATTCGTTTCTGAAGGAACAAAATCATGCAGAAATGTTAAAGCAGCTTGGGGATTGATAGATAAATAAGGCAAAATAGAAAGTAATAAAATAAGCATCGGAAAGAGAGAGAGTAAATAATAATAGGCTTGTTCAGCAGCGAGTCCGGTTACACGATCAACCTTGAGTTTTTGGATAAGCTGTCTTCCAAAAGTGAACCATGTCATTATAAGATCCCTCCTGCATTAGAAAATGTGCAAGGTAGTAGAAGTGTTAAATTTAACCTTAAAGGAAGGAAAGGGCAAGGTCAATATAAAAAGGCTGCCCAAACATGTATGGGCAACCTTTCATTAGTTAATCTTTTTTTGCAATTGATTAATAACATCAAGAGAGCGGCCTGTACCAATGACAACAGCTTCAAGCGGCTGAGCAGTAAGGTGAACAGGGACGATAATTCTTTGGGACAACCATTCTTGCAGCCCGTTAAGGAGTGCGCCTCCACCAGTCAGTATGACACCTTGGTCGACGATATCTCCACTTAACTCAGGCGGTGATTCTTCTAATGTCGCACGAATAGATTCTAAAATACGTAGTAAGGATTCTGTCATAGCTTCTTGAATTTCTCCAGACTGAATGGTCATCGTTTTTGGAAGACCTGTGACAAGGTCACGCCCGCGAACATCTAAAGAGACAGGTGAATGATCAATTGGTGCATAGCCAATCTCCATTTTTATTTGTTCAGCTGTTTGTTCACCAATTAACAAATTATAGGTTTTACGTACGTATTGTATAATATCTTCGTCTAATTGATCGCCGCCAACTCGAATAGAGTGACAAGAAACGATGCCGCCATATGAAATAATGGCTACTTCAGTTGTTCCTCCTCCAATATCTACAATGACATTAGCAATTGGTTCTTCTACCGGTAAATCCGCTCCGATGGCCGCGGCTACTGGTTCTTCAATAAGATGAACACGCTTGGCTCCGCAGCTGCTTACTGCATCTTGAATAGCCTTTTTTTCAACCGTTGTTGCACCGAACGGTGTACACACGACAACGTTAGGCTTACGCATAGCTACTTTTACAGAATTCGTAGCTTTCTTCATAATATGTTTAAGCATCTGTGCAGTAATATCAAAATCTGCAATGACCCCATCTTTCAATGGACGGACTGTTCTAATATGGTCTGGAGTTTTTCCAATCATTTCTTTTGCATCCAATCCAACGGCTAACACTTGATTCGTATTTAAATCAATAGCCACAACAGATGGTTCATTAAAGATAATCCCTTTATTTTTACTATAAACTAATGTGTTGGCTGTTCCTAAATCAATGCCAATTTCTGTGTTTTTAAACAATATAGTCACCCCTCTAAGAGTTTTGACCCCCGAAATATTATTCTACCTAAAGATAGGATTTTGTGGGGGTTTTTCTAGCTGGTAATTTAAACCTTTTTCATAAACAACTATGTTTGTTATGAATTAAGAAAAATATTCATTTCATATTTTGTGCTAGAATAGAGAAATAAATGGTGAAAAAGAAGGTATCGTAGTGAAGAAGATAAATGAGAGTATACGAGAAAATCAAACGATAAAGACGATTATTGTGGCTCTTCTCGCTTTTATAGGAGGTTATTTTTTCGAACGTTTAGGTGTGTATTTACCGTGGATGCTAGGTCCGCTTTTCGTTATTTTAATTGCTAAGTTGAAGTTCGGCCATTATTTTTATTGGTCAAAAAATTTAAGAAGCCTCGGGTTAATTATTTTAGGTGTTCAACTAGGAAGTGCTTTTACAAAAGAAGCGTTGGCAGAGATGCTTCATCATTTACCGATTATGCTTTTGTCAACGGCGGTCATTACCGTATTTACTGTACTAACAGGGCTATTGATTGCAAAGTGGATGAACATTCGTCCAGGTACGTCATTGTTAGGAAGTTTTCCAGGCGGGTTATCTCAAATGGTCATATTAAGTGAAGAATTAAAAGGTGTAGATGAAACAGTTGTTGCCTTTATGCAAACACTTCGAGTGATTCTCGTCATTTCGATTGTGCCGTGGCTTGTTACACATGTATTGTCTGATGATGCGGTTGCGGTTAGCCCTATTACGCATGAGCAGTTCTTTTTACTTTAATATGATTGGAAGTTTGCCCTATTATTATTGCTTGTTCTTATTGTGTTTATTAGTCTTGGTAAGAAAATTCATTTTCCTCTTCCGCATCTATTAGGTCCTTTATTGGCGGCTACTTTGTTCAATTTGGTTGGTCCTGGTGCTCCGGAAGTGCCTAGCTTTTGGTTGAATCTATCGCAATTAATGATTGGAGCACACTTAGGATATACGTTAAAAGTAGATAATCCACAGTTGTTTAAGAAAATGTTCGGTATTATTTTTGTAAGTAACGTTCTATTAATTGCTTTTTGCTATGGAATGGCTGTCTTTCTAGGCCATTATGTTTCTATACCTGTAAATGAGCTATTTTTAAGCCTTGCTCCAGGCGGAGTGGCAGAAATGTCTGTGACGGCCTTATCGGTTCATATCGATGTTTCAACGGTAACGAGTTTTCATCTGTTTAGAATTTTGTTTATTCTTTTTTTGATTTCTCCGCTTATTAAGTGGGTAGCGCTAAAAAAATCAGTAGTGTCCGATCATAAAGTTTGATATACGGCTTACGTATATGGTGCTGTGGATGTTTGACTTATTTGTGTCAGAGTTCGATAAATGAACGAGTTTTTAGAAATCGAAGTATGGAAAAAACAAAAATATATTCATTTTTTTACTCAACCTTCCGATATAAGAAATAGATACTAGAAGATTTTAAATGAATGGGTGAGTATTATGGATAAAGCATCATTAATAGGGGTTTTGCTTGGTGTTATTGCAATAGCCTTGGGAATGTTCTTTAAAGGGGTTGCTTTTTCAGCATTAATTAATCCAGCAGCTATTATGATTATTATGGTTGGGACTGTTGCAGCAGTTGTAACAGCATTTCCTATGTCTGAATTAAAGAAAGTTCCAAAACTATTTAAAATTTTATTTACAGAACAACAGTTAACAAAACCAGAGGAGTTAATTAAAACCTTTTCTGAGTGGGCGGTTATTGCTAGAAAAGAAGGTTTGTTAGCACTTGAAAGTATCGCAGATCAAATAGACAATCAGTTTTTGAAAAATGGTTTAAATCTTGCTGTTGAAGGACAAAGTGCGGATTACATACGTGATATCTTGACGGAAGAAATCGAAGCGATGGAAGAGAGACATCGCGGTGGTGCGGCAATCTTTACTCAAGCCGGGACATATGCGCCAACGCTTGGGGTACTAGGTGCTGTATTAGGTTTAGTTGCTGCTTTAGGAAGTATGTCCGATATTGATGCATTGGGACATGCCATTTCGGCAGCCTTTATCGCAACTATGCTAGGGATTTACACCGGATATGTGCTTTGGCATCCATTTGCGAATAAGTTAAAACGTAAGTCTCAACAAGAAGTAAGAGTTAAAGAAATGATGATTGAAGGAATTTTATCTATTATTGAAGGGGAAGCTCCAAGAACAATTGAGCAGAAGCTAACTTCATATTTACCTGCTGACGATCGGAAGAAGTGGCTGGAAGGCGAAGTGAAGCAAGATGGCTAGGAAGAAAAAGAAAAGAAATCATGAAGAGCATATCGATGAATCTTGGTTAGTGCCTTATGCGGATATTTTAACGCTTTTGCTTGCTCTTTTTATTGTTCTCTTTGCTTCCAGTTCCATTGACTCCAAGAAGTTCAATTCGATGTCTAATTACTTTAATCAAGTGTTTACAGGCGGATCGGGGGTAATGGATTTTCCTAGTACAACACAGATGGACAATGCAGAGTCCTTAAAACAAGGCGGAAGCGGAAAGACGGAGCGAGAAGAGCTTTCACACATTCAAGGTAAAGTTAATACATATATTGAAAATAAAGAGTTGAACGATAAGTTAGACACTTCGCTTACAGATGAAGGCTTACTTGTTACAATTCGTGATAATGTTTTATTTGAATCAGGGGCTGCTGATGTAGGGAAAGAGAATCAGCAGATTGCAAAAGATATTTCGAAGCTTCTTGTGATGAACCCACCACGGAGTATTGTTATTAGTGGACATACGGATAATCTCCCAATTAAAACAAATCAATTTGATTCGAACTGGGATTTGAGTGTTATGCGTGCGGTTAACTTTATGAAAATTTTATTAGAGAACGATAAATTAGATCCAGAGTGGTTTAGCGCAAAAGGTTTTGGTGAATTTAAGCCTGTTGCGTCTAACAAAGCGGCGGAAGGCCGTGCTAAAAACCGACGTGTTGAAATTTTAATTGTGCCAAGAACAAACGTAGATGAATAAAAAATCTGTCCAAAGTGACAGATTTTTTTATTCCTTTTTCTTGTTATGAGAAAATGTATCCTCATTGTTTTCATATGAATACATTTACAGTAAGATAAAGAGAGTAGCATAATTTAAGGCTTGGTTATATGGAGCTATTGGTTTCTAGTGCATTTCAGCATTGTTAAAATAAGCTCAAAGTCAATAGTATTTAATACAGCCTACTTTAAAAAGGAAGTGTCATCGTTGATCGTATTAAAATCTGAACGTGAAATACAGGCTATGTATGAGTCAGGGAAAATTTTAGCTGCTTGCCACAGGGAAATTGCGAAGCTTATTCAACCGGGTGTGACAACTTGGGAAATTGAAGAATTTGTAGAAGCTTATTTAAAACAGCATGGAGCAAAACCAGAGCAAAAAGGATATAAAGGATATAAATATGCAACATGTGCGAGCATCAATGAAGAAATTTGTCATGGTTTCCCTCGGAAAACACCGCTGAAAAGTGGGGATATTGTGACGATTGATATGGTAGTGAATTATAATGGGGCGCTTTCTGATTCAGCATGGACTTATCCAGTCGGTAAAGTGTCTAAAGAAACGGAACATTTATTAGCTGTAACAAAAGAATCTCTATATCGTGCGATTGAGGTTGCGGTTGCAGGCAATCGAATTGGAGATATTGGTCATGCGATTCAGTCTTATGTGGAAGCGGAAGGTTTTTCGGTTGTACGTGACTTTATCGGTCATGGTATCGGTAATGTGATTCATGAAGATCCACAAGTGCCGCATTATGGATTACCCCATAAAGGGCTGCGCTTGAAGGAAGGGATGGTCTTTACAATTGAACCGATGGTGAATGTTGGTACTTACGAAGCGGTGAGAGATGCGAATGGTTGGACTGCTTCAACGGCTGATGGAAAATATTCAGCACAGTATGAACATACATTAGCGATTACTAAAAACGGTCCGATTATTTTAACTGAACAATAAGAAGAAGGGACGGAGCTTATTAATCCGTCCCTTTGTTTTATTGTTACACATTACGTAATCGGCCTAATTCTTCAGCAATGGCTTCCATTTCGCTTGGGCTGAAATTTGTTTTACGCATAACCATTTCGTATAATTCATGTAACTCTTCGTACATAGAGGCATTAAATGAATCAGATTTAATCGCACCAATATTCATCATTCTTAGCTTTTCTTTAATTGCTTCTACCATAAATTCTACTGCTTCTGGGCTATTTTTTGTTAAATCCATGTTTACCATCCTCTCGTTCTTTTTCAATTATGTCCATCTTTTCATGATTACGAATAGAAGTCAATGGAAACAGTACGTTCTAATCACAACTATTTTAGAAAGAAATAAAAAATATACAAACAACTAAATTATTGGATATACTTGGAATATCAGATGATTTAATATACGACAAGGAGGGGTATAGATGAGTAGGGAAAGCAGACACTATAGGAAAGAAGAACCGAAGAGTAAATTTGTTCAAGCTGTAGTGATAGGTGCCGTTGTTGGAGGCTGTTTAAGCCTTCTTGATAAATCAACGAGACATAGTGTAAAAGCAAGTACGAAGCAATGGTGCGAACGTATTAACTATCTGGCAAAAAATCCAGACCGTGTCATTGATCAAGTACGAGAAGCTACAACACAAATGAGGACAACCGTAACGAAAGTGTCGGATGAGGTTGCGCTTCTTGTAGATACTGTAGAAGAATTGAGTCATATTCCATCAGAAGTCTCACAAATGATTGAAGAAACGAAAGAGGCTTTCGTTGCTGAAAAGAAAAAGGCAGGACTAAGCGAACAACAGGTAAAGTAGACAATCGAGGTGGTGGCATGGTGGTAAAAAGAGTGATGCTGAGATGGAGCTTCTTTAAAACACTTCTAGAAAAAATAAAAGCTGATGATGTATCTGGTCTTGCTGCTCAACTTTCTTACTTCTTCTTGCTATCACTATTTCCACTTCTTATTGTTTTGTTTACGTTAGTCACGTATTTACCATACTCTGAAGAGGAAATTTTACGAACGGTGCATACTTTTGCTCCAGAGAAGTCCATGGAGTTAATTGAAGAAAACTTAAATAAGATGATGAAAGGGAATGGGAAGTTACTTTCATTTGGGATTTTTGTTACTCTTTGGTCAGCATCTAATGGACTTAATGCCATCATTCGTGCTTTTAATCGAGCATACGACGTAACAGAAAACCGTTCTTTTTTTATTGCCCGGGGAATGTCGATTATTCTCACATTAGCGATGGTTTTTGTTTTTCTTGCCGCTTTATTACTTCCGCTGTTTGGAAAACAAATTGTTTTCTTTTTATTCGCAAAGTTTGGTTTTTCAGAAGAATTTATTAACGTTTGGAATACGCTACGATGGTTGATTAGCTCTGTTGTTCTTTTTTTTGTTTTCTTTATGCTATATTGGATTGCTCCTAATAAGAAATTAAAGTGTTTAAGTGTACTTCCTGGAGCGATATTTGCTACAGTAGGCTGGGTTTTTATGTCCTTGGCATTTTCCTTTTATGTAGAGAAATTTGGGCATTATTCGACAACGTACGGAAGTCTTGGCGGGATTATCGTGTTAATGATTTGGTTTTATTTAAGTGGAATTATCATTATTATTGGTGGAGAAATAAATGCTTCAGTCAGTGAGAAAAAAAAGCCAGATTGCGCGTAATTTGCCTAACATGAGACTTTGGTTTTTGTCAAATACTTTATCTGTACACATCTTTATAAAGGGAGGCACTTGATTATGAGCAATAGCGCAAAAAAAGATGGCAACACAAAACAAAAAGGGAAAAAGCGTTCAAAGCATAAAACATCAGGCTCAGCGAATGGAAAGAACGGTTACCATTAATAAAAGAGGGCTCCTTCTTCGTAAAGGGGCCCTCTTTATTTTAGTATCTATGTCGTGGCGGATTTTACATGCTTACGCTTTTGTTCTTAGCTTCTTAATAACCTCAAGCTATTTAAAATAACTAAAATTGTGCTTCCTTCATGACCAATTACACCGTATGGTAAATCTAAAAATTGAAGGAAGTTAGAAGAGATTAAAAGCATGATCACAACAATTGAGAAAATTACATTCTGTTTAATAATTCGATTCATTTTCTTGGATAATTTTACGGCTTCCGCAATTCGCGGCAGGTTGTTTTTCATCAACACAACATCGGCTGTTTCAAGGGCTACATCTGTACCTTCTCCCATTGCAATCCCAACAGAAGCTGTTGCGAGAGCAGGAGCATCATTGATACCGTCTCCAACCATAGCGACTGTGCCAAATTGTTCTTTTAATTTTTTAATTTCATCAACCTTTGTTTCTGGAAGACATTCAGCAATATAAGCATCAATATGACTTTCAATTGCGATTGCTCTTGCTGTTTTTTCACCGTCTCCTGTTAGCATGACTGTGTATATGCCTTCTTTCTTTAATGCTTCAATCGCTTTCACCGTTTCTTCACGAACGACATCCTTTAAAGTGATAATCCCGGCAATTCCATGTTCATCTTTGGCGAAGACAATTGTTTTTCCTTCGTTTGCAAGGGAAAGGGCGATTCCGTTTTGGAACTGCTCAGCTTCATCACGACCAACAAAGCTTGCGCGGCCCACTTGCCAAAATTCGTTTCCAAAGTACGCTTGAACACCATTTCCAGATATATCTTCCATATCAGTTGGTTTCACTAATTCTTTAGTAATACGAGACTTTGCATAACGTACAATGGCTGTTGCAAGCGGATGGTTTGAATAATTCTCGATAGAAGCGACACGAAGGAGAAAATCTTCTTCTTGTAAGTTTTCGCGAATCACGACATCAGTTACTTCCGGTTTTCCTTTTGTTAATGTACCTGTTTTATCTAAGGCAATTGCTTGTAAATTGCCCAAGTTTTCAAGGTGAACGCCACCTTTAAATAAAATACCATGTCGAGCACCATTGGAAATGGCCGATAGTGTTGCAGGCATAATTGAAGCCACTAGAGCACATGGTGAAGCGACAACAAGTAAGATCATGGCACGATAAAAAGTTTCCGTCCAACTCCAGCCGAGTGCAAAGTGAGGGACAAACATCATTAGTGCTACCACGGCTAATACTACTTTTACATAAGTTCCTTCAAAACGCTCAATGAAGAGCTGAGAAGGAGATTTCTCACTTTGAGCAGATTGTACTAAAGTGATAATTTTTTGGAATAATGTTTCATTGCTAGGTTTTGTAATTTCAATAGTAATCGTTCCACGTAAGTTGACTGTTCCAGCGAACACTTCATCTCCAACCGATTTTGTAACAGGAACAGATTCCCCCGTAATCGCTGCTTGATCGATATTTGTACGTCCATCTGTAATGGTTCCATCAGATGGAACTCGTTCACCTGGTTTGACTAAAATAAGGTCACCTACAACAAGTTGAGAGACAGCAACAGTTTCAGAATAGCCATTTGTTACGCGTAACGCTTCTTCTGGCTGCAAATCCATTAACGCAGAAATTTCTTTATGACTTTTGTTCATTGTGTATGTTTCAAGTGCACCGCTTAATGCAAAGATAAAAATTAAGATGGCACCTTCTGTCCAATAGCCGATAATCGCTGAACCAATTGCAGCAAAAATCATTAACATTTCAACGTTCAATTCTTTATCTTCAATCGTATCTTCAATGCCTTCTTTTGCTTTGGCAAATCCACCGATTATAAAAGCCATTAAATAGATGATAACAGCACTTGTTCCAAGTCCGTTCTTATCCAGCAGCCATCCAACTAAGATTAAAACACCACTAAGTAGAGCGGCAATCAGTTCAAGATGCGGTTTTATTTTTTCAAGCCCATGTGATTCTAGTGTAGCAGGCTGTCGCAATTGCTTTGTATCTGTAGTCATTGTCTTCCCTCCGATTTCTTAATTATGATGATAGTTTTTCTCAATTAGAGGATATTTAAGTGAGAAAGATAATCATCTGCATTCCGTTAAAAAAAGATGAAAGCTGCCATTGTTTATTCAATGGCAGCAATGAATATCGGCTTTTTGTCTATGTTTGATTATTTATATAATATCATACTTCCCGAAAAAGTAAACTATAATAATTCTAATTTAGTAAAAAATATAATTAGTTAACTAGCTATACTTATATGGAATAAAATTGAATGATTTGTAATCTACTGTCACTTATATCTTGAAAGAAAATGGGGATATTAGTGAAACATAGAGTGATTGGTGGAGTAATACATTGAAAAAGAATCTGTTCATTTTGATGAGAAAGTAGGTGGCTTGATAAAATGGCAAATAAAATCTTTATGGTTCTTGTGTTAGTGGGTGTTCCGCTTTCTGTAATTGGATCATTACTGCACTGGCCAAGCGTTGTTATGTTTGTTGTGTATTGTTTAACGATTGTCGCTTTAGCTAGCTTTATGGGGCGCGCAACGGAGAGTCTAGCTATCGTAATGGGACCGCGAATTGGCGGGTTATTGAATGCTACTTTTGGAAACGCCGTTGAACTTATTATTTCGATTTTTTCATTAAAAGCAGGCTTGGTCGGTATCGTGTTAGCTTCTTTAACCGGTTCTGTTTTAGGAAACCTATTATTAGTAGCCGGATTATCGTTTTTTGTGGGCGGTACGCGATACAAAAGGCAGACGTTTAATGTATATGATGCCAGACATAACGCAGGATTGTTGATTTTTGCCGTTATTGTGGCGTTTGTTATTCCAGAAGTGTTTAGTCAAAATATGAGTGATGTAGAAACGATGTCATTAAGTGTTGGTATATCGATTATTTTAATTATGCTCTATTTAGCGGCTTTATTTTTTAAGTTAGTGACACATCGGGGTGTGTATCAGCCGACAGAAAAAGGTGCAGCCATGGGAGCGCATGAGGAAGAAGAGCCTGAATGGGGGAAAAAGACAGCTATGGGCGTGCTGGCAGCTGCGACTGTTGCGGTTGCTTACGTCTCAGAAAACCTTGTTCATACGTTTAGTGAAGTAGGGGAGACATTTGGTTGGACAGAGCTGTTTATTGGGGTCATCATTGTAGCGATTGTCGGAAATGCTGCTGAACATGCTTCAGCGATTATTATGGCTTATAAAAATAAAATGGATATTGCTGTAGAAATTGCAGTTGGATCTACGCTGCAAATCGCTATGTTCGTCGCTCCTGTTTTAGTTTTGCTATCTTTGTTTTTCCCGACATATATGCCGCTTGTGTTCACCTGGCCTGAGCTGATTTCGATGGTAACAGCGGTATTTTTAATGATTATGATTTCAAATGATGGTGAAACAAACTGGTTTGAAGGATTAACGTTAATGGCAGCTTACGTCATTATGGGAATTGGCTTTTATTTACTATAGAACAAAGCTAAAAAGTTAAAAAATATAAGTTTCTAAACAGTTTGGGTGTCTAGCTTCCAGCGCTGTGTTCTTTTCTTATGCAGGAAAGGAAAAGTTTGGAGAAGCGGCCTTGTGTATAGAATACGGTCTACGAACAAAATCTATAGACAATTGACTTATTCTCTTTAAAAGGAGCGCGACACCATGAGAAGATTAGTAATGATTTTGGCCATTTTAATGTGTTCATTCATTGGAGCGGATATCGGAGGAGCTGTGCAAAAAACAGATGTCAAAAAGGCAGCTTCTATGAAAACTTCTATTCCTCCAGCTGTTTTAAATATTACGAAGGAAAATACGTATCCGAATCCAACTCAAGACTTACCACGTTTACAACCTAGTGAATTAGCTCAGCAATTACTTGATTCTTCAGGTGTACCCATTGAGAACCCTGAATTGATTCGTATGTTAAATGAATCAACTATTGCTAAAGCTCCTCTTGCCTTTGGCTATCGTGCCACGATTTATCTTGGGCATTGGGCATTAAATTATCAATCAACTGAGACAGCACCTAACTGGGAATATCAAAAGGTGAATACGAATTATTATGATAATCGCGGAGGTAATCTCCCGTACAGCATTCACTATGTTCAAGAAGCACAAAAAACCGTACATGGTGGATTAACAGCAAAGATTCCTAAAGCGGAAGATGTACAAAAAATGATGCTGTTAAAAGCAACAGAGAAAACGAAACTACCACTTGCTTTCGAGACAATTATCGGAGCAGGAACGAAAAAAGATCACGTATATAATATTCCAGCTAAACGACTCGGTTATTTATACGGATATGCTTCCGCTGTAAATGAAAAAGGGAAAGTCACATATGGTGAAGTGTATTTACATTTAAAAGGCAGCAAGCGTACTTTAACGATTAAAAATGTGACTTCGCAAGGGATTGGAGCATGGATCCCTATTCAAGATCATCTCTCATTTAGTTTTACAGCTTCACAACAACCGAGGTAAGACAGAATTCATTCAAATAAAAAACTCGCCAGCAATCGGCGAGTTTTTTACAAGGCTTTATTATTAGGGTACAGTTGATTTTTCACATATTTCTTAAATACGAGACGTACAACTTTGAAAGTCTGTTTTCGGATAATAAGCATTTTTCACTAACACATTTGGTCCGAGACACTTTACAGCTGGACAGTGGCAGTTGAGTTGAGCGGCCAGCTTAGAGTTCATCCACGTTTCATAGGATTTGGTAAGTGGTTGATCGACAATGTTCCCAAGCGACGGTGCATCACCAAAATCAGTGACAATTACTTCGCCCGTGAAAATATTTATATTTAAGCGGGAGCGTCCGTCTGGGTCATTTCGGACGGTTACTTTTTTCGAATTGTACAAACGTTTTAGCAGCTCTAAATCTTCTTTATTATTGCTGCATGGATAAAAAGGAAGGGTCCCAAATAGCATCCATACATTTTCATCTCGAATATCTAGTAAGTGATGAATAGCTTCACGCATTTGATTTAAAGGAAGCGTTTCTAATGCTGAAGCAAAATCGCTGGGATACATAGGATGCACTTCATGGCGTTTACAGCCCATTTCTTCCACAACTTGCTTATGAATATGATCTAAATAGGGTAAGGTTCGTTTATTTAACATTGTTTCAGCAGAAACCAGTACTCCAGCATTCGATAAAGCACGGGAATTCGTAATCATTTGATCGAATAATTTTTTACGTTGCTCACGTGTTGGTTTTCGATCCATCATTGCGAAACCTGTGTCGATAAATTCATCAATCGTCCCCCAATTGTGGGAAATATGTAGAACATCTAAATAAGGAATAATGTCTTCATAACGTTCTAAATCAAGGGTTAAGTTAGAATTGATTTGTGTGCGTACCCCACGACTATGTGCATATTTCAATAAAGGCAACACATAATTTTTTACGGATTTTTTAGATAGCATCGGCTCGCCGCCGGTAATGCTAAGGGAACGTAATGTTGTAATCTCATCGAGGCGCTGAATCAGTAGCTCTAATGGAAGGGCATCAGGGTCTTTTGGCTGTAATGTATAGCCTACAGCACAATGCTCACAACGCATATTACAAAGGGTTGTTGTCGTAAACTCGACGTTGGTTAGCGTCATTTTTCCGTATTGCTCAATATCCATATAGGCTTCCCAAGGATCATGCTCGGGAGTGATTGGTGTTAGTATCGTTTCTTTCATTGTCATAGTCTAAGGCTCCTTACGTATTAATGCACTAACCCATTATGAACAAACCGAATAATTAATGTCAATAATGGGACGCTTCGGGCGAGATTTCAATTGCACTTTATATATAGATTCGATACGATAAATAGACGAAGACGGAAGGAGAATGTTTTCATGGGAAAAACCATTCACAGTAAAGATGATTAAGTTAAGTATTTGAAGGAACGTTTAACGATATTTATGGAGGTTCTAGATAGCATTGAACCTGAACATACAGAGTTAGAAGATATTGATCGTTTAATTAATATGATTGACGAATTAGAGGAGAAAGTCGAACAATTCAAGAGCCGCGGATAAGAGTAGGATTTGTACGATAGTATGAGTCCTTTTCGTTGAATATTCAATAAAACCTTGTTTTTTAAAAAAACAAGGTTTTATTTTGGAATATAACATTGGGATAAATTGGTTGAAGGCGATTGGTTTTGACGTAATGGCAATGTCTAAAACTGTTGTATAAGGGTCGCTATGTCTTTTTCTATAAGCATGCCAGAGACAAGTTTTCTAATGAAATAAAAAGTCTGTCTTTTCGAAATATAGGGATAGATGTATAATGAAACAGGTATTAAATTCATTTAGTGATGTCTACGTCCAGAGAAACATAGACATCGCAATTAAATATAGGGGATTGAGGGGGACTGCAAGATGGATATGTTTAAATTTCAAGAAAGTATGTACAGTCTAATTGTAGAAACATCTACAAATTTACCAAAAGACGTGCGTCGTGCAATTAAAGGTGCAAAAGCACGCGAAAATGCTGGTACACGTTCAGCAATGAGTTTGGCAACGATTACAAATAACATTACAATGGCGGATGATAATGTATCTCCAATCTGTCAAGATACAGGACTGCCAACATTCAAAATTAAAACACCAGTTGGCGTAAATCAACTTGAAATTGCAGAAGCGGTTCGCAATGCGTTAGTTCTTGCGACAAAAGCAGGAAAGCTTCGTCCAAATGCAGTTGACTCTTTAACAGGGGAAAATAGCGGTGATAACTTAGGAGAAGGTCTTCCGGTTATCAAATTTGAACAATGGGATAAAGATTATATCGATGCGCGCCTAATTCTTAAAGGTGGCGGTTGTGAAAATAAAAATATTCAATACAGCCTTCCATGTGAGCTTGAAGGACTAGGTAAAGCAGGTCGTGACCTAGACGGTATTCGTAAATGTATCATGCACTCTGTATACCAAGCACAAGGGCAAGGATGTAGTGCTGGATTCATCGGTGTTGGAATTGGTGGAGATCGCTCTTCAGGATACGATTTAGCAAAAGCGCAACTTTTCCGCAGCAATGATGATGTAAATCCAAACGAAGATCTTCGTAAATTAGAAGAATACGTAATGGAGCATGCAAATGAATTAGGCATCGGAACAATGGGCTTTGGCGGTGAAACAACATTATTAGGTTGTAAAGTTGGTGTTATGCACCGTCTTCCAGCTAGTTTCTTCGTTTCTGTTGCGTACAACTGTTGGGCATTCCGTCGCTTAGGTGTGAAAGTAAACCCTGAAACAGGCGAAATTAACGAATGGTTATATCAAGAAGGCGAAAAAATCGACTTCGCACTTGAAGATAAGCAAGCAGAGCAAGAAACAGCAGCAGCATCTGAAGCAGCTGTAGAAGGACCTCGTGAGGTTGTTCTAGAAGCACCAATTACAGAAGAGAAAATCCGTGAACTTAAAGTCGGTGACGTTGTTCATATTAACGGTAGAATGTACACAGGCCGTGATGCAATCCACAAGCACTTATCTGAAAATGATTCACCAATCGATTTAGATGGTCAAATTATCTATCACTGTGGTCCAGTTATGCTGAAAGATGACGAAGGTAAATGGCATGTAAAAGCAGCTGGTCCAACAACAAGTATTCGTGAAGAACCATACCAAGGGGATATCATGAAGAGGTTCGGAATCCGTGCTGTTATCGGTAAAGGCGGAATGGGACCAAAAACATTGGCAGCGCTTGAAGAGCACGGCGGCGTTTACTTAAACGCAATCGGTGGAGCGGCTCAATACTATGCAGATTGTATCAAATCTGTTGACGGTGTGAACTTTACAGAGTTCGGTATCCCTGAAGCAATGTGGCACTTAAGTGTTGAAGGTTTCACGGCGGTTGTTACAATGGACTCACACGGAAACAGCTTACACAAAGACGTTCAACAAACATCATTAGAAAAATTAGCTAAGTTTAAAGAAACAGTATTTAAATAAGAAAGAAGCGGGTGCCTCTCCAATAGAGAGAGCACCCGTTTTTTATAAGATGATTGAAGGTGTAAAACTTCAGATATGTCTTGATATCTAGCTCCAGAAACCTTGCTCTTTTCTTAGCTTTCATTTTCTTCACTTGGCAAAGGATCAATGGTTGTGGCATCTTTCGAATTCAATGCTTTTTTGAGGACATAGACAAAGCCGCCGCCTACTAAGCCGAGACAAAAAATAAACCCCATCGAAATGATCCACCATTCAGCCATGAAAGCGCCTCCTTTTAGCAAAAATATATGCTCAAGAGAAAAAATTATTTCCAAAATGTCCAAATATTTAAAAATGGCGAGCATATAATAGTAGCAGAAAGGAGGGAATGGTATGCAAAATAATTATTGGTTATACTTCTTTGCTCTATTAGCCGGTTTTGCTTTTATCCTTCTTCCTGTCGCTGGTACAATTTTTGCTGGGCTTGAACCTATTTTGGCTGTGATTGGCATTGTTGTTGTCTTGCTTTTCGCTGTCATTATTGTTTGGAAAGCATTAGAATCATTGTTTAAACGATAAATCAACATAGATTGGGACCATCCTTCTTCTATATTGGAAGGGTGGTTTTTTATTGGAATCCTGCCAATTCCTTCTCCTTACATATAAATGCTTTTACGCCAAACAATAAGAGAAAAGCATTTTGGGGGATTAAATAAAAATGAAGAAACTAATCTGTTTATTGACCATTTGGAGTGTATTATGGGCATTAGCAACTCCGGCTTTTGCCGAATCATATAATTGGGGAATGAAGAAAGGAAGCAACGGAAAGCCAGCTGAAGCAGGCCAAAAATTTGACGAAATGCTGCCAAAATATGAGGCGGTTTATTTAGGGGATACCTCGAAAAAAGAGATTTATTTAACGTTTGATAATGGTTATGAAAATGGATACACAGGCCAAATTTTAGATGTACTTAAAAAACAAAACGTACCAGCTACCTTTTTTGTAACGGGTCATTATTTAAAAACAGTACCCGAACTTGTGAAAAGAATGGTAAAAGAAGGACATATCGTGGGAAACCATTCATGGACACATCCGGATATGACGGCTATGACAGATGAACAGATTCGATTAGAATTACGTCAAGTCAAAGAAAAAACAGCAGAGTTAACAGGTCAGCAAACAATGAATTATTTGCGTCCGCCGCGTGGAGTGTTTAGTGAAAGAACGATGAAAGTAGCTAAAGAAGAAGGCTATTATCATATATTTTGGTCGCTTGCTTATAAAGATTGGGTTGTTAATGAACAAAAAGGAGCGGCTTATGCTCACGGTGAAGTAATGAAACAAATTCATCCAGGAGCCATCTTACTTATCCATACTGTTTCAAAAGATAATGCTGATGCACTTGATTCTATTTTAACGGATTTGAAAAAACAAGGGTATGTATTCAAAAGTCTGGATGATTTAATGATTGAGCAGCAATTGCCGAATCGGATGTTGTATTAATAATAAAGTGGAGCCCTCATTTGGGCTCTGTTTTTCTATTCTAGATAAAAACATGATATAATACGTTGCAAACTGTCAAAGAGACGCATATGCTTTTGAAGCATGGAAAAACGGAGTGAAAAGAAATGACAAACGATCAATTAGAAGTGAATCAAACGTTTCCCTTAACAATCAAACGACTCGGCATTAACGGAGAAGGAGTCGGTTATTTTAAAAAGAAAGTCGTCTTTGTTCCAGGTGCGTTACCAGGAGAAGAAATAGTTGCGGTTGCAACGCAAGTTCAACCTAAATTCTCTGAAGCAAAAATTAAAACGATTCGTAAATCATCACCACATCGCATTCAAGCACCATGTCCGATTTATGCGGAGTGCGGCGGCTGCCAGCTGCAACATTTAAGCTATAGCCAACAGCTCGTTGAAAAACGTGACATCGTCGTTCAGGCGATGGAACGATATACGAAAAATTCGATTTCTGCTTTAAATATTAAAGATACAATTGGCATGGAAGACCCGTGGAACTATCGCAACAAAAGCCAATATCAAGTTGGATTAAAAGAAGGCAAGCTCATTGCCGGCTTGTATGGAGTAAACTCACATTCTTTAATCGACATTCCAAATTGTCTCGTGCAGCATTCAGCAACAAATAAAGTAACGCGTACTGTTAAGAAAATTTTAAAAAACCTAAACATCCCTATTTATAACGAACGAAAGAATAAAGGGGTCATTAGAACGGTTATCACTCGCGTAGGTTTTGAAACAGGAGAGGTCCAAGTTGTCCTTGTAACGGGAACAGAAGACATTCCGCAAAAAGACAAGCTGATTAAACAAATTCGTGACCAACTTCCTGAAGTGAAATCCATTGTTCAAAACATTAACAATAAGAAAACATCGCTCATTTTTGGAGATAAAACGATCCACTTAGCTGGTGAAAAAGTCATCAATGAAATACTTGGCGATTTATCCTATGAACTATCAGCACGAACGTTCTTCCAACTGAACCCAATTCAAACTGTGAAGCTCTATGATGAAGTCAAAAAAGCAGCCGCATTGACAGGCGAAGAAAAAGTGATCGATGCGTATTGTGGAGTGGGAACAATTGGACTGTGGCTATCTCAAGAAGCAAAAGAAGTACGCGGCATGGATGTTATCAAAGAATCGATTGATGATGCTAAGAAAAATGCGAAACGTCATAACCGAAACAACGTTCGTTATGAAGTTGGCAAAGCGGAAAATGTGATGCCGCGCTGGATTAAAGAAGGTTGGAAGCCGGATGTTTTAGTCGTCGACCCGCCGAGAACAGGCTGCGACCAAAACTTACTGAACACGATTTTAAAAGTCAAACCGAAGAAAATTGTCTATGTATCCTGTAATCCATCAACCTTAGCGAAGGACATACATGAATTAAGCAAGCTGTACAAAGTGGAATATATGCAGCCTGTGGATATGTTTCCGCAGACGGCGCATGTGGAAGTTGTTTCACAGATAGTTTTAAAAAATGGTTGAGGGGATTAAAACCCTTCAACCTATGTGAATTTATAGTAAATCTTAACATCTTTAGTTTCAGTTACTTCAATTTTATCAACGAAACGCAGTAACATCTCTGAAGTTAAGGTATCAAATTTCAAATCGGGCATATGTTTGTAAGTAGCTATATGTCTTAGTATATTTGAATTTTTTTCTCGCGGGTCTTACAGAGACAACATATTCTGTGAGAGGCATCATAAATTGGTTAGGCATCCGGTAGGGTCTATTTTAAACGAATGGAACAGGTTAGTTTAAAAGTGCTGTTCAACAATAGGGCCAGTTTGTGGAGCAACACTTTTAAAGGGAATTGGATATTAAAGTGTTGAAGCAAATAATTGTATAAAGAAATTCAATAGACTTCCTTAAATATCCATTTGTTTTATTTTCTGATTAATATATAATAATGTCTAATTAATCCAATTGGATTTAAATTCTATGAAGAGAAAGAGTACGTTATTGTTTCTGTTCCAAAGAGAGCTGGTGTTTTGCTGAAAACCAGTGTTCAGATAATAACCGAAAATCATTTTCGAGAAGTAAAGCCGAATGTTTAGTAAGCTTTATCGGTTTCCTCCGTTATAAGGGACAACGTATGATTGTACGTTTGTAAAGGGTAGTAAAGTGTTATTCAAACATTTTATTAAACAAGAGTGGTACCGCGAGTTTCAATCTCGTCTCTTACTGAGACGGGATTTTTTATTTTTTAGGATGTTTTACAATAAAAGTTTAAGAAAAGCAGGTGAAGGCGTAATGAAGACACTACTATTTGTAACAGATTTATATTATGAAGCAAAAGGAAGAAACTATTATGAAGAGGATTTATTTCTAACTTCTAAACTTAGAGAAGCCTTTAATTTGGTCATCTGTCATCCTGAAGATATTGAAGCATTTGAAGATAATGCTGATTTAATTGTTTTCCGAAATGCAGGTCCAGTCGCAAATTTTAAAGACAAATATGAAGCATTCCGCAACCGAATTGTTTCTAAACATTTAAACACATATAATTCGTTTAATGGAAAGGCTGATATGAACGGAAAAGAATATTTAATTGAACTAACAAATGCTCATTTTCCTGTTATTCCAACGATTGATAACCTTGATTCCCTAAATAAACTTCCTAGTGTAGACACGTATATCGTAAAGCCGAAAGATGGAGCAGACTCTATCGGAATGGAATTTGTTACAAAAGATGAATTGAGTGAAAAAGTTAATTCGGAAACGAGAAATCCATTGGTACAACCATTTATCAATTTTGAATATGAAGTCTCATTTTATTTTATCGACAAAGAATTTCAGTATGCTCTTTATGCACCAGATAAAGATAAAAGATGGGAATTGAAAGAGTATGTATCTACGGAAGAAGATTTAGCTTTTGCTAAACGTTTCATCGACTGGAATAATCTTAACTGGGGGATTCAACGAGTTGATGCCTGTCGAAGCGAACAAGGGGAGCTTTTATTAGTCGAATTAGAAGATTTAAATCCCTATCTTTCCTTATTAGAATTATCTGAAGAGACACGTCAGAACTTTGTAGAAGCAATGAAAAAATCATTACAAAAAGCTCTTCAGATTTAAATTTTTACTGTTCTTATAGAACTATGCCAGCTAATATAAGCATCTTAGTTATTCCATTATAGGGCGCAATTCTGTAGTAAGATTTGTGCCCTTTCTTCATGTTTAGGGCCATTTTTTTGAATTAAAAGGAATCCTCGCAGTTCTGGGATTGAATGGAAATGAGGTTCTCGTTCCTGGAAATCCACCATAAGTAAACTTGGACTAAATTCTAACTTGACAGAATGTTTAATAAATAGTAATATATATACCATAAATTAATTGTTTAATTGATTTCTCTAAATAAATAGATTACTTTAGCATGAGGTTAATAACATTCTATTGACTATATGAAAAAGCAAATCTATAACAAAGAGAATAACCGTAATTGTTCTTCCTTATTGGAAGAAAGAAAATTATATAATTAGGTAGACTATTAAAAGGCCTGAATGGGCCCGTTAAAAGTAAACCGACAATTTTCAAAGTTTAATGGATGTAACCATTATGCTTAAAAAATTGTCGGTTTTTTTTTTTAAAAAGATAAAACAGAAAGGAATGTAGCGTAATGAAGGGAATCGGTCAAAGTCATATTTTTAGAATGATGGTTTCTTCCATACATCGATGGGGGGAAGTGAAATGTTAAGTTCTCTGCCAGAAATATTTTTTGGATTGCTTGCCATATCGGTGCTTAGCGGGCTATTCCTGTTACACCCAAGGGTTCCGCTGTCTTTTGTTCGGCTTCACGTCGGTGTCACATTGCTGCCCCCGGTCGCTGCTCTGCTGGCCCTTGTTACAAACCATGAGACCATGATTTATGGCCCTTGGCGGCTTGATTCCTTATCATGGCTGCTAGCTTTGTTTGTCCTTACAATCGGTTTTATCGTGCAGCGCTATTCTGTTCGTTACTTACTCGGTGATCGTTCTTATCGAAAATATTTTGCTCTGCTGACGATTACTACTACTGCTGATTCAGGTGTCTGGCTAAGTAATGACCTCCGCCTGCTGCTAGTTTGCTGGGGGGTTACACTCCTAGGACTGACTTTGCTTATAAGATTAAAAAAAGAGTGGAATGTTGCTAGAAACGCTGCTAAGCAATCCGGACGTCTGTTTGCACTAGGCTGGCTTATCCTGTTGGGAGCTATCATCTGGATTACCCAAGCTACGGGGCATTGGCAGCTGTCGCTCGTTCTCACCGAAAGCAGTCTTGCACAGCTTGATTCATGGGAAAAGACGTGTATTAATCTGCTGCTAATCTTGGCTGTCGTAATTCCGGCAGCACAATGGCCTTTCCAACGTTGGCTATTAGATTCGGTAGTTGCTCCAACGCCTGTCTCCGCGGTCATGCATGCAGGATTAGTGAATGCAGGAGGAATTATCTTGACTCGATTTTCACCGCTTTTTAGCGGAGATATAGCCCAAATTATTTTGCTTCTATTGTCCAGTGTTTCAGTCATGATTGGGACGGGAATTATGCTGGTTCACGTTGATTATAAACGGCAGCTGGTCGGTTCTACGATTGCGCAGATGGGGTTCATGTTAATCCAATGTGCATTAGGTGCTTATTTGGCAGCCATTATCCACGCTGTCTTACATGGTCTATTCAAATCAACCCTTTTCTTACAGGCTGGCTCTGTGCTTCATCACCACGAGGAGTCAACCTCTAGGAAGAACCAGTCAACACCATTAGTATGGACAATTACTGGCGGGATTTTAGGCCTCCTGGTGGCAATTGGTCTTTGGATGTCTGCTCCTGGAGAGGGTTATCAATTGATAAGCGCTCTTACTTTAGGATGGTCCGTTTCATTTGCCTGGGCCCAGCTCGTAGCTTTTGGATCCGGACGTATCGGGCGCATAGCAGGATTTTCTTTGCTTGCAGGAGCGGCTATTGTATACAGTTTGGTACATGATGCGTTTTATAGTGTGTTACAAGATACAATCCCGAAAGGAATTCAAACACCGGCACCAGCAGCCGTTTTGCTGCTGATTATCTTATTGGCCGGAAGTGCTGCAGGTGTATGGCTGGCTCGTCATCGTTCATCAAGTGCCTATGCTCTCATTTATCTTTGGCTTGTACGATTAGGTGAGCCCCAAAATGATTTGGTCGAAAGTCACCCTAAGCATTTGACACAATCATTCTTTAGAGGAGGTCATTTACGATGAATATACCATTAGAAAAAACATTACATTGGGAAAGTATTCCTGATACCCTCGATTTTGATCTTAATGACTTGGTGAAATCGGCCAGCAGTGTCATTGTACCGCTCGGGCCTATTAACACATTTGCAGCACGAAACCCCTGGGTAGGCTTGGAGAGACAAGCGTTTGAAAAAACGGCACGCTGGCTCAAAGATACTTGTGATGTAGATATCTACCCCAATGATTCCGTATTTCAGTCTGCACGGGATCGAGGGGAGATTCATCAGGATTTTTTAGAAAAGGAATTGCAGCATTGGCTAAACTCACAGTCTTTGGAGTTGCCGTGTGAGGTTGTAGAGCAGTTTTGCCGGGCCGCACTTTTACAGAACCAACCATGTTCAAGTACGTTGGAATCACCTGAGTTAAAAAGCATGGCAAGAAAACTAAGCCGTTTTACATCCCGCATGACAGAAAAACATTCGGTCAAAACCTATAGCCAGCGCTTGGAACAACTGGGAAGGGTGAATACAGCACACGAGTTAAACCGCCATATGATCAAGTGGTGTAAATTGTTTTTGGATAAGTCCCAGGCTGTCTGGTCGATGCCTAATCGGGAAGAAGGTTTCTATCATGCGTGGCGGAAACTAGCCCAGCATGACTCGGCACTTAGCCGTAAGGTACGTAAACAACTAAGTGAGTTGCCGGTAGAAGCAGAAGCTGCTTTAAAGGAAGTCTTGATTCTACTGGAAATTCCTTTCTCAGAAATCCAAGACTATTTAGAAGCGCATTTCCTTGCTTTGCCGGGCTGGGGGGGAATGATGCTTTGGCGCTCACAGCAATCAGCCGAAGAAACTTCACTGCTGCTTGACTATTTAGCTGTAAGAATTTCGATGGAATGGGCTTTAGTTAAACCCTATCTTCCTTTGCCTGAACAAAGAAATGAGAAAGTAAATCTAGAACCATTAATTGCAGCTTGGGCGGAATGGGGGAACCTGCCAATCAATGCTTGGTCACAGTTATCCTCTACAGAAATAAAGGCACGTTTGGCCCTTGCGTATCGTTTTGATAAGGTTCTGCGCAATCGGCTTTTGCTTGAAGCATGGGAAAAAACATATGAAGACCAATTGAAGACGATGATTACATCCCAACAGCCTGCTGCAGCGGCAGAAAATGTAAAGCCGGCACTCGCTCAATTTGTATTTTGTATTGATGTGCGTTCAGAGCCTTTTCGCCGCAAACTTGAAAAAGCAGGAGATTTTGAGACCTTTGGAACAGCAGGCTTTTTTGGATTGCCGATTGAAACTTGCGAGCTTGGCAGTAACCACACGCATAACTCTTTGCCGGTCATGTTTAAACCGCAATACAAAGTACAAGAGTTTGCAACAGAGCTTGAATCCTTTGAACAACGGACTCAGGCAGTCAACTCACTCGGTTATACATTTAAAACGATGAAACATAATTTGGTTTCCAGCATGGTGCTTCCGGAAATTAGCGGTCCTTGGCTCAGCCTGCAAACGTTGGCCCGCAGCTTTATGCCTCGGAGTGCAGGCCGGACATTAAGTAAATTACTCGAAACATGGCTGCATAAACCAGCCACGGAACTTACACTTGACTATACGCAACAATCGGAAACAGATTTGCCAATTGGATTTTCCATGAAAGAACAAGTACACTATGTACGGCAAGCACTAAAAACGATGGGGCTCACCGATCAATTTGCACCACTAGTGGTTATTTGCGGACATGGAAGTCATAGCACGAACAATCCATATCGTTCCGCACTCGACTGCGGTGCATGCGGAGGAGCATCAAGCGGATTCAATGCACGGGTGCTAGCAGCCCTGTGTAATCTTCCGGACGTAAGGAAGAGTCTTGAAACAGAGGGAATTATCATTCCAGAAGATACTGTTTTTACAGCCGCCGAGCATATTACCACACTTGATGAATTACGTTGGCTTTATGTTCCGGGACTATCAGCTAAAGCGAAGGAAGCGTTTAAACGTGTTCAAGCCGAGTTGCCAAAGGTGAGTGAGGAAGCCAATGCCGAGCGGATTTCGCAGTTACCAAATATCGGAACCTATCTTAAGGATCCGAAGGCTGAGGCGCAGCGCCTTTCAGAAGATTGGAGTGAGGTCCGTCCGGAATGGGGCTTGGCACGTAACGCTGCATTTATCATTGGGGAACGCGGGCTGACGCAAGGCTGTAATCTGGAAGGAAGAACTTTCCTCCACAATTATAACTGGAAGAAGGATAAAAACGGTGATATTCTCGCCAGCATTATTTCCGGGCCGGCAACGGTAACTCAATGGATTAACCTGCAATATTATGCATCTACTGTTGCCCCTCATTATTATGGAAGCGGGAATAAAACAACCCAAACTGTGACAGCCGGTCTTGGGGTCATGCAGGGGAATGCCAGTGACTTATTATCCGGACTTCCTTGGCAGTCTGTTATGAAATCGGATGACGAGGCATATCATGAGCCACTGCGTTTGCTGGTGGTCATCCAAGCACCGAGGGGCTATGTGAAACGGATGCTGGACCACAATCATGACTTTCATCAAAAAGTGAAAAATGGATGGATTCGGCTTGCGTCCATTGATCCAGAAGGATACTGGGAGAGTTGGTCTTAACCTCTTTCCCGGTTTATATATATCCTTGTGTGAGGCTGCTTTCCTTTCCGGCGCTTTTGCAGCAATGGTATAAAGCTTTCTGAAAGAAAGTCGTCACATGGGTGGAAAAGATTGTTTTTTAGAATATTATAGGTAATATTTGGTCATCTATGAATGTAACTTTGAAAAAAGGAAAAGGGATCGGTATGGAAAAAACAAAAGGAACAATTGAAGCTGAAATAAGCAAAGCTTTAACACATTGGGAGAAAACCTATCTTGGACGAGGCTCCGTATCTGTTAAATCGGATATCTTACGGGATATGGTGATTGTAACACTCCGCGGTATACTAACTGCTGCTGAATATACAGTATGTCTGGATAAGGAAGGATTGTTATCGGTAAAAGAACATCGCAACAGTTTAGTGGAATCTGGTCTGGATGGTTTAAAAGAAATTATCTTAACGATAACAGGGGAAGAAGTAGTAGGTTTTCACACCGATCTTAGTACACAAACTGGAGAACGAGTAATGGTCTTTAAGCTTTCCAGTGACCTGCAAAGCAAATTAGGTTAAAAACAAAAGGATCTATTCGGACTCGCGCATTTTTCATATAAGAAAGAGTCAGGAAACGTATTTAGAGCAAAATTCAGAAAAATTATGGGGTGAATTGGATGTCTAGAGATGAAGAGAAAAAAGTACTATTTGTGATTGGAACCGAGCAGAAATTAGAACGATTCATTAAAGAAGAAACCAATGTCAATCCGGAAAACATGATCATCTTACAAACATATCAGCCAGTCGTTTCATACCCATTCGACGATTTGATGAGGGACATCATTATTGCTGTGTACCAGGATAATGTTGATGAAATCGTTGTGGTCTCCACAAACGATGATCAAAAGAATACTGAGGATATACTGAACAAAATATATAAAAACAAAGAATTGCAGGACAAGATTCAAACATTAGATTATCTTTTTAAAAATTGCATGCCGGAATTTCCTGAGGGTACGGTAAGTTCATGGCTACATGGAGGCGAAACTTTAACGGATAGCGTACAAAAAACTGTCAACATCATACGCAATCATCCGCTGCTGCCGTCACATGTTAAGGTCAAAGAATTATATGTTGATCAGGCGAATGAAAAGCTATCAGAAATGGTCTAAGAGACTATTGCTTATGTATATAATGAAATAAAAGTCTTAATTCCTCCAAATTATAGGGATTAAGACTTTTTGTTTTGTAGTTTAATTATTGTGACAGTAATTAAACTATTATTGAATTTATTTTGATAGCCAGCTGCTCATACTAACTCATGTGCCTTTTTCACGAATACAGCGGTCTGAATGTATCGACCATAACAGCAAGTTCCTGTGTTTCTTTTTTCCTATACTTGCTTCAATCAACTAATCGTTTAATGCTAGGTATTCATAACGTATCATTTCATTTTGAGTTCGCCATTCGTCTTTAGTGAAATGGCCATCGTTCAACATATCTAAGAGAGTACTTTGTTTAGTAATTAGTTGTTGAAGGGGGGATTTCCTATATATTCACTGTTAAGCTCCCCAGACAAAAAAAGCCGGTAAACACATATGGAGTAAGGTTTTGTTTCTTCCTTATTCATTAAGACGATTAAAAAACTTAAACAGGTTAACTACTACTTGTATTAGTTAACCTGTTTAAGTTTTTTTAAATTTAGCTATAGAATCTAATATCTTTACCATATCTTTACATAATTTCACTATATGTTTACTGTGTTTTAACCCGCGATTAATAGAATTTACAAAACCTTTACAAAGAATCCATAGAGCATTAACATCGTGTGTTTATTCTTAGGGTAGAAAAAATACGACAAAGAGAAGTGGCCAATAGATTATCTTGGAGGTATAGAAATGAGGTTTATAAGAGAAGCGACGATAGGATTATTGGTACTATCCTTAGCTGCTGTATTATCAGCATGTGGTATTAGTAATGATAGTGAAACAGAATCGTCCAATGATAGTAAAGGTACCCTATCTATTTCAGGATCCACATCTGTAGGGCCTTTAGCTGAAAAACTAGCAGTTAAATATGAAGAAAAAAATAAAGTGAATATAGAAGTAAATCAAATAGGTTCTTCTGCTGGCATAACAAACGCAACAAGTGGTGTATCAGAGATTGGGATGTCTTCGCGTGATTTAAAAGAAGAAGAAAAGGCTAATGGTTTGAATGAAGTAGTCATTGCTTATGATGGAATCGTGGTGGTCACTCACCCAAGCAATAAAGTGAAAAATCTTACTATGGAGCAAGTGAAGCAAATTTTTACCGGAGAGGTTACGAACTGGAAGGAGCTTGGAGGAGATGACATGGAAATTGTGGTTGTTTCCCGTGAAGATGGCTCAGGTTCACGTGATGCATTTCAAGAAATCGTAGGGTACACTTCAGGGGAATTAGTAAGAAGTTCCATAGTTGCGAGCGGTAACGGTAATATAAAAACAACTGTTGCGACGAATAAGCATGCAGTAGGCTTTATTTCATTTGAATATATTGATGACTCTATTTCCACTGTAAAGATTAATGGAGTAGAGGCTACAGCGGAAAATGTTCTGCAGCAAAAATACAGCTTGTCACGACCGTTCTTGTTTGTCTATAAGAAAGAGAATTTAACGGATGGTGGACAACAATTTATTGACTATATTTTGAGTCAAGAGGGGCAAGCTATTGTGTCAGAAACAGGAGCTATACCAATAAAATAATGAACATTCATGGATGTACTAGTTAACGCACGTTGGAAATAACCATCATGTGTAAAAGCAATCTTGGAGGAATGAAGCATGCCAAGCCCACTTACTGAAAAACAAACGTTAGAAATCGGAAAATCAAATAAAAGGAAGTATATGCTCGAGAAGTTATCAGCAAGAATTTTTCTGTTTTGTGCACTTCTTTCAGTACTCAGTTTATTGTTAATCGTTGGATTTGTATTTTATAAAGGCTCACATCCATTTGTAGCAGAGGGATATAGCTTTATTGACTTTGTTTTTGGAGTGGATTGGGTGCCAAGTGAAGATAAATTTGGGATCTTTCCAATGATTGTTGCATCCATATTCGCCACATTTGGTGCATTAATTATCGGAGTTCCTATCGGGCTGTTTACAGCCATTTTCTTAGCAGAAATTGCACCAAAAAGCATAGCAAAAATCATTTCACCGGCCGTGCAGCTGCTGGCAGGTATTCCATCTGTTTTATATGGTGTATTCGGCCTTGCTATCATCGTCCCTTTCTTACAAAATAATTTAGGCTTAGCGAAAGGGCAAAGTTTATTAGCTATCATTCTCGTTTTAGCCATTATGATGCTGCCAACGATTGTGACTGTAGCTGAAACAGCTATTCGTGCTGTTCCGAAAACGTATCGTGAAGGGTCATTGGCACTCGGAGCATCTCAAATCGGAACTATTTTTAAAGTAGTGGTACCCGCAGCTAAATCAGGAATTATGGCAGCAATTGTACTAGGTTTAGGGAGAGCAATTGGAGAAACGATGGCTGTTATATTGGTAGCGGGAAACAGTCTCATCATTCCTACTAGTTTAACAGACAGTGTTCGTCCATTAACTACAAATATCGCATTAGAAATGGGATATGCGTTCGGAACGCATCAAGAAATGCTGTTTGCAACAGGTATTGTTTTATTCTCCTTTATCTTGTTATTAAACTTTGTATTAGCAAAAATCAGTTCGAAAGGTGGTAATTAAGTTGAGAAAGTTTAAGGATAACTTGTTGCGCGGACTTCTGTGGTTTTCAGCTTTCTTAACAGTTGCCGTCCTCGTAACGATTGTTGGATATATTTTTTATAAAGGATATCGTTTAATAAACTTCGATTTTATCTTTGGCGATTATTCACCGGCAGGAGATGGCGGGATTTGGCCGATGATTGTTACAACCATATACACAATCGCTATTTCGTTATTAATAGCAACACCAATTGGGATTTTGGCTGCTGTATATTTGCAAGAGTATGCTAAGCAGGGCCGATTAGTAAAAATGATTCGTTTTGCTACAGAGAGCTTAACAGGGATACCTTCGATTATTTATGGATTATTCGGAGCCGTATTCTTTGTAACCACATTAAAGTTAGGCATGTCGATTATTGCTGCTTCATTAACATTAACTATTATCGTACTGCCTGTCATCATCCGTACAACAGAGGAGGCTTTAAAAACGGTTCCTCATTCGTATCGGGAAGGGTCTCTAGCTTTGGGAACAACGAAGCTGCAAACTTTATATAAAGTGATTTTACCAAGTGCGATGCCGGGGATATTATCTGGAATTATTCTCTCAATCGGAAGGATTGTTGGTGAATCGGCTGCGATATTTTTAACTGCTGGAACGGTAGCTGCGATGCCAGAAAGTATTTTCTCATCGGCAAGAACGTTAACGGTGCATTCATATTTGGTTACACAAGAGTCCGGAGATATTGAACTTGCCGCTGCCGTTGGAATCGTATTAATTGTTATCATTTTGGTTCTCAACCTTTCGGCGACGTTTATATCAAAAAAGTTAAATAAAGCTGACTATTAAATGGGGTGTATGTTAATGAGTACAACAGTGATTGAACGTAATAATGCAGAGAAGGGGAATCTTTCACAAATGAAGCAGCATTCAGGAGAGGCAGCGAAAATTAGTGTAACAGACTTGAATTTGTTCTATGGAGAAAAACAGGCACTCTATAACGTATCATTAGATATACAAGAGAAGGAAGTTACAGCTTTAATTGGTCCTTCTGGCTGTGGTAAATCAACTTTTTTACGAACACTAAACCGTATGAATGATTTGATTGATGGTGTGAAGATTACCGGTGATATTGTCGTCGATAATGAAAACATATACCGATCCAATGATGTGATTAAGTTACGAACGAAGGTAGGTATGGTATTTCAAAAGCCAAATCTATTCCCTATGAGTATTTATGATAATGTAGCGTATGGTCCCCGGATGCAGGGAATTAAAAATAAAAAAGAATTGAATAAGATTGTTGAAGAGAGCTTACGTGGTGCGGCAATCTGGGACGAAGTGAAAGATCGCCTTAAAACATCAGCACTCGGGCTATCAGGCGGTCAGCAGCAACGTGTTTGTATCGCACGTGCAATTGCCATGAAACCAGAAATCATTTTAATGGATGAGCCTACTTCAGCATTAGATCCAATCTCAACGTTAAAGGTAGAAGAATTGATTACACACATGAAAAAGGATTATACCATCGTCATTGTTACACATAATATGCAGCAAGCAGCACGTGTATCTGATAAAACTGCTTTTTTCTTAAACGGTGAAATTATTGAATATGATGAAACAGATCATATCTTTTCTATGCCAAAGGATCAGAGAACGAAAGATTATGTTACTGGCCGATTCGGTTAAATGGACCATAGAAAAGGGTGTTTTGTGAAATCTTTGAGAATGGTTTTTTATAAGATCCTTTAGACAAGTTATTTCGTTAAACAGTTTGTTAGGCATGAACTCGGAAGTTATATTGGGTTCATGCCTTTTCATTTAGATAAAAGTTTTGAAAATTATAATATTTCCCAATAAAGAAAATAATATTGTAATATAACAAGAAAGTCAGTATAATAATATTTGTTAGAAATACAGTTGTCTTTATATCGTGGAATAAGGTAGGGATTGTCATCCATTGAAGAAATGAATCAGCTAAAAGCTTATTTAATGAATGACTTTATTAAACAGTGTCCTATAACAGGGCCTAATGAATAATTGACCTCTATTAGAGATAGACCCTTTGGAGGGACTCTGAAAGAGCACCAAAGGCGAAAATCAAAAGCCAAACTCTAGGACTAGGGTTGGTACATATCTAATAAAAGCCATTTATTGTATTCGGTTGTATCTTTTTTGTAATAGGTTTAATTCTATCGCAAGGTTATGAGAAAGGAATAGCTCAATATTAAAAACGCTACAATTTTATCTTAGACTAGTGGGGGAACATTTATGAAAAGCATATTGAAAAAGTGGGGTCAATTGGGTCTGGTAAAACAAATAATTGTAGGTTTGGTTATTGGTATTATCTTGGCTATAACGATTCCAGAAGCAGCAAAACCTGTTGCACTTTTAGGCTCTTTATTTGTAGGTGCTCTGAAAGCGATTGCACCTGTGTTGGTACTCTTCTTGGTTATGTCGGCCATCGCTCAACATAAGAGTGGTCACAAAACGAATATGAAATCCGTTATTTTCTTATACCTGTTAGGAACTTTTTTAGCTGGATTAATCGCTGTTATTGTAAGTTTTATTTTTCCTGTAGGGTTAACACTTACAAAGGGTGCTGAGGGTGTGACGCCTCCTAGCGGTGTTGTAGAGGTTCTCAAATCATTACTGCTGAGCGTTGTTGATAATCCAGTTAGTGCAATCTCTAATGCGAACTACATCGGTATTTTAGCTTGGGCGATACTTCTTGGTTTGGCTTTAAGAAGTGCCGCTGATACGACAAAAACGATGATTGCTAATTTTTCAGATGCTGTTTCGAAATTGGTTACATGGGTTATTAAGTTGGCGCCATTAGGAATCATGGGTCTAGTATTTGAGTCTATTACTGCAAATGGACTTGAGGCGTTACTAGGCTATGGGAAATTGCTTGCTATTTTAATTGGCTGTATGCTCTTTGTGGCGTTGGTTATCAACCCAATCATTGTGTTTGTCTATATAAAACAAAATCCTTACCCGCTTGTTTTTAAGTGCTTAAAGGAAAGCGCCATTACAGCATTCTTTACACGTAGCTCAGCTTCTAATATTCCTGTCAATATGAGATTATGTGAAAATCTAGGTTTGAATAAGGATAGTTATTCAGTATCCATTCCATTAGGCGCAACCATCAATATGGCTGGTGCTGCTGTTACTATTTCTGTTTTGACACTTGCAGCGGTTCATACACTTGGTATTCAAGTGGACATCCCTACAGCAATCATTCTTAGCGTATTGTCAGCTGTATGTGCTTGCGGTGCTTCAGGAGTTGCTGGTGGATCTTTATTACTGATTCCTCTAGCATGCAGCTTATTTGGAATCCCAGCTGAGATTGCTATGCAGGTAGTTGGAGTAGGCTTTATCATCGGTGTTTTACAAGACTCTTTTGAAACGGCACTTAACTCATCTACAGACGTACTGTTCACAGCAGCGGCTGAATTTAAAGAGTGGCGTAAAGAAGGAAAAACAATAGATATTAACAAAGCAGCATAAAGAAGAAATCTTCTTAATCTGCGATGGAATTGCACTTCAATGGTTAGAATCGACTAACCATTGAAGTGCAGTTTTTTTGTTTTCCGCTTATGCAATTATATGATTAGTGACTTTATATAGCTTATCCTTTTTTCATGTTTTAAATTTAAATAAATTCAAATTTTTCTGTAAAATACACTTGACTACTAGGAATAATAGGTATTATAGTATTAACAAATATAATATTAGACCGACTAGACAACTAGAGGCTTTCTAAGTATTTGCTTAGGAGGCCTCTGTCTTTTTTATAAAACATTTTCACAAGGAGGTTCATATGAACGCATTACGTCAGTATGTTGATCATTTTATTGTTGGCCAGGTTGAGAAAGGGAAGCAGCTCGGAAGAACGATAGGGTTTCCGACAGCCAATTTGAATATTGCAAACAATGTCTTCTTAGAAAGTGGAGTTTATGGTGTATACGTGTATTATCAGTCAAAAAAATATTTAGGTATGATGAACGTTGGGAATCGCCCTTCTTTTAACGATGGTAACCATCAAACAATCGAAGTTCATATCATCGATTTTAATGAATATATTTATGATGAAATTTTAACAGTGGAAATAATGTTTTATATTCGAAAGGAGAAAAAGTTTAACCAATTACAAGATCTAATTTCTCAATTAAAGGCTGATAAATTTTATGCTCGTAAGCAATTTCATTTACTTAAATAACATATGGGAAGAGGAAATTATGGATAAGTTTGAAAAAGTTTGTCATGTACCTGATTTGAAATTCACTCAATTTTGCGAACAACATTTTTCTCTGAATAAAGGAATTTATAATACGATTGACCTTTGGTTTTATAATAGAGGATTAACTAATATTTTGAATAGAAGAAAAGTTATGTTGCGATTTATGATTTTTAGTTGTACGGATGAAGCAAAGGTAAAATTTGGACCAGGTGGTTTGACAAGAAAGCTAGAAGATTTTTGGTATCAAGCAAATGAGGTGTTACAAGAAAATTAGGAACTACTATAGCTACAATTCCTAGTTAGTCCATATATATAGTGTGTATTATGTAGCTAGTTAGACAATTGAAGGTCCTATTGATATGAAATGACAAGGACTTTTGCATAAGAGGGAAGGGGTTTCCATGCTAATTGAAAAAGCACAAAAACTACAAGATATAGTGAAATCATTAACAGAAGAATTTGCAAAAACAGCAAGCGAACGAGATAAGCGTGGCGGTACTGCGAAAGAGGAGCGTGACCTCATTCGTCACAGTGGGTTACTCCGTTTAACAGCCCCTAAAAAATACGGTGGTTACGGAGAGAATTGGAAAAGAGTTTTACGTATTACACGTGAAATGGCTAAAGTAGATAGTTCGGTAGCTCATTTATTTGGTTATCATTTTTTATGTCTTGCTTCCGTTGAGCTATATGGTACACCAGAACAAGTTGAGCAGTTTACAAAGGAAACAGCAGAAAACAATTATTTCTGGGGGAATGCGTTTAATCCTCTTGATACTCATGTAACTGCTACAAAGGGAGATAACGGATGGATCATTAATGGTCAAAAAAGCTTTTGCTCTGGTGCAGCAGATTCAGATAGGTTACTCATTTCTGCTCAAAAGGATGACGGTTCTGGTGTCTTAATTGCTGTCATTCCGACAAATCGCGGAGGTATTTTGTTGGGGCATGATTGGGATAGCTTTGGACAGCGTCAGACGGATAGTGGTTCTGTGACCTTTGAACATGTAATTGTACATGATACAGAGGTACTTGATGCTTACGAAGCGACTGATAGCAACTTATTCGCTACAGTACGTACGCATATTGCTCAGTCTATTTTGATTCACGTTTTACTTGGGACAGCTGAAGGTGCGTTTGCAGCTGCCAAAGACTATACAAAAACGAAGACGCGTCCGTGGGTGACATCTCATGTTGATGCAGCAATAAATGATCCGTACAACATTTATCACTACGGTGACTTATTTGTCCAATTGAAGGCTGCGGATGCTCTTGTACATATTTCTAATGAGATATTGGAAAATACATGGGCGCTAAAAACTAGCATTACGGAAGAACAGCGTGGGGAATGTAGTATCGCTGTTGCCACTGCGAAAGTGCAAGTCGTACAAACGGCGCTTGATGTGACAAGTCGGGTGTTCCAAATGATGGGGGCTCGGGCAACTTCAGCGCAATATAACTTTGATCGCTACTGGCGTAATGTACGTACCCATACATTACATGACCCGATTGACTATAAAATTCGTGATCTTGGTCAGTATACTTTAAATAACCAATACCCAGAAATTTCAGCGTATTCATAAGGAGGAAGTGTTAATGGAAATCTTTTGGTTTATCCCGACGAATGGTGACTTTCGCCAATTAAATAATAATGAAGGTTCACGTCCCGCAACATATAACTATTGTAAGCAAATTGCAGAAGCAGTAGATGATTTAGGCTATACAGGTGTTTTAATTCCAACGGGAAAAACGTGTGAAGAAGGATTTATTGTCGCCTCGACACTCGTACCTGTAACAAAAAATCTAAAGTATCTAGTAGCGGTACGCCCGGGTTTAATGTCACCAAGCTTTGCGGCACGTATGTCTGCAACATTAGATCGATTTTCTGATGGTCGATTATTAATTAATGTTGTTGCTGGGGGTGACCCAATAGAACTGGCAGGAGAAGGTGTATTTTTAGATCACGACGAACGCTATGAGTTAACAGATGAGTTTTTAAAAATTTGGCGTCAATTATTTACAGAAGAAGAAGTCAATTTAAAAGGAGAGTATTTACAAATCGAAGGGGGTCAATTACCATACCCTACGATTCAAAAACCATATCCGCCATTATACTTCGGAGGCTCTTCACCCGTTGCAATGGATGTGGCTGCAGAGCATGTCGATGTATATTTAACATGGGGTGAGCCGCCAGCTAAGGTGGAGGAAAAAATTAATAAAATGCGTGAGCTCGCAGCAACGCAAGGAAGAACATTAAAATTTGGCATACGACTACACGTCATTGTACGTCCAACGGAAGAGGAAGCATGGGAAGCGGCTAATAAGCTCATTGAACACGTGGATGACGAAACCATTGCACAAGCGCAAAAAGTATTTAAGCGTATGGATTCAGAAGGTCAACGCTTAATGACGAGTCTGCATGAAGGAGACCGTGCTCAACTAGAAGTGAGTCCAAATTTATGGGCCGGAGTAGGATTGGTGCGAACAGGTGCAGGTACAGCACTTGTAGGCGATCCCGATACGGTTGCTGCACGTATAAAAGAATACGCCGATTTAGGCATCGAAACGTTTATTCTATCAGGTTATCCACATTTAGAAGAAGCCTATACAACAGCCGAATTATTATTCCCTAAACTTCCAATAGAAAGAAAGGATACGTCGAACCAACGAACATTCCTTAGTCCATTCGGTGGGGATATTAAACCAGCCGTTGTTAAATAACAGGCCTATGAAATAGAATTAGTCTGCTAGAAGCTAGAGGTTGTATATAAATCCAATTTGATTTTCTCACATTCTCCTATCTAGGAGCCAAAAATCAACAATCCTATGTCTATTTAACAAGTTGAATAAATATTGCTTACTGGACCACCAGAGGCTCATGTTGATTCCTTTCGCTAAGGATTCTGATGTGAGTCTCTTTTTTATTCTAAAAATGAAGGAGGAACTATTATGAGTTTACAATTTGCTTATTGGGCGCCAAACGTTAGTGGAGGTCTAGTCGTCTCTCAATTACCACAAAAAACAGGCTGGTCATTTGAAGATAATAAGCGCTACGCTCAAATTGCTGAAGAAATTGGCTTCGATTATGTCCTATTGCAAACAAGGTTTTTCGCAAGCTATGGCGCTGAAAATCAATTAGAGGCTTCTGCGCTTGCTTCTGCACTTGCCGCTTCAACAGAAAAATTGAACATTATTACAGCTGTTCTACCGGGTCTATGGCATCCAGGAGTTATAGCGAAAATTATCTCAACGATTGATCATATTAGCAATGGTCGTGCTGCTATTAATATTGTCAGCGGCTGGTTTAAAGGTGAATTTCAGGGCTACGGAGAACCGTGGTTGGATCATGATGAACGCTATCGCCGCTCTGAAGAATTTATCGAAGTTCTTCAAGAAATGTGGACAAAAGAAAAGGCGAATTATCGAGGGGATTTTTACCGATTGAATGATGCACCATTAAAGCCCAAACCTATTAATCCGCCAAAAATCTTTCAAGGAGGGAATTCTAAAGCAGCCAAAGAAATGGCTGGACGCGTTTCCGATGTATATTTTATGAATGGGGGCTCCCTTGAAAAAATTAAGGAACAAATTGATGAAGTAAAAGCATTGAGAAAGGCTAGCGGTAAAGGTGACATCCAGTTTGGGGTTAATGGTTTCGTCATTGTCCGTGATACAGAAGAAGAGGCAAGACAAGTGTTACGCGATATTGTGGAAAATGCGCATAAAGAAGCGGTTGAAGGATTCAGAAGCTCAGTTCAAACCGCGGGGGCAGCCTCGCCTGAAGGAAAAGGGATGTGGGCGGAATCCACTTTTGAAGATCTTGTACAATATAATGACGGTTTTAAAACAGGACTCATTGGAACGGCTGAACAAGTGGCTGACCGCATCCTTGAATTGAAAAAAATTGGCGTTGATATCGTACTTACAGGGTTTCTTCACTATGAAGAAGACCTAAGAGCATTTGGTGAAAAGGTCATTCCCATTGTTAGAGAAAAAGAAAAAAGAATTAGTAGTTTGCTAGAAATAAACTAAACTTACTATTAGTAAAGGTTTTTCTCATTCTTTACTGATAATTAGTCACTTGGTCAGAATTTGGCTGTGAAAGCACTATAAATAACTGTTGTAGCGTGAATAGAGTTTAATCAAAAACCCTGTGTTAAATATGCAGGGTTTTTTTGTTGTGCAATTGGGTGCTTTAATGAATAGCTGTCGTTCAATCAAAATGGAATATAGCCTTTCTATCACTGGAAATTATCTGGATTTTCAAAATATTTCGAATTATCGTTATCATTTATATAGAAACTCTTTCAAATCACTTTGTTTTTCGTATATAATGTTTAAAAATGGTAAAAATGATTAACTTTACATAAATTAATGGTTTATATAATTTATAAGGGCGGGGTGTACTATGATTGGGGAATTATCAAATAGAGAACTAATAGAAGAGATTGAAGTAACAAGAAAAAATATGGTACTAACTGGCATAGGCTTTGGCTTAACACACCCTGATACAATAGAGCTCAGTCATAGATTAGATAATTTATTGAATGATTTATATAAACCTAATAATAGGGAGCAATTATTTTTTTACATTGATAAAGGTTAGTTAGAGAACTTAACTTTTTAGATATTTGATGGTTTTGTCATTTTACTCTTCTTTTGAGTTTTGAAAGGAAGGGTTTTTTTTATGGCAAGCTTATGCATGTATCAATAACTATCACGTCTTGTATTAATTGAGAAATGATTCATATTCTAGGACGGAGTGGAGAAACTATTGGTGTATGGATTACATCAGAAAGGGGATTGATTAGATGGTTAAGCGAAAAGCTGAAAGAAACGCTGTAGAGAAATATAGTAAAACACCGAAGAAAAACATTGAGGAAGCGGACTATACGGTTGAATTTGCTGCTGGAGAAGATCCAATGAAAGGGGCAAATCGTAACTCTAAACAAGGTAGAGAAGGAAGAGGGAACTCAATATAGCCCTCGTTGTGAAGTTGAAGTATTTTGCATGTAATTTTATCCCACACTTAACGGACAGTAAGCCTACCACCTCAAACTTATGAGGAAACAAAGAAGATAGTTAGGAGACAACTGCCCGTGGAACATGATTAACCATCAGTGGGGATAAAGGAAAACTCCCACTGATGGAAGTTTCACCTCATATAGGGAATTCAAAGAAGAGGTTCACTCTAAAAGGACATGATGAATGGACTTTTTTGAGTGAACCTCTTCTTTTAAAGATTGACACACTGAAATTAAAGGGATTGAAACCTTTTTATGCTAAATTCGTATAAACTTAGGAAGCTGGTTAATAAAGGAGTGTTTGATATGGAGGAGCAATTGGAAAATGTGAATAAGGGGGCACAGTTGAAGCCATCCTTATTCGGAATGATTGGAAGCCCCGGAGAGCAATTGGAGAGAATCCGGCAACATCCAAAAATTTGGTTGGCTATGCTGATTATAACAACGATTTTTACAGTTGGAACCGTTTTGACGATGATGGCGATGGACACGGCTAGTCTTATTGGTGAGGGTATACCGGCAGAAGGACAAGTATTAATGGAGATTTTTACGATTGTATTGGGTATTGTGATGGGACTATTTACGCCTATTATCTCTGTCTTGATTAGTAGTGTAATTATCTTAATTATTGCGAAGATTGCTCAATCAGATGTTACGTTTAAACAGCTTTTCTCGATGAATACATATATTTGTCTTATAGTGGCACTTGGTGCATTACTAAATGGACTTGTTCGTTTTCTTATAGGCGGCAATCCGGAAATTTATGTAACGAGTTTGGCAGGGCTGCTTAATTCAGAGTCTTACGTATTAGGAGCTATCGAAGTATTTACGATTTGGAGTCTTATTTTGACCGGAATTGGCTTGAACAAGGTAGCGCGTTTGTCTAAAGGTCTTTCTTGGACTGTTGCGATTGTGTTTTTTCTTTTCCAAATTGGAATGGCGGTTATCAGCGGCATGTTTGCTGGACTAGGTGGAATGTAATGACAAGGGTTAGGGTTACAGATTTTTTGAACGAAAAAGTCCATGAAGGGTATTTCACTTAGAATGAAAAGAAGCTAATGAATCGCTGCATACAGGCTGTTCATTAGCTTCTTTTCATAAGGTGTTATTAAATGAGTTCAATTGGTTGATTGGGCTTTATAAGGCCATTTGTTATTTAAAGCATTGATAAATAATCTAACATTTTTTTTATCTTGTATGATAGGAGAATACACATAGGAAAGCGTTCTAGTAAAGGATTGATTTTTCAATTGAATAATGGACAGATTCCTATGCTGTACGTCTTTTTCAATGACACTATGGGATAAGAGAGAGAGGCCCATGCCATTCATAAGCGTTTCTTTAATTCCCTGATTACTGCTTATAGTAAGGAGTGATTTAACTTTCAAACCATTTGAACGAATGACGTGGTTCAGATATTCACGTGTCCCTGATCCAACTTCTCTTGTTATCCATGCTTGATCTTGAAGATCAGCTACTGTAACTTCGTCTTTACAAGCGAGCTTATGATTGTTGGAGGAAACAATAAAGAGCTCATCTTGCATAAAAGCGTGTACGGAAAGCTCCTTTTCATTTGTTTGGCCTTCAATCAAACCAATATCTACTTGATACAAGCGAACAGATTGAATGATTTCTCTTGTATTTCCAATAACAACATGAAGTTCAAGCTCAGGATAATTTTTTTGAAGGTCAAAAAGTAAGGAAGGCAATATATATTCACCGATTGTAAAACTGGCTCCTATTTTTAATTCTCCTTTGATGGAGTTATGCTGTTCAAGAATGTCTTGTTTAGTTTGCTCGTAAATTGTGATGATTTGCTTGGCACGGTCGTACAAAATTTCACCAGTTGGAGTAATTTTCAACAATTTCGGAGAACGTAGAAATAATTTAGTTTGAAATTCTTTTTCAAGATTTTTAATGTGTAAGCTGACACTTGGTTGCGACATACGAAGGGTTTCAGCTGTTTTGGTGAAATTTTTAACTTCTACAAGAGTTACAAATGTTTTTAATGCATCATAATACACAAGAAACCCACCTTATTATTAATAATCTTAATAGTTGCAATAATTTATATATATTTTACTAATCCCTTATCTTGCTGTAAACTTCAATTAGGATTTTTTTAGGAAGCGTTTTAGCTGGGAGGGCAATTGAAAGAAAAAATTAAATAGGAAACGTTATATAAGAATGGTATAATGGGTTATATAACATAAAAACCGACTTAACCTATAAAGATTATGTTGGTATATTAAGGAAATGATAGTAAGTATTTTTTACTAGAAGGTTAATGTTGAATTTTGTTAAAACTAGTCAGTAAACAACGTACTAAAAAGCATATATTCTTTTGTGAGGTGGATATCGTTGCAAATTCAGGTAATGAACAGTCCGTTTAATCAGGAGCAGGCGGAGCTCCTTAACCGTCTTCTGCCAACTTTGACAGAAACACAAAAAAATTGGTTGAGCGGTTATATGGCTGCTGCTGTTCCAGGAACAGCTGGAGCACCGGTAGAAGAGGCCAAAGCTCAAAGTGCCGCTCCGGCAATTTCTAAAGAAGTGACCATTCTTTATGGCTCACAAAGTGGAAACGCGCAAGGACTTGCGAAAAATGCGGGCAAGAAACTTACGGAGAGCGGCTTCCAAGTAACTGTCTCAGCGATGAGTGATTTTAAGCCGAATAATTTGAAGAAAATTCAAAATCTTCTTATTGTAGCAAGTACACATGGAGAAGGAGAACCGCCGGATAACGCGATATCGTTCCATGAATTTTTATATAGTAAACGTGCGCCAAAGCTCGACAATCTTAACTTTTCTGTTTTGGCTCTTGGAGATAGTTCTTATGAATTATTTTGTCAAACAGGAAAAGATTTTGATCAACGCTTAGCAGAGCTTGGTGGTACACGACTTTACCCACGCTTTGATTGCGATCTTGACTATGATGAGCCGGCAGCGGAATGGCTTGAAGGAGTTTTGGTCAGCCTAAGTGAAGCGCAGGGCGGAAGTGCTGCTCCTGTTCAGGCAGCAGCATCTCCAACAGGTGAATCGGTCTACTCTCGAACAAATCCGTTCAAAGCGGAAGTACTCGAAAATATCAATTTAAATGGCCGTGGCTCGAATAAAGAAACACGCCACCTTGAATTATCACTTGAAGGATCTGGACTGACATTTGAACCGGGAGATACCCTTGGTGTGTATCCGGAAAATGATCCAGCTCTTGTAGAAGCACTTCTTGGGGAAATGAAGTGGGATTCGGAAGAAAAGGTAACGGTTAATAAACAGGGAGAGGTCCGTCCGCTTAAAGAAGCACTTACTTCTTACTTTGAAATTACTGTTTTAACAAAACCGCTTCTTGGGCAGGTAGCCGAGATTTCAACAGATGAAGATTTACATGGGCTTGTATCACCAGGAAATGAAGAAAAAGTAAAAGCGTATCTTGAAGGACGCGATTTACTTGATGTTGTTCGTGATTTTAATCTATCAGGTATACCTGCACAGAAATTTATCTCGATTCTTCGGAAAATTCCAGCTCGTCTGTATTCCATTTCGAGCAGCTTAGCTGCGAATCCAGATGAAGTGCACTTAACGATTGGTGCGGTTCGTTACGAGGCACATGGACGTGAACGAAATGGTGTTTGCTCGATTTTATGTGCAGAACGTTTGCAGCCAGGAGATACTCTGCCAATCTATGTTCAGCATAATCAAAACTTTAAGCTACCAGCTAATCCAGATACGCCAGTTATTATGATTGGACCAGGAACAGGTGTTGCACCGTTTAGATCTTTTATGCAGGAGCGTGAGGAAATTGGTGCTGAAGGGAAATCATGGATGTTCTTCGGAGATCAGCACTTCGTAACAGATTTCCTTTACCAAACGGAATGGCAAAGATGGTTGCAAGATGGTGTACTGACAAAAATGGATGTCGCATTTTCGCGTGATACGGATGAAAAAGTGTATGTACAGCACCGCCTGCTTGAACATAGTAAAGAATTGTTCGAATGGCTTCAAGAAGGAGCAGCTGTCTACATTTGCGGAGATGAGAAAAACATGGCACATGATGTCCATAACACTTTACTTGAGATTATTGAAAAAGAAGGCGGCATGAGCCGTGAAGAAGCTGTACAATATTTAACGGATATGCAGCAACAAAAACGTTACCAACGTGATGTATACTGATTGTTTATTGAAAGGAGTTTTTTCTAGATGGTGAATCAAATTTTAAAAGCACCCGAGGGACCGCCAAGTGATGTAGAAGGCATTAAAGAGAGAAGTGACTATTTGCGCGGTACGCTGAAAGAACAAATGTTAGATCGACTTAGCTCGGGAATTCCTGAAGATGATAACCGCTTGATGAAACATCATGGCAGTTACTTACAGGATGATCGTGATCTTCGTAATGAGCGTCAAAAGCAAAAACTTGAACCAGCGTATCAATTCATGCTGCGTGTTCGTATGGCAGGTGGTGTGTCTACACCGGAACAATGGCTTGTTATGGATGAGCTTGCCGATAAATACGGTAACGGCACGTTGAAATTGACTACACGAGAAACATTTCAAATGCATGGAATTTTAAAATGGAATATGAAAAAAACGATTCAGGAAATCAATGCGGCTCTTTTAGACACGATTGCAGCATGCGGCGATGTGAACCGAAACGTGATGTGTGCTTCAAATCCATATCAATCTGAAGTCCATGCAGAAGTATATGAATGGTCTAAAAAATTGAGTGATGATTTATTGCCACGCACAAGAGCTTATCATGAAATTTGGCTTGATGAAGAAAAAGTAGCTGGCACACCGGAAGTAGAAGAAGTCGAGCCAATGTACGGACCGCTTTACTTACCGAGAAAGTTTAAAATCGGGATTGCCGTTCCTCCATCCAATGACGTAGATGTCTTTTCACAGGATCTTGGCTTCATTGCTATTGTTGAAGACGGCAAGCTTGTCGGCTTTAACGTAGCAATCGGCGGCGGTATGGGTATGACTCATGGTGATAAAGCAACATATCCACAGCTTTCTAAAGTAATTGGTTTCTGTAAGCCAAATCAAATTTACGATGTAGCAGAGAAAGTGATTACGATTCAGCGTGATTACGGAAACCGTTCTGTTCGTAAAAATGCTCGCTTCAAGTATACGGTGGACCGCCTTGGTTTACAAACAGTCAAAGATGAGCTAGAACAACGTCTTGGCTGGAGCTTGGATGAAGCGAAGCCTTATCATTTTGACCGTAATGGCGATCGTTATGGCTGGGTGAAAGGTATCCAAGGAAAATGGCATTTAACATTGTTCATTGAAGGTGGCCGTGTTGCTGATTTTGATGATTACAAGCTAAAAACTGGTTTACGTGAAATTGCTAAGATTCATAAAGGGGATTTCCGTTTAACAAGTAATCAAAACTTAATCATTGGAAATGTATCAAGTCAGAAAAAGAAACAAATCAACGAATTAGTTGAAAAATACGGATTAACAGAAGGAAAACAATATTCAGCATTACGCCGCAGCTCCATAGCTTGCGTGTCTTTACCAACATGTGGTTTAGCGATGGCGGAAGCGGAACGCTATTTACCAAGATTGATTGATAAGATTGAAGAAATCGTGGATGAAAATGGTCTTCGCGATGAAGAAATCACGATTCGTATGACAGGATGCCCGAACGGATGTGCACGTCATGCGCTAGGTGAAATCGGCTTTATCGGTAAGGCACCAGGCAAATACAATATGTATCTCGGTGCAGCTTTTGATGGCAGCCGTTTAAGTAAAATGCATCGCGAAAACATCGGTGAAGAAGAAATTTTAAATGAACTACGTGTGCTGCTTCCTCGCTATGCGAAAGAGCGCCAAGAAGGAGAGCACTTCGGTGACTTTGTTATTCGCGCAGGCATCATTAAAGCAACGACAGATGGTACGAATTTCCACGAGTAATGAAGATGTAGATGTATGAGAGACAGGGAATGATTCCTGTCTCTTTTTTTGATATAGTAAACCTTTTGAGTCTTTACAGTATCCATAAAGGTTGTACTTTTGACATGAGTGAAGAACAGAAGCTAATGGTTAATGATACTCACTTTTTAATCTGAGGGGATATTTTTCATAATTATTTCCAAAAACATGGCTAATAATTTGTTTTTACTATAGTTTTTGGTAGTATATGTTTATGGTTAAGTTTTTACAATATTTTGAATTTTTGTTCTGCTAACTTGATTGTGAATAGAAGGGAGTAATAATGAAAATGAAACCGGACCAGATTACACCAATGGAATCAGAGAGCAATGCTCATTTAAGGCAGTTGGCATCAGTAGGTAAGATTGCAGCAGGAATTGCCCATGAGGTTAAGAATCCATTAACAGCAGTAAAAGGTTTTTTACAATTGCTGCAGCAAGAAAGCAGTAACCAGTATATAGATATTGCTCACTCGGAATTAGATAACGCCTTAACAACATTAAATAATCTGCTTCAAGTTTCTAAGCCTGATTTGGAATTTGAAGAGTATCAAACCATTCATTTATCAGTAGAACTAGAATCTATTCTAAATTTATTTCAAGATAAAATGTACGATATTACAATCATCACAGATTTTAAAAATAATGATGTAACGATTGTTGGAAAGAAAAGTCAATTTAAAAAGGCATTTTTTAATCTTATTAAAAATGCCTTTGAATCAATGGATGGAGAAGGAACATTAATGATTATGCATGAATCAGTGAATAATGAGGTAATCGTTACCATTCAAGATACAGGAGTTGGAATTCCAAAAGATAAATTAGACTTACTTGGAACTCCTTTTTTTACAACCAAGGATTTAGGTACTGGTTTGGGGCTGACTCAAGTGTTTTCTGTTATTTATCAACATGGCGGGAGAATCGTCGTTGATAGTGAGGAAAATCAAGGGACAACATTTACAATTAAGATTCCTCAACTTAATAAAAAATGTAACCAAGGAGTTAAAAATTTGAATTTAAAATTTGAAGAAAATTATTGTATTAAAAACTTCTTCTTTGAAAATCGAAAAGTCTTTGAAGAGAGATTGTTAGAAGAAGCCATTAATGTAAAAGGAAAAATTGAAGAAATACGCCAAATTGGAAATATAAACCTTTTAGATAATGCACACAAGCTTGTATTATTTGTTGTAGAAGAACGAGAACATGAATTAATTTCTTTTGCTAAGCAAGAAGGGGTAGCATGGGCCAAATATTCATTAACACTTGCCTTCAAGTTAGAATGGATTCAGGCAATTCGACGAACTTTATGGGATTTCTTATATCATTTTGATTTACTAAATAAAACGGAAGTGGATCGGGTCACATTTTTTATGTTGGAAAAAAGTATAAATAAATCGATTGATTTATTTCTTACTTACTTTTTTATCAGTTATTCTACGTACAAAGATGAATTACTAGATAAGCAACGAAATCTAGTAGAGAATCTTTCTGTTCCTATTATTCCTATTAATGATAAGATATGCATTTTACCGTTAATTGGTATGATTGATTATTTAAGAATTTCCACTATTCAAGATAAAGTCCTCACTGAAATCGAAACTCATCATATAGAAACATTAATTATCGACCTCTCAGGTATTACCCCTATGGAACAAGAAATAACGAATAATTTTATAAAAATCATTGATGGTATATCCATGATGGGGTGTAAACTCATCATAACAGGAATGCGGACTGAAATTGTGAGGAGCTTCACAGGTTTAGGCATCAGCATAAATCATCAAGCGGAATTCAAAGGCACTTTACAGCTAGCGTTGAATGATTTTTTTACTGAAAAGTCACAGTGACATAAAGAGTTGTGGATAATGTGTGTATAACTCTGTGGATAAAAGAATTAGTACCTTTGGGCAAGGGAGAGCTTATGGATCATTTCTCTTGCCCAATCTAGTCATCTTTGAATGGCCTATCAGCCAAAGCTGCTTCTTATGACAGCTATTCACAAGCATTAACACTCGAACAGCTTACTTCTTTAGATAATTGATAGGAAGCTTGAGGAATGTTCCTTGCCTTATAATCAATGGCATCTGAGGAATAAATCGTAATAATCACTTGGCCTCCATATCTTATAGCTCGGATTAAAATCGGTTGGTTATAATTATTTTTAAAGCTAAAATCAGGACCGTACCAACTGACTGTAGCATCGCGACCAGGTGGAACATAAGGAACACGTCTACTGTGAGAATAACGCTCCATAATCTCCATCCCTGTGCGATCAATAGCATTGAACAGAGTGGAGGATACTTGACAAATCCCCCCTCCAATCCCTTCTGAAAACTCTCCTTTGACGATAACGCGAGCTGGTAAATAGCCTCTTTCTGCGGTTCGGTTACCAACGACTTTGTTAAATGAAAAGATCTCTCCAGGAAAAACGACATGATTATTAATAGCTTCTACAGCCAGTGAGATATTTTGTGTACGGTTTTTATTCGCACTATTAAAGTAAGTCACATATTGCCCAATTTTTTGTACGCGAATGTGAGCAAGAAGCTCGCTGTCTACTCTTGGATGAATAGGGAGCAAGGGCACTTCTATGTTGGCTGTTCCACTGCTGAAAAAAGAGGTATAAAATTGCTCCTCAAATATTTTTTTGTATAATTTATAACCTGTTTGCCCAGGGATAATGTTGCCTGTATTGTCAATTCCAGCTTCTACAGGCGCTTTATATACTTGTTTGTCTATTTCCTCAATCAGTTGGTTGTATTTATCTCTGTCCACCATTGGCGTATCCGGTAAAGCAATCGTAAAATCTGAGCGGGAGATATGAGCGATTGTTTGTCCTTGATGGGTGATTAATAAATCGTTTGAAGGATGCGCTGGTTGAATGAATAGTAAGATTGCTGTAAGCCATGCAAATTTCATAAATAGGTACCTCACAATATAAATGTAGTTGTACTAAATCAGTTAGGCATGCTGGCACACTCCTATATTTAGTTTGGATAAAAGTAAGAATCTAATCCTTTCTTTTTTGAGTCACAGTGACATAATTATATGTGGATAAAATGTGGATTATTTTGTGTATAACTACCTCTTATGGGAATTTCTTCTTTTGGTTATTTCAACATATATATAGAAGTAGGCAGAGGAGGGGGAGCAATGGATAAGTTCTATAAGCATATTGAAACTGCAGTGATTCATGAGGGGTACGATCCGAAGCAATATATGGGGAGTCTGGCTGCGCCGATTTTTCAAACATCGACATTTGTTTTTGATCATGCTGAACAAGGAGAGCGACGGTTTTCTGGTGGGGAAGAGGGATATATCTATTCCAGGCTCGGCAACCCAACTGTGAAAATACTCGAAGATCGAATTGCTATGCTTGAGCGAGGCGAAGCAGGCCTTGCATTTGGCTCGGGAATGGCTGCTGTGTCTGCTGTGTTGCTTGCACTCACGAAAGCAAATGATCATATTATCTGCTCGCAAGGCTTGTATGGCTGTACATTTGGCCTTTTACATTTGATGGAGGAAAAATATAATATTACGCATAATTTCTCTGAAATGCGAACGGAGGAACAGATAGAGGCAGTCATTCGGCCGGAAACTGTCTGCATCTATGTGGAAACACCGATTAATCCGACAATGAAAATGATAGATCTTGCGATGGTTGTTAAAGTGGCGAAGAAATATGGGATTGCCGTTGTCGTGGACAATACGTTCTCATCTCCTTACCTTCAGCAGCCGCTTGTCTTAGACTGTGATGTTGTTTTACACAGTGCGACAAAGTATATTTGCGGGCACGGTGATGTAGTTGCTGGGCTTGTTGTTGGCTCAAAGGAATTCATTAACAAAGTAACGAGGACAACTCAAAAAGATATTGGTGGAATTATCTCGCCTTTCGATGCTTGGCTGCTGCTGCGAGGCCTAAAGACACTTCCCGTTAGAATGGACCGTCATTCGGAAAATGCGGCGAAGCTATTTAATAAATTGAAGCAACACCCAAGTGTAGCACAGGTTTTCTATCCGGGTGATCGAGAGCATCCGGATTACGAGATTATGAAGAAGCAGATGAGGCAAGGTGGAGGGATTATTTCATTTGAAATCAAAGGAACAAAGAAGGATGCCCAAAAGCTATTAAATGCTCTAAAGCTCATTAAGATTGCCGTCAGCCTTGGGGATGCTGAAACACTGATTCAGCACCCAGCTACGATGACACATTCCAGTGTGCCTTCCGAAAAGCGAGAGGCAATGGGAATTACTAATCAGCTTATTCGCCTTTCGGTCGGCTTGGAGAACTGGGAAGATCTTTGGGAAGACTTAAATCAAGCATTGGATAGCTTACAGAATTAAGGGGAACCTAATCAAAAAAATCAGTACCTCATTATGGAGAGGTACTGATTTTTTATTTAGGCTTTATTCTAGAGCGTATCGATTTGATATAGTTATCAAATTTTCTTTAAATGGAGTTTTCGGCATTTATATAACCTGCGCCATAAAGATTGGAGTTGGTGTCTTTCCATTGAACGGTCCCTTTTTTTAATCTCTCTTTGACCTCATTAGGAGTTAGATGTGGATAATATTCAAGCATTAAGGCAACAATCCCTGCACAAATAGGCGTGGCCATGGACGTACCGGAAAGGGAGAAATAGTTGGATTGGACGCGGCGTGAACTTTGTGATCTATCTAAATAGGAATTTGGGGCACGAAGGGAGATGATGTTGACTCCTGGAGCTAATAAATCTGGCTTTGTTTCACCGTAAGGGGTTGGTCCTCTACTAGAAAAATCAGCAGCAACATCATCTTGCTGTGTATACTGCGTATTTCGATCATCAAGGGCACCTACCGTAATGACTTCATTGCTAATTCCTGGGCTTGCAATGGTTCTGTCCCTAGGACCGGAGTTACCTGCTGCTACACATACGACGATGCCGCTTTGCCAAGCCCTTTCCACTACCTGTACCATTGGGTCAGCATTTTCTTCTTTAAATCGCTGAGGAGGACTTCCTAAAGATAAGCTGATAACGTGGATTGGGTTGTTTGGATGATTACGGTTGTATTCTATACACCATTCAACCCCTTGCATGACCGTTTCAAGTGAACCTGCTCCTAAACGATCTAGTACTTTAATACCGATAATATTAGCTTTGGGAGCTGATCCTTTATACTTTCCGCCTGAAGCAGCTCCGTTTCCAGCAGCGGCACCAGCGCAATGCGTTCCATGCCCATTATCATCATAAGGAGCGGATCGTCGATTGATAAAGTCTACAAAATGAACGATTCTTCCCTCAAGGTCCGAATGTGGATAAACTCCTGTGTCGATAACAGCGATTGTGATTCCTTGTCCGGTTAATTGTTTATTATTGCGGACAACATGATCTGCTTGAACGGAAGGAATGGCATGATCAAGGAGTGCTTGTACTTGTCTATTTAAATGAACTTTTCGAATCGTCGAATGGCTTTTAAACAAATCTGCTAAAGCGGCAAGTGTGACGTCTACACTACAACAAGGTACAGAAGAAAATTGATTTTTGAATTGGCAGTGAGTATTTGTTGTTAAGGAGTGCTGTAACTGCTGTACACTTTGCTTTTGACATTCCATATCTTCAAATTCCACAATGACAGATAATTTCACAGTATGCATAAATAAAGGTCCCAGCCGATTTTGTAGAAATTTGGGGGCTTGTTTAAAACGTTTATAAAGATTCAGAATCTCTATTTGAAGTGGCTTGTCCAGCTGATGAGCATAGGTTTGTATAAATTGAATCACTGAATAATCAAACATTCTATCACTCCTGTTAAAAATAGATTCATCATTAGATTATGGTTGGAATCGATTTTTGGTAACGGTATTTATAACGTAAAAAACAATTATACGCTCTATATTCCTAGCAATAGTTTAATCAAGTCCAGTAAGGCCTACAGTGTTTAATCAACGTGTATCTAAGGCTGGAGCACTTGTAAATAATCCCACTGTATTACTAATAGATGAGCCATTTGCTGCTTTGGATACAAAAACAAGATGAATTTGAAACTCTCTATTTTTAATCTAATCAATGCCAGGGAGAGGTCGTACATAACATTATTTATTTCGGTAAAAATAGTAGTTATTAGAAGAATTTGTTTCTTAATTGGTTTTTCTGTTGCGTTTTCTGGAGGTATGTAAAATGTTAAGGCATGTATTCAATAAGCGATTGAAATATCAAAAACAAAATGTTGAAGATAAGCAAAGTGATATACCTAGTACTATTTATACAGATATCCATGCTAATCTTGACAATATAAAAAGGATATTGAATGCACCATCTGATTTTATCCAAAGAATTTTTACAATAGGCGATAGTGAAAAAAAGTGCGCGATCGTTTGTATAGATGGACTAGTAGATAAGGATCTGATAAATGACCAATTGATTAAAAATATTCAATTGGGTATGCAGACTGCCAAAAAGGAAGTGCCGGCTTCTAGCGATGAAATAATGAAGAAATTGAAGAATGAGGTTTTATCCACTTATGAACTTAAAATAGCAGATATATTGGATGACGTGTTACTTGCTATTTTGTCTGGTGATACAGCTTTATTTATCAATGGAACAGATAAAGTATTACTAGTTGGAAGCAAGGGATGGGATAGTCGCGGAATTGACGAACCTCAAACGGAATCATTGGTAAGGGGTCCGAGGGAAGGGTTTACTGAGAATATTCGTACGAATACAATGCTTGTTCGTAGACAGGTAAGGGATCCTAATCTACGGCTTGAATCAAGTAAGGTGGGACGGCGATCCAAAAGAGACCTTGTTGTTTGTTATGTTGAAGGAATTGTTCATCCAGATATAGTAGCAGAGGTTAACAGAAGATTGAAGACAATAGATATTGATGAGGTTGCAGAAAGCGGGACCATCGAACAATGGATTGAGGATAGTTCCTTGTCACCCTTTCCACAGGTGCTGCATACTGAAAGGCCGGATAAGGTAACAAGCGCAATCTTACAAGGAAAAGTTGCTATTCTTTTAGATGGTACACCTTTTGCATTAATTGCACCGACTACATTTGTTTCCCTCTTTCAATCGCAGGAAGACTATTATGAGCGTTGGCTTATTGGATCGTTGCTTCGAATGCTGAGATATGTAGCGGCTTTTTTTGCTGTGTTTTTACCGGCTCTTTATATTGCGCTTGTATCATTTCATCAAGGAATGATTCCTTCGAAGTTAGCTTTTTCGATTGCCGGGGCGAGAGAGGGAGTGCCCTTTCCAGCAATCATTGAAGCGCTGATGATGGAGGCTACATTAGAGCTACTCCGTGAGGCGGGGATTCGATTACCCAAACCGATTGGGCAAACGATTGGCATTGTCGGTGGGTTAGTCATCGGAGAGGCAGCTGTACAAGCTGGATTAGTGAGTCCGGTTATGATTGTGGCTGTAGCAGTTACAGCTATTTCCTCCTTTGCCATTCCTTCATATGGTGCAGGGATTGCCTTTCGAATTTTACGGTTTGGTACGATGCTTGCAGCTGGAATTTTTGGGTTATACGGAATTATTCTCACTTACATTATGATTAACATTCATATTGCCAGGCTAAAAAGCTTTGGGATTCCTTATTCCACGCCATTTGCACCAGCATTTTATAGAGATTGGAAGGACGTGGCTATTCGTGCCCCAATAACTGCGATATCCAAAAGGCCGCAATATATGCAGACGCTTGATGACACAAGAATAGGTAAAGGAGATGAGAGTTCATGAATTCCTTTGAATATGGTGACAGCGAGGTAGGTAGAAAAGAAGTTCTAGTAGGTGTTGCCAATATGGTCATTGGATTTGGGGTTCTTACTCTCCCACGTACAGTCGCAAATGCTACGCATTCAATAGATGGGTGGATTTCAATTAGCCTTGGCGGATTGATTGTTATTTTTTTTGCAGGGGTATTAGCTAAGTTGATAAGCCGATTTCCTAAAAAGAATCTTCATGAATTCACAAGTTTAATCATTAATAAGCCGATAGCAACCATTTTAACGTTTTTATTTGCTTCATACATGATGCTTTTTGTTTGTTATGAGATGAGGATTGTTGCAGAAATATCAAAATTATATTTGTTTGATCGGACACCTACAGAAGTTATCTGTTTTGTATTTTTCTTGGTTACTATTTATGCCGTTTCTGGACCAAGTACAGTCATACTTCGTCTTAACCTCTTGTTTATACCTATCATATTATTTATTATTTTGCTTTTAATTGTAATGAATATAGGCTTTTTTGAATTTAAAACCACAAAGCCCTTCTTTCACACTGGTTGGAGTGAAATTCTACGAGGTTCAAAAGAAACGATATTTTCCTTTTTAGGTTTTGAAATTTTATTATTTTACAACGCTTTTATAAATGAAACTAAGAATACGATTAAATTCACTATAATGGGCATGGCCATTCCATTACTTTTATATTTACTCGTATTTGTGTTTGTAGTTGGAGTTTTTGGTGTCGAGGTTGCGGAAAACACACTTTATCCAACAGCAGAGCTAGCTAAACGTGTGGAAATACCAGGAGGATTCTTTGAGAGATTTGAATCAGTCTTTTTCACAATTTGGGTTGTTACGCTCTTTAGTACGGCCTCGATGTCCTTTGATGTAACTTTATTAGCCTTTGCTTCTATTTTTAAAAAGATAAAACGAATGACGTTTATTTTTTTCCTTTCTCCACTTATTTATATTATTGCTATGTCACCACAGAATTTTGTTGAGACTTCTATATTTGGAGAATGGATTAGCTACCTGGGGATTGGGTTTAGCATGTTCATGCCGTTGCTTCTACTTGTGATCGCCATGATGCGTGGGGTAAAGGGGAATGGATAAGGTATATAGAAGTATCTCGATTTTTTGTCTACTCTTTTTGGTGACGGGGTGTTGGGATCAAAATGAAATCGAAGAAAGAGGGTTTGTGATTGGTACAGCCATTGATATGGTTAAAGGGAAAACGGATGATTCTGTCGGGGAGATGTCTGAGGAAGAGCGGAAGGAAAAGTATAAGTTAACCTATCAATTTGTTGTGCCGGGAAATTTTATTGGAGGTGGTAGCGGAGGCGGTCAATCGGGCGGAGGGGCATCAGAAGGAAAACCATTCTTAAATCTTACAGCAGAAGGAACATCCATTCATCAAATTACTAGAAAGATGGCTGCTGAGACCAGTCGTAAACCATATCTGGAACATATTAATTTAATTGTTCTGTCAGAGGAACTTGCAAGAAAAGGGTATCTTAAGGATGCTATGGATTTTTTTGTGCGTGACCATGAAATGAGGAGAGTAGCAAAAGTGATGGTGGCCGAGGGGGAAGCGAGAAAGGTTTTGGAAATTAATCCGCAACATGAAAAAATGCCGGTTTTGTTTATTGATTCACTAAGTGAAAATATAGTAAAACATGGTACTTCTCTACCACCTATAAATATTGGTGATGTTCATAGTTACTTATTAAAGGGAAATAGTTTTGTTATACCGAGAATTGTTATTAAGGACAATAAAGGAATCATTTTGGGAGCCGCTATGTTTAACTCTCAAAATCAAGAAATGATTGGCACTCTTAATGAAAGTGAAACACTAGGGCTTAATTTTATTACAGAAAAGGTTGAGAGTGCCGTACTTGAATTTTTGATGAATGGCCAACTTGTTGCTTTTGAAATTAAAGGTGCTAAAAGTAAAATCGAGGCTGATGTTTCTGACAAAGATCAAATTAAATTTACAGTGAAAATTAATGTGGACGGCAATGTGGGGGAAGTGTACGGAGACGTAGCTTTAAAAAATCGATCGGTATTATCTGAAATCGAAGAAAAAACCGCTAAGGAAATAGAACGTATCATTAATGGTGCTATTGATAAAGTACAAAAAAAGTACAAGGCTGATGTCTTTGAATTAGGAGCTTATTTAAAGCAAGAACATTATAAGACATGGAAACAAGTAAATAAAGAATGGGATAAGGGAGAGAATTATTTTTCAAAAAGTGTGGTTGACGTTCAAGTAAGGGTTGACGTAAGGCAAATTGGAGCGTCCATTAAAATGGTGAAATAGAGAGGAGTTGAACAATTATGTTGCACTGGATAGAGGAGCGAGTTCCCACTTTTATACTCGCTATATTATCTTCGCTCATTCCATGGGGGATATATAAATTGAACCAGGCCTTTCATCAATACGCTGACCCGCCATGGAAAAAAGATGATGAGTCACAGTGACAAAATGAACTGTGTATAATTTGTGTATAATTTTGTGGATAAGTTATTGTTGAAATGAAAAGAAGTTAGAGCGGGTACCTTGAGAGGTGCTTGCTCCAACTTATAGGTTCTTTGGGAATCAGTGCTGATTTATAAATCATTTTTAGTGTTTGGCTACTTCAGCAGGGTACCTCTGTTGTAAATAACTCGCAAGTGCATCTACAGCTAATGGGCCATCTTCGACTAGTTTTCCTTTTGTAAAGGCGGTGAAGCCATCTCCACCTGAAGCGAGATAATTGCTAATGGCAATCGTATATGCCCTTTTGGATTGAATTTCCTTACCATGAATGTCTTTTAATGTGATAATACGGCTGCCGACAGGGGCAGTATTATTCCAAGTATAAGTTAATCCTACAGCTTGCAATCTATTCTCCTCATCTTTAGTCCACTGTTGTTCTAAAGCTGTTTTTATTTGTTCTCCAGTTAAGGTAATCTTCACGAAGCGATGATGAAAAGGTAAGGTAGTATAAAGGTCTTCTTTCGTAATGATTCCTTCGTTTAAGCTTGCTCGAATTCCGCCGTGGTGATAAAAAGCAATATCGGTCCCCAATATGTTACGCCCAGATTCTGCGATTATTTTGGCCAAAGGAGATTCACCGTTGCCGTTTTGTTTCCTCGTTATTTCTTTTGGTGCTTTACCTATTATTTTATTCATATAAGGGGCTATACGTTTTTTATATTTTTTTAAAAGTGTGAGTGTTTCTTGATCAGGTTTGATTTTATGATGAACAGTGGGGATAATCGTTGCTTCTTTGTGAATAATCTCTTTTGTGTGACGGTTAATGGTGAGTTTTACTTCTGAAAAAGCTTTTCCATAAGAGTAAGCTTGAACGATTAGTTTATTGTCTACGATCGTATTTGCGTATGCATGATTATGACCGCCGAATATTACATCGACTTCATCATCCATTTGTGGAGCCATCTTGGCTAAATCTTCATGAGGATTTCCTCCTGTCTTATCCGATTTAGCTGAGATATGGGCGAGCACTACAATGGAGGTTATTCCTTTTTTCTTTAATACTTCTGCTGTTTGATTGATAGCTTGAACCTCATCAATCACTTCGATTTCTTCTTTGTATTCCGGGAGTAGAAACTTCGTCGTTTCGGTTGTCACTACACCGATAAAACCAATATTTATCCCATTGATTTGTTTGATTATATATGGAGGAAACAATAGATTCCCCGTTTTTTTATTGATTATATTAGCGGAACAATAAGAGGTAGTTGAACCTGAGAAAGCGCCTGCCTCTCCATTAATCAACCGCTGCATTTCATGAACCCCTTCATCAAATTCATGATTTCCAGGTGTTCCGACATCAATGTTTAGAAGGTTTAGATATTCAATCGTTGGTTCATTTTGGTGTAAAGAGGATATAGGAGGGCTTCCGCCGACCATATCACCGGAATGAACAAGGAGGGTATGTTCGTTTTCTTGTTTGTACTTTTTTAAATAGGCAGCTAAATATTCAGCGCCTCCTACTTTATTTCCTGATAGATCTTGGTATTTATCCAGTTGGCCATGAAAATCATTCAATCCTAATAATTGAATGTGTGTATAGTCAGCGGCTATAGACGGATGGAGTGAAGCTATTGAACCATCGGTCGTTCCTAAAATGAAGAATAACAGCAAGAACCCAAATGATACTCTATGAAGTATTGACAAGCTGTATGCCCTCCTCTAGGTTGTTATGTTCAGTATAAGGGGGGAGATTTAAGAGAGTGTAAAGGGGGAGTTAATTTTTGTTAAATATTGGTTTGTTTGTGTAGCCAATTTAAATCTTTTTTTTCGCAATGACTAACGACGAATATCATGGTAAAATCTTCATAAAATTTATAGGTGTTTAATTGGAAGGTGCCAAAAGTATCATATATAGTCTTTTGGCTCTACTTATAAGGAGGGATTGTATTTGAAGAAAAAGAGTTTGCTAGTTTTTATTATTTGTATGTTTGCTTTTCTCATGTTACTTCCGTCATTAAAGGTTCAAGCTGCCGAAGATCTTACTTATTGGTCTGAAGAAACACAGGAAGTGTATGAACCTCTACTTCCCTATACATTAGAATGGAGTGGGGATGTATTAAAAAATGGAGGGTTTGATTTAGATTCAGCTCGTATAACAACTGATAAAACGATCGCCGACTTTGTCATTAATCAGTATGGAGATATAGGGGCGAGAAAGATTGCTGAACTGCCTAAACAACCCTTAGATGAACCGCTAAATATAGCGGATGTGTCATTTCCAACAGATGGATTGGGCTACCCGTTAACAAGCCTAAAAGTAAAATCAGGCAGTACATATTTGATTCAATTGGATAGTGGGGATTTTGCGAAAGTGCATATTAATGAAGCTTCATCTTCAAAAGTTAATTTTACCTTTGTCGTTCAAACAGATACATTACCGGATGAAGATCCGACACTGCCTGATGAAGAGGTAAGCGTGGTTGACTTAATCTCTTCACAATCATCTGTATCCATGGATGTCGGTCAATCAAAATCTGTTTCACTTACAGCAAAATACTCTAATAATAGCAAGAAAACAGTTACAAATGCTGCTAAATGGAAGTCAGAAAAAACCTCCATTGCGAGTGTAACAAAAGGGAAAATAAAAGGAGTTTCTGCTGGGCAAACAACGATTTCAGCAGAATATGAGGGAATAACGGTAAAAGTCAAAGTAAGTGTAAAGAGTAAATCAGTAAAACCAATTAAAGGAATAGCTGGGACAGCTGTTGCAGCAGGTGACAGTCATACACTTGTGCTTAAAAAGAATGGAACTGTATGGAGTTTTGGTAAAAACCAAACAGGACAATTAGGGAATGGGAACACAAAGAATCAATATACTCCTGTTCAGGTGAAGGGTCTTAAAAATGTAAAAGATATTGCAGCCGGATATAATTTTTCTTTAGCTTTAAAAAAGGACGGAACGGTTTGGATGTGGGGGAATCCGTTTGCCAGTGTGTCTAATCCAAGATCTACACCGTATCAAATTAAATCGCTCAAAAATGTGGTAGACATCGCAGCCGGTGAAGAGCATATGATTGCCTTAAAAAAAGATGGCACTGTATGGGTATGGGGAAATAACTCATATGGTCAAGGTGGAATTGGCAAGACTTCTCCAGCAACGATTACAAATCCTGTTAAAGTAACAAAGCTTAGTAAGGTAACAGCGATTGCAGGTGGGCGTTATCATACACTTGCAGTAAAGAGCGATGGGACGATTTGGACGTGGGGGAATAATGAACGGAATCAAATTGGAGATGGAAAAACAGGATCTAGCTTAATGAAAAATGTTTTAGTACCATATCAAGTTAAATCATTAACGAAAGTGAAATCCGTATCTGGAGGTACTTATTATAGTCTTGCTGTGAAATCAGATGGAACGGTATGGTCGTGGGGCTTTAATGATGCTAGCCAATTAGGGATTGTTAAAACAAGTGCTTATCAAAATAAGCCAGCTAAAGTTCTAGGAGAAGATGGTGAAGGTTATTTGAGTCAAATCAAACAAGCTGACGGCGGATATAGACATACACTTGCAGTTGCTAACGATGGAAGCTTATATACATGGGGAGAAAACACATACGGAAAGCTGGGCATCGGTACCGAAACTTCAATTTATGATGTATGGTCAGATGGCGCCAATTCAGCCGTACCGGTAAAAGTAGCGCTGACTAAAGTGATTCAAGCAGAAGCAGGATCTGAGCATACAGTCGCGATAACCTCAGATGGAACAGTATGGTCGTGGGGTTCTAATGATTATGGGCAATTAGGTGTTGGAAAAAAATACAGTAAAAAGAAAGTACCTGCTAAAGTATTACGTGCTAATTAATAAAGTTCATTAGTTTTTGTTATGAGTAAATAGATAAGTATTCAAATAGGCCAACCACACATTGTGGTTGGCCTATTTTTAGGTGTGCGCAAGGCATGGATGTAACAGTTCCCAACTGTGAAGACAGAGGGAGCGGTTAGCTTAATGCCAAGGTAGGTGCTCGTGATGACGAAGAATATGAAGGGAGCGAGCAGCAAACTCAGGTCTGAGGAACACGAACTTTATAGGAGGCTAGGTATCATTGAATGAGTTTGCCTATAATGGATTGTCACTAAAACAGGCGATAGTCTGAAAACATAAATTAACAAGTAATTCTCCATTATTTGTTGCATTATTAATCGATAATTATTATCATTAATAATGATTATCAATTAATAAATTAGAACTGTATTTAAAATAGATTTTGTTGAATGTATAGAGATTTTATTCTAAGGTGTCTTGGAAGGAGCGTAAAAGGATGGATTTAATTGTCAGTAGTGAAAATGGGATTAAGGTAGAGTGTCTAGAGTATGGTTATAAAAAAGAGAATCTTGTGAGTCATTCAAAAACTTTGCAATGTGGAGATGTTTTAACAGTTTCTAATAAGGGAAAATATGTTGTAGGAGTTGGATGGTTTGTTTTAATAAGTGTTAATAAAAAAATAAAAGACTATATGTGGACTAAGGAACTAGAGGAAGCTATTCATTCTAATAAAACTATGCCCATTATTGATTGTATGCTTGATTATTTTAATGTATCTTTTCAATTAGATCGAGCTTTAGAATCTCGTAATAAGCAATTATTTTTAAGTCTTTCAGAGAAGAAAACAAAGTTATCTTTTCTTTATAATAGAATATCCGGAAAACTACCAGTTGGCTTATAGTTTTTATTTAGTACATATAACGATAATTGTAATATGAACCTTGTTATAGTAAAATCAGTCTATCAAGTAAAAGGTGGGATTGCTTATGCTATCGAAGTTAAATAAGAGCGCAAGTACAATGTTATCGAGTAACTTACACGAAGCATTAACTGATCAAATGAACTATGAATTTTATTCTGCCCATGTCTATACTGCGATGGCTTCTTACTGTAAAAGTGAAAATTATGATGGTTTCTCGAGTTTTTTCCTTGCTCAAGCCGAGGAAGAAAGAACTCATGGAATGAAGATTTATAATTACATCCATGATCGTGGAGAACAAGCGATTATTTCTGGTTTTGAACATCCAAATAATAAGTACGAATCTATTTTAGATGCTTTTGAAAAAGCACTAGAACATGAAAAAGAAGTGACGAGCCGAATCTATAATCTTTCTGATATTGCTCATGATGAAAAAGAATATGCAACCATTTCCTTTTTAAATTGGTTCCTCGATGAGCAAGTAGAGGAAGAATCCCTATTTAATGGTATTGTTCAAAAATTAAAACAAATTAATAATGACTCTAGTTCTTTATTCGCGTACGATTCAAAAATGGCGAAGCGTACACATACAACACGTGTTGAATAGGAATATTCCTTTATTCTTTTTGAAAACCCTAAATAATGGACAAATAAGTCCTTTATTTAGGGTTTTCTTGTGTCTGCATCTAGTATAGAGGACAGGCACTAAAGTTGTACATTATTCGTCTTTATTATCTGGATCAGTCATATCTTCTGGATCTTCAACAATGTCTTCTGAATCCGTAACGTTATCATTTTCATCATCTTTAGTCATTGTATCATTTTCATCAACACCAGGTAGATTGTTATCACCATTATTACCGCCGTCATTACCGTTATTTACACCATTATTATCGTTAGTTACATCATTGTCATTTAAATCATTTGTATCATTTACGTTATCATCCGTTGGAGTTTGGTCCATATTGTTTTGGTCTTCTTGTGGAGGCGGATTTTCATTATTATTGTCGTTATTGCACCCCGCTAGCATCATAATAGATAAACAAGCACTCATTAATGTAAGAAACCATTTTTTTGTCATTATAAATGATTCCCCTTTCATATTTTTTATGGAACTGTACTTATATTTCCCTGTATAAAGTGAATTATGTGTCACACTGACAAAATTATTTATTGATAATTTGTGAATAAAAATATAGGTAATCTCTATAAAAAAAGAAGAGGCTGTTGAAAAGTAGATGCCTTTCAGTCAGCCTCTTCGGATGTACGCTTAGATTAACGCTTTTTTCAAGTTTTTCAAATATCGATAACGGATTAAGAAGAAATAAACAAGTTGAGCAATGAGAAAACCAGCTAGTACAATCATCATTTCTGTAGCGATAGATAATACGTAAAAGCTTTGTAAGGCTGTAAAGGCAAAAGCACTATGGACAAATGCAACCAAAATAGGAACGAAAAACAGTAAAGCAAGCTGACGAGTGACAATTTTATTCAATTCTTGATCGGTTAACCCTACTTTCTTAATCGTTAAATATTGACGGCTGTCATATTCCAAATCAGCATACAGTCTGAAGTATAAGAAGCTTCCTGCAGCAATAAAGAATACAGCTCCAATAAGCAGGGCGACAAATAACATCATTTTGAACATACTCATTTGATTTTCATACAAAGTTCCGCTTACCGTCATGAAGTAGGAGGTATCACTAGAAGGTGATTTTTTTCCGTTTTCGACCAGGTTTTCCATCATACCTGTTGTTTTCTCAAGTTCTTTCGTATAAAAACCGGTATATGTTCCTGTCGTTACAGGGGAAAGCTTTGTAAATAATTCATCACTTACTACTAAGCCTTCATCCCATACAAGCTGATAAGGCAGGACAACATTTTTTGTATAGGTCTTTGGATGAAGTTGTAGATGATCTTGCTTTAACGTGTATATCACAGGTTTAGAGAAGCCGCCTTCGAAGGTGGATGTTCGCATATTCAAAGTTTCTATTCCTTTCAGCGGCTTTTCTGTAAACTCATATCCTGCCTGTTCAGAGATTTTTTGATAATCCGAAAAGGAAACAATCGTCAGCTTATCAGAAGGATATGGAGAAGTTGAGGAAGCAACTTCTATATATTTAATGGGGACTTGATGTGTCGTATAGCTTACTCGCTTCTCTTGTAATTCCCCTTCAATTTGCTGTAGCTGTTGTTTATGAAAGGTCTCATCATTTAGCGCGATATAACTAATTTCGGCTGGATAATCCATATCGAATTGCTTATTCATTACATTGACAGAAACAAGAGATCCAACTGCGCAAAAGGCAACCGTTGAAAAAATGGTAACCATAAAAAACATTCTTGCATTATCTTTTAAGCGGTACGCTAAACTAGAAATCGTAATTAAATTCGTTCTTTTCCAAACAAGCATCCGGTTTTTTTGCAGCATTTTCGTTATAAATACCGATAGCTGTGTGTAAAAAAAGTACGTTCCGACAATTGTCATTCCGATGACCGGCAACATCCGAAAAAGTAAGGTTTGCATCGTCGCAGTAGCGGCTAAATAATAACTGATGATGAGTAAGAACGCAGAGAGAAGAGATAGAAAAGTGGATACTTTTGGTTCCGTTTTCGGTTTTTCTCCTGCTTGGAATAAATCAATTAATTTATTAACTCGTACAAGAATCGTCGTAAATAACGAAATACTAAAGAATAGAAGTAAGAACGCTCCTACTGTAAGGATAATTGCCTTTTCGGATAAATAAAAGGGCAGAGGAGCAATGCTAATCATCTTCGAACCAATTAATAAAAAAAGCTTCCCTGTAACAATCCCTATACAAATCCCGACGGCAATTGCTCCAATACCAATCATCATATTTTCTAAAAACACCATGCGATTTAATTGGCTTCTAGTCATTCCATGCATCATAAGAATGCCAAATTCACGCTTTCGTGCCTTTAAAAACGTGCTGACAGAATAAAGCACAAATAAGAAGGCAAACACATACATAATGATTTCGGCAGCTGCCATTAATTGAACGGCGAGTGCTGCGTTCACACCTTCTTTAATATCGGGATGAAAAATAAATAGGGCATAAACAAAGAAAATTAAAACAGAAAAGACGCTGCTTAAAAAATAGGCGGCATAGGTTCGCTTGTTACGAACAATGTTTCTATAGACGAACTGTCGAAAGGTCACGGCTGTCTCCTCCTAACAAAGCAAGCATATCAATAATCTTTTGGAAAAAGGTTTGACGGTTATCACCGCGATAAATTTCGTTGTAAAGTTTTCCATCTTTAATAAAAATAACTCTATGACAATAGCTTGCAGCGACAGCATCATGTGTGACCATTAAGGCAGTTGCTCCATCTTCCTTATTGATGGTCGTCAGTGTTTCCATTACATCTTTCGAAGCTTTGGAATCTAAGTTTCCAGTCGGTTCGTCGGCTAAAATAAGGGATGGACGATGAATGATAGCTCGTGCGATTGCTGTACGCTGCATTTGTCCGCCAGAGATTTCATACGTTCGCTTTTTTAAAATTTGAGCAATCCCTAGTTTTTCTGTCACTTCGTAAAGACGTCTTTCCATCTCGCGAACATTTTCGCCATCGAGAGTAAGGGGAAGCACAATGTTTTCTTCCACTGTTAGCGTATCAAGCAAATTAAAGTTTTGAAATACAAAACCAAGCTCATGGCGTCTAAATAAGGCGGTTTCTTTTCGGTTTAAAGTATGTGGATTTTTACCGCTAATGAAAATGTCACCAGCTGTTGGTCGATCAATTGTTGCAATTAAGTTTAAAAGCGTTGTTTTCCCACTGCCGGATGGGCCCATAATTCCGACAAATTCGCCTTTTTCAATTGCAAAATTAATATTGGTCAACGCTTTATGAGCCACTTTTCCTTCGTAGATTTTTTCGATATGTTTCACATCTAAAATAGGCATTCTTTCCACTCCTTGCTTCAGTTGTATCTTCATTGTAGCTAGAATTCGCTGTCTCCTACTATGTCGCAGGCTTACAGTTTACTTACAGATTTGTAAGGGTAGCTAGAATATAAGACGAATCATTGTTCCTTCGTTTACGATCGATTCGATTTCGATACGGTGACCAAGCTTTTCGCAGATTTGTTTCACAAGGTAAAGCCCCATCCCGGTCGATTCTTGAAAGTTACGGCCATTTTCACCCGTGAAATAAGCATCAAAGACGCGAGGGATATCACTTTGCGGAATTCCGATGCCTTCATCTCGGATTTCTAAAACGGTATGTATACCACGCTTGTAACTATGGAAATGAAGTTTTCGATTTTCCTCGACTGTATAGCGAATAGCATTTGTGACTAGCTGGGTTAAGACAAACGAGAGCCATTTCTCATCAGAAGCAACGATGACATCCTCTTTGAATTGAAAGGAAGGAAAAATCCGTTTTCGAATAAATAAACGCTTTTGATTAGATGTAACAGACCGTACAACAGTTTCTAAATCAAGGGACTCTACATATAAATCATGTTCAAATGAATCTAAACGCGCGGTATAAAGCACCGTCTCGAGCCCCTTTTTTAAACGATCAAGCTCATCTCCAATGGCAGTGAAGCGAGAGTCATCTTCATCCTGTATGATTAAATGAATAACCGATAAGGGGGTCTTCATTTGATGAACCCACTGATTGATAAACTGTATATGACCTTCAAGTCTGTATTTATAATGATGCAGGTCTGTTTTATAATGGCGAAATTGGCTAGTGAGGAGCTGCTGTAAACCCTCAGTAAGCGGTGTTTGATGTGTATTGTTTGTAAAATCATCCAATGAGGTGAGCGGTTTTTCTAGTCGCTGATAAAAGGAGCGATTGGTGATATATCGGATTAGGAGATAGATGATTAGCAAACAGCTGCTGAGAAGGGCAGCGTATAAACTAATAGTCCAATTATGATAACCGTCAAGCCAATAAATAGATGTTATAACGATGATTTGGATTAGATATATAAAAATCAGCGGGAATTGATCACGTAAGAAAAACTTCATTCATTCTTCCTCCAATTGGGCATAAGTCGATATCCTTGTCCGCGAATGGTTTGAAGAGCGTCTATTATATGTAAGGAAGCCAGTTTTTTTCGAACACGTGTAATGTAGACGTTCAACGTATTATCATCCACAAATGCTTGATCATCCCAAATTTTTTCTAAAAGACGATCTCGGCTGACAACCCGCTCAGCTTTTTTCATTAATTCATCTACTATTTTTGCTTCCGTATGACTCAGTTCAATTTCCTGGCCATCTAGAGAAAGACTTAGCCGTTCAACATCGAGTGTTAATCCTTCAACCGTAGTCGTGCGTCCATTATGAGCATTAGCATATGAACCGTATGCGCGTCTAAGTTGACTATTAATTTTGGCAATGACAATTTCATAATCAAACGGCTTCGTTATGTAATCATCTGCTCCATTTTCAAGGGCCATTACTTGATCCATTTTGCTATCGCGTGCAGAGATAAAAAGAATCGGACAAATAGAGATACTTCGGATTTGACGGCACCAATAATACCCGTCAAATTTAGGTAAATTGACATCTAATAAAACAAGGTGTGGTTCATACTGTTCAAATTGGGTTCGTACTTTGGCGAAATCATCAACGGATTGTGTCTGAAATCCAAACTTATTCAAATGCTTTTCTAGTAAATGAATAAGCTGTTTATCATCTTCAATAATCAATATTTTAAACATTATCATTCTCCTCTTAGTTTCTACTATAATAATTGTATCAAAAGTAACAGACCGAATGAAAATAGTCATTAAAAAACGCTGGAACCCCAGCGTTTTTTTATTTTCTATCAAGTTAAAAATCCTTCGATTTATTGTTTGCGGGCAGGATGATTTGTTCTCCTTTTTCATAGATGCGAAGTAATTTGTTTATTACACTTAATTTAGGTACGGTTACATACACAATGATGGCCGAGGTCATACTGATTATGGCTCCGGCTGCGACATCTGCTGGATAATGAACGCCAACCCAAATACGTGAAAGACCGACACAAAAAGCGAGTATTATCCAGAAAACGCCTGTCTTTTTGTGAAAAAGCCAGAATGTCATACAAAAGGAAAAAAACAAAATCGTATGGTCGCTTGGAAATGAATTATCTACAGCCTTCTCTATGAGTTGATTGACATTGGACAACTCAGCAAACGGTTGATGGTTGGAATGAATGGTTCCTGCTAGTTTTCCGATAATCTCGGCGACTATAAAAGAAATCATTGAACAAATTACCATGATTCTATTCGCATTAGTTCGTGTAAACCAGTAGATAAGAACAGCCAATGCTAAGACATATACCATATATTCAGCAACAAACACAACAGCGGCGTTGAAAGACGTATAATCTTTACCTAAATCATTGATTATTCTAAAAACATGGATATTTAAATCTGAAAGATCCATTGATTCATTTCCCCTTTACCTTTTTAATAGAGTCATTATAAGTCAATTAATAGGACTCAAAACATCGATTTTCCTTACACGAGCTTACAGTTTTGTAAGAATCGTATTTTTAGTTTTTTGATAATAGAGGATGGTTTATTTTAGGAGAATAACAACTGAGAGTGGGCGTGAAATGTACGAGTAAACAAAAGCTCAATCACTTTTGTAGTGATTGAGCTTTTGTATTGTTCGAGGAATAAATCTAGAACTAATGTATTATATCAAAAACATCGCAACAATCGTCGTCACGACTAACCCGATTGTTACCGGAAGGATGTTTCTTCGCGCTAATTCGAATGGACTGACATTACAGATGGCGGCAGCTGGGATGAGTGCCCAAGGAATAATAGTTCCACCGCCGACCCAAATAGCTGCAATTTGCCCAAGCGCGGTTAAGGTGGCAGTACCGTCTCCAATGGCTGTGCCGAATAGATTCGCTACCGAACCAGCTAAGGAAATGCCGGAAAAGCCTGAACCATCTAAACCAGTAATGGCTCCAATACCTGTCAATGTAATGGCTGCTATTTCTTTTGTTAAAGGAACGGCAGCAGCTAAAGCGACGCCGAGGTCATTCACAATACCGTGGGATGTTTTCGGTAAATGGTCACCGATAATTTGAGCGAATCCAGAATCCCCTAAATAAAAGAAGGCAGCAATAGGAATCACGGGTCCAAATACTTTAAAACCGAATTGAAATCCTTGAATTAAATAGCTTGTTGTTTTTTCAAGTCCTTGTTGTTTATGCGCTACAACGGATAGAATAAGCAGAATAAAGACCGCTGTACCGCCAATTAATGCCGTCGCATCTCCGCCTTGTAACTTTAAAAGAAACATGGCGATGACATCAAGCAAAAAGGCAATTGGAATGAGGATAGCAAAAAAATGTTTCTGCTTTGTGGTAAGTAAATGTTCATTGATTGCTTGGTCTTGAATAATTTCTTTATTTTCTCCTAATGTGAGGACCCCGCGCTTCATATCGCGCTTTAAAAAGATAAAGGCAGAAACGGTTGTGACCACTCCCATTGTAATGACGAGGGGAATGCTTGCTGAAATGACATCTCCAACTGGGATTGAAGCCGCATCGGCTGTAAGCTTAGGGGCCGCTTGAATGATAAAATCACTTGATAAAGCAATCCCATGCCCAAAGAGGTTCATCGCTATTGCTACTCCAAGTGCAGGTAATCCTGCGCGTAGGGCTGCTGGAAGCAGGACCGCTCCTAGTAAGGCAACAGCGGGAGAAGGCCAGAAAAACCAAGAAATGACCATCATGAGAATCCCGATAGTCCAAAAGGAAAGCGTTGGATTTTTCATAAACCTAGTAAAAGGGGCAACCATGGCATCATTAATGCCTGCTTTTGCTAACACATGGCTCATTGCAACAATGATGGAAATGATTAAAATAGTCGACATTAGCTCCGTAATGGCGAAAATAAAGCTGTTAAAAATCCCGCTAATGGACGAAGCCACATTACCTGTTGCGACAATAGCTAGCGTGAAAATTCCAATTATGCAAATGAGGGAAGTGTCTCGACGTTTCAGCATAAACCCGATGATGAGCACAATAAATCCTACATAGATCCAATGGAGAGCTGTTAATTCTATCCCCATAATTTTTCCCCCTCATGAATAGGCTTGATGATAGATTATGGGGGAAAGCCTATTTAGGTGAATTGTTCCATAAATTTCTTCGTAATCAATTGTCTTCTTTCCTTTCGCTTATCCATCCAGTATTCTAAAAAGAAATAGTCACGATATAAAAGAGGGATATGATATGAAGCAAATTTATAGTGAAATCATTCAGTTTCGCGGGACACATTATGATTTTGGATATATGCAAGGGGAGAAGCTACGAAATTCTTTAACCGTTATCAATCGTGAAGAGCAGTGGAAGGTGAGAAAGCCTCGATTTACGATAGAAGTAGAAGAGGTGAGAAAGGCCATTACACAATTTGCTCCTGGTGTTTGGGAGGAATTGCTTGGAATGCAAGAAGCACTAGAATGGCCGATGAAACGCATACTGCAAGAATTTGGGGGCTATCGATTAGATTATGTAAAGTCGGGCTGCTCCATTTTAACAGGAAGTGATTATTTAATTCGTAATTATGACTATCACCCGAAGACGTATGAGGGGCGTTATGTTCTTTTTCAACCAACTGACCAAGGATATGCGAGCATTGGTCCGAGCCAAAGGGCGACAGGAAGAATGGATGGAATGAATGAAAAAGGATTAGCGATTGGTTATAACTTTATGAATAGGAAAAATCCAGGTGATGGATTTATTTGTTGTATGATTGGAAGGCTTGTTATAGAGTCTTGTGCCAATGTTTTGGAAGCGGTATCGATGCTGAAGGAGATACCGCATCGCCATTCTTTTACTTATGTTGTGTATGATCAAAGCGGAGAGACTTATGTAGTTGAAACATCTCCACGCGGTGTTGAGGTTCGCCAGTCGAATGTCTGCACGAATCACTTTGAAATTATGAGGCATGAGAATCGTAATCATCTTGTCGATTCTAAAAGACGATTAGATGTTATGCAGAAACAATATGAGAATCTTTCAGAAGCCTATGATGCTTTTCGATTATTAAATGATACGAACCAAGGGGTTTTTTCGGATTTATACGGAAGCTGGGCGGGAACAATCCACACATCCGCTTATTTACCAAGGGAAATGAAGGCGTGGATAGCATTAGGAGGAAATCAAGAACCTACTGTATTCGACTTTGCCAAATGGCTTGATGGGGATGATGTAGAACTAGAGCGAATTACAGGAGAGGTTGATACAGATATCCCATTTGTACATATGGATGAGGGGGCCAATTGGTATCGAAAGTGAGGATTATTTATTGGGATAGTAACCGAACAAGGCTAGACTTAATTTTTTAATAGCTATTTCGGATTTATGATAAAGTACTCCTTTTGTATGGTACTTATAAAAATTAAAAAAGAAGTAAATAGAAAGACTCCAAATTTTGAATCAGGTGTGTGTGACGCGGTCTCACACACCTTCAGTATAGTTCAATTTTTAAAAATAAAAGGATTGTTTCGAGCAGCTTCTTTTTTATTACCATTACACGCCAATTGTAATCGGCGCATTTACACGACAAACAAAATGGTTCATATCTATAATGAACGGCGGGTCGCTTACCATGTTTTGTTTACGTAGTTGATGTAATTCTTCAGATGAAAACTGAACAATCCCAAGGCCGATTTCTGTTCCTTCAGTATCGATTATCCGAATAACACACTCCTTTTCAAATTGTCCTTTTATTTCGAGAATGCCAGAGGAGTGTACACTTTCACGTTTTTCGACAATGCGATTTTTTGAAGATGAGTCGATGATAATTTCTCCTTTAGGGCCTGAATTAAAGGCAATCCATTTTGTTTTTTCGTTCAGCTCCATTAATGGTGCGGCAGTGTTAAAGTACGTTCCTTTAGCCGTACCTAATACGGCATCCATGATAATGTTTGGAGTGCCGGCTCTTCCTAAGAAGGTTGAAATGCCAGAAGCCATCGCAATTTTAACCGCTTGAATTTTTGATTTCATGCCGCCGGTACCGATCTTACTTCCTGAGCCGCCTGCTGCTTTTTCAATTTCAGGGGTAATGTTATGAACTTGTGTTAACAATTTAGCGCAGCTGTTTTCGCTAGGATCTGAATCATAAAGTCCATCTATGTCTGATAAAATGGCTAAATGATGGGCATTAACTAATACAGCGACCTTTGCTGAGAGGGTATCATTATCTCCAAATTTTAAGCGGTCAATGGTTACGGTATCGTTCTCATTGACGATAGGGATAATGCCTCTTTCTAATAAGACGTTTAATGCATTACGCATATTTTGGTAGCGATTTTCATCTGAAAAATCACCTCTCGTAATTAAAATTTGCGCAGCAACATAGCCATGAGACAAAAATAGCTCAGAGTATGTCTCCATTAGTAATCCTTGACCAATTGAAGCAGCAGCTTGCTTTTCAGGCAATGTAGTAGGGCGTTCAAGACAGCCTAGTTTTCGATAGCCAGCAGCAATAGCACCAGATGAAACGAGTACAACTTCATATCCTGTATCCTTTAATAAAACAATTTCATCTACAAGTTTTTCGAGTTTTTTACGACTAATTTCTCCGTGTCGACTAGTTAGTGAACTGCTCCCTATTTTAATCACAACACGTTGCTTATTCGTGTTTACGGTCATCTAACCCCTCCTATTTTTTGAATATTCAATCTATTGTATCGTTGAAAAGTTACTAGCATTTACTTTGAATTGTGTACTAATTTCTCTAGAGCGATTAGCAGCTTGCTTAATGGCTTGAGAAATAGCTGTACCGCCGCCGTATTGTTCAAGCGCAGCTAATCCTGCGGCTGTCGTACCGTTCGGCGAAGTAACCTTTTCTCTTAAAACAGCCGGTGTTTCGCTTTGTGCTTGAATCATTTTGGCTGCTCCGATTATAGTCTGGGCAATGATTTGCCGAGTCGTATCTTCAGCTAATCCGCTTTTTATTCCTTCCTTTTCCATATGTTCTATTAAGTAATAAAAGTAAGCAGGACCGCTGCCCGCAATACCTGTAAAAATGTCCATTTGTGCTTCAGGTATGACATATACGGTTCCGATACATTCAAGCAATTTTTGCGTGAGTGTTACGTTTTGTTGTGTAGTGTGTGTTCCAGCAGAAATGGCGGTAGCGGATTCTCCGATCATGCTGGAAGTATTGGGCATAACTCGGATGACTTGTTGTCCTGCTGGTAAATACTGCTCTATAAATGAGGTGGTAATACCGGCTAACACAGACAGAATAAGATGGTTTGGCTGAACGACATGTTTGACGGATTGTAAAGCGGGTGCTGCATCTTTTGGTTTCATTGCGAGGACGATTAAGTCAATGTCTTTAAAGGGTAATTTATCTTGAGTTACGGCGTTAATTTCATATGTTTTTGTGAGCTGTTGTAACCGTTTATCGTTGCTTCGATTAGATACAAAAATGTGGTTTGGCGGAACTTTTTCAGCATTTATGATACCTGAAATCATTGCTTCTGCCATCGAACCGGCTCCTAAAAATGCAATTTTTTTGTTAATAAACATGCCATTCCTCCCAAAATGTTCGTGTTTTTGTTCTTATTTTTTAACAACGACCTTATATTAACATGTATCAAATCATTATCAAGGGATATCAGGAAAGTCATGTGTATATGCTCCAATTAGTGAGTATAAGCGTTTATCCTGGTTATTCAATAAGGTAAATGAAGGCTCAAGCCAAAATATCACTGCTCAGGATAAAATTTGGAAGATTATTAGGGCTTGTCATTCTTCAAATTGTGTAATAGTAAATGGGAAAGCAGGGGGAGTAGAATTCCTTCCGTTTGACGTTTAAAAAGAAAATATTTATAATGAAATTAATAAGAAAATTGAATATATTCTTCTGTATAAGGGGAGTAGCTATACAATAAAATCGTCATTACGGGATGCGAATCCTCGGTTTTATTGGCAACTAATGATAGTTGTTTGCGAGACCTTACCGATTTCTTGGTAGGGTCTTTTTATGTAAAGGCGTTATAACCGGGAAAATTGGTTATAACGCCTTTTCTTTTCTTATATAACTAAGAATAGAGAGAGGTGACGATTATTCTTTTATTTCATGAGTTAGCTGTTGGTGTTAAAATGGCAAATGACCACAAACATACGCTGCTGGATTACGATAAATCATTAACGTTAATTGGACAAGGTAGAAGTGCTTATGTATTTAGAATCGAACAAACGAATAAAGCAATGAAGATATTTTTTCCAACTTACGCTCACCTTGCCGAGGAAGAGGCGAATATCTATAGGGAGCTTCAACATCTCTCCTATTTTCCAACTCTTTATGAAGCAGGTTCTAATTATTTAGTCATTGATTATTTAGAAGGGAATACGCTCTTTCAATGTTTAACAAAAGGGACTCCAATCTCAGATGATGTTATAAAAGAAACCGATAAGGCTTTACAGTTAGCTAGAAAAGAGGGATTGAATCCGTCTGATGTTCATTTGCGCAACATTTTTATCACATCGGATAAAGAAGTGAAAATTATTGATGTGGCTCGATTTAGACAAGTGAAAGTTTGTACTCAATGGGAAGATTTAAAAAGTGCATTTTATTGTTATTATAAAAAGCCGTATTTCCCAAAGAAAATTCCTGAATTTATGTTGAATAGTATTGCAGCGCTGTATAAGAAAAATCTTCTTAAAGTCAATCGTGCAAGAAGCTCCGAATTTTATCAGCGATGAGAAAGGCTTATTCTAGTGTACAAGGAGAGAAGAGAATGAAAAAAAAGATACTAGCTTTTGGAATGATGGGAATGGTGTTTCTAAGTGGTTGTTCCTTGCTTGGAGAGGTAAATGATTCTTTAGAGTATGCGAATGCGACGACAGAATATATGAATACGGCACAAGATTTTGCGAATGAAGTACCAGAACTAGCTAACAATGCAGTCGCAAGCGAAGAAGCGAGACAACAGCTAGAAGAAGAACTTACTCTTATGAAAGAAGAAATAAATGAGTTTAATAATATCGAAGCCCCTGCTGTTGCAGAAGATCTTCATGCTCAGATTGTCAGCACCAATGAAAAGCTAGAAGAAGGGATTGACCTATATTTAATAAATATTGAAAATGGTCAGCTGGATCCCACTATACTAGAGAACTCGGAAATTTTAACAACCGTAAATGAAGTTTCAAGTTTGGTGGAGCAAATTGAGAAATTAACGAATTGATTGTAAGATGTATGATTTGTTTTTTCCAAATAAGTTTGAACGCATTCGATAAAAGTGCGACGAGGTTATCAGGCATAATCATTACCTGATGCCTTTTTTTATATTCTCTCTCCTTCTTTACCGAATTGTGATACATTTTTTTATGGGAATTTACAAAAAAGGGAGGACGTATGAAGGGAATAACGAAGTTTATGAAAAAACCATGGTTTCTCGGTATTCTAGTGTTTGCGATGGCTATACTGGTCATTTGGAATATACCAATTGAGAAAAGAAAATATGGGTTTTCACAAAGTGGTTTAGCTACGGACTATACAGGTCTGCTGCCTGAACGAATTGAAAAAGTTGTGAATGTCCATAATCGAAATGAATTACAGAGAATCGTTCAAGAAGCTAATAAAAAGGGCAAGCATATTTCTATCGCTGGATTACAGCATTCCCAAGGTGGACATACATATTACAAGGACGGAATTGTACTTGATATGCGAGGGTTCAATCGTATAGTAGAAATCAATAAGCAAGCTAAAATAGTTCGAGTAGAGAGTGGAGCTAGTTGGGAAGATGTTCAGGAAGCTGTCACTCCGTATGGTTTAGCGTTACAAGTCACACAATCACAATCGATTTTTACAATTGGAGGTTCATTATCTGTTAATGCTCATGGGAGAGATATTCGTTTTGGTCCAATGGCTGAAACGGTTCGGGAAATGACGGTATTAACTCCAACAGGAGAAATAAAGCAACTAACACGTGATGATACAGAAGAATGGACGACATATATATTAGGGGGCTATGGATTATTCGGTGTCATTTTAGATGTAACCCTAAATCTTACGGAAAATGAAGTATACACCATTCATACGAAAAAAATAGAGACGGAAAAGTATGAGTCGTATCTTCATAGAGTGCTAGAAAATCAAAATATTGCAATGCACTATGCAAGAATAAGTGTAGCACCGGGTACATTTTTAGATGAAATGTATGTGATTGATTATAACAAAACAAAAAAACAGGATAAAACAACGTCGCTCAAAGAAGAAGAAGGAGTTCGAGTCAGTAAGTTTGCTCTTGATTTAGGAAGAAAAGGGGGAAAGCTGGAGGATTTATTTTGGGAAGCGCAAAGGCTGTATATCAATTCAATTGATGGTAAAACGATTACACGTAATAATGCTATGCGTTCAGAATCTACATTTATGGAATTTACTACGCCTGGTAGAGTGGAGGTTTTACAAGAGTTTTTTATTCCAGTTGATTCATATGAAGAGTATATGCAGAGCCTGAAAGACTTGCTTCCTCATAATGATCAAGATGAGGATTTTAAAGTGCATAATATTACAGTACGGTATGCAGCAAAAGACAACATGACAAGTCTCCCTTATGCAAAGGAAGATATGTTAGGTCTTGTCATATTGGTTCAGCATGGATTAAAAGAGAAAGAGATTGCTCACGCTAAAACGATGATTCAGAAGTGGACGGATGTAACATTACAATATGGCGGTACCTATTATTTGCCTTATTATCCTTACCAAACAAAGGAACAGTTTAAAGAATCTTATCCAAATTGGAAAAGCTTCAAGAAACAGAAAGCAGAACGAGATCCAAATGAAGTGTTTGTAAATTTGTTCTATGATCATTACATGAAGTAAGAAGGCGAAGACATGCAGAATAAAAGTGAACGGTATATTCCTCTTATTGTCACAGTTGGACAAGTTGTAATTTTTCCCTATTATATTGTTTGGTTGAAAGAAGTGTCTTTTAGTTATACCTTATTTGCTTGGTTATTTGCCACATTCTCTTTTGCTGCTGCATGGGGATATCGTTTTTTTCAATCTAGAGGAGAGAAACCGCGTTCTCTTATTGCATCTGTTTATGTAGCGATGGGAGTAGTGTATATAGTCGTTGGATATTGGAAGCTTCCAATTGAATATCTCCCTTATGTGGCTCTTATGACACAAATTATATTAGGCTTTTTACAAGGGTACTTTCGAGCATGGCATACTAAACAACGGTCGTATCATGTACATGCTATCAATCACTATTTAATAGTTGGAGTCATTATGATTGGACTTTCATTTATGAAAGTAGTTTCTCCTAGTATATTTCTTACTGTGTTTGGGACAATCTTATGCATGTGTGGAATGTGGGAAGTGGTGAGAGGTTTCGATTTCAAAATGATGAAATGAAAAACAGAACTATTAAGTGAATATGAAAATATGGTTAAATATGTTAAGAAACGTAGAAGCTGATTCTAATATTCTAAAAATCTTGTATGATAGTCTTGTATTAACAAATAGGACAATCGAGGAGGCAAGAGAAATATGAAAAACTTGAAACAATGGTTATTGGTTTTCATGGCATCTTTCATGTTGGTAGGTATTGCCGCGGGTTGCAGTAATTCTGATAAAGAAACGGACGAAACAAATACGGAAGAGAATCAAAATGTTGATGAAGGTACAGAGGAAGGCACAGAAACTGAAGAAGATAAATAATATAGGAGTGAGGCTGGACTATCATTCGTTCAGCCTCACTTTATAGGTTAAAAAAATAAAAACCTAATGGAAATCACGAACCTAGAATATCCCGTACTTTTAATCTGTCAATAATAATGCTGTTAATGATATTAATCAAAACGATCATCGTCATCATAATCATCGAAATCATCCTCGATTTCGGCCTTAACTAGCTTGAAGCTACTATTCAATTTAAGCTCCACTGGAACCCCTTTTAAACTGCCGCGATAGCCATCACGATCTAACACGTATCCACTTGTCTTTTGGAATGTTTTCTTTTTTCCTTTAAAATGGACGGTCATTTTCTGTTTGCTATCGGAAACAATGGTAGCGGAATATTCAATCGTTCGTTCTGTTTCGATTTCGCGAGCGGTTTTGTTCGATACTTCCATCTCAACGAGAACGCCTTTTTTTAATCGAATTGAATCATCATCAATTTCTGTGTTTTTATTAATTTTGTATGTGGCAGTTCCCCCGAAAGGAAAGGATACTTTAATGCTATTTTTGTTATAAGAAACAACCTTCCCTTGGACTTCACGAGTGTTAGAGGACACTTGTTGAATTTGTACCTCATCGATTGTTGTGCTTTCATTCGCAATGGCTTCGATTGTTTTGTGAACATTGACTTGATTTTCATTTACTTTAACTAAATTGCCTGTTTCATCCACAGATTGAACATTGGCGAAGAAGTCTTGTGAAGATACTGTTTGTTCCTTAGCTGATTCTACTCCTGCTACTCCTCCTGCTACGCCCACTCCAGCCATTAGAGCTGTTCCAATGAGGATTTTCTTCCATTTATTTTTCATGCTTAACTCTCCTTTTTCTATTTGATGGTTCTATCATAGACAAGAATTATTAAGTGAATATGAGATAATTATTAGAATTTGATGAGAAGTACGAGAAGCAGTCAGTAAGGGGTGAAGCTAGCGATAGTACGGAGCTTTATGATGTCTAAGCAGAGCCGAGGGAATGTAGATTAAGTATGTACTCATAGCAATTCCGACATGTGTAGTGAAATTAGGCATATATTGAAATAGATGCGAACCTTCGAGGAAAATACGAACACCGGGAGGTACAATATGGACGTTTTTGTAAGGCGGGGTGACTCCTTATGGTATTACAGTCAATTGTTCAAAATACCTATTCGTCTTATTCAAGACTCCAATGGAACGCAAGCTAATATGCTTTCGATTGGTCAACGAGTGAAGATTCCAGGCTTTACTGCGATAAATTATCGGATAAAGCAAGGCGATTCTTTATGGAGTATTGCAACGAACCGAAATCTTCCATTAGATGCCCTATACCTTGTGAACCCGTCTATTAATCCGAATGCGCTGAACATCGGTCAGATCATTAAGGTTCCGCTGCGTATTACCTGGAGACTTGTGCGAGGAGAGCAAAGCTATTCTTATGAAACATTGAGGGATGATATAAGGAGATTATCCAGCGTTTATCCGTTTATTCAAACATCCCCCATTGGGAATTCGGTACTTGGTAGAAATATCTCTGAAATTTTAATCGGAAAAGGCAATAAGCGAGTGCATTATAATGGGGCGTTTCATGCCAATGAATGGATTACAACACCGGTTATTATGACTTTTATTAATGATTATTTGCTGGCGTTAACGAATATGAATACGATTCGTGGTGTACAGATGCTGCCTTTATATCAGCAATCTACATTATCGATTGTTCCGATGGTCAATCCTGATGGAGTAAACCTCGTTTTACAAGGTCCACCGTCTACTGAGCCTTATAGAAGCAATGTTATACAATGGAATAGAGGGAGTATGGATTTTTCAGGATGGAAAGCGAATATTCGGGGTGTCGATTTAAATGACCAATTTCCGGCTAAATGGGAATTGGAAAAGGCGCGTAATCCTGATAAGCCAGGACCGAGAGATTATTCTGGTGAAAGACCACTTACAGAGCCGGAAGCTGTTGCGATGGCGGATTTGACCAGGAGGAGAGATTTTAGCAGAGTGTTAGCGTTCCATACCCAAGGCCAAGTGATTTACTGGGGGTTTGACAATTTGGAGCCTCCTGAATCGGAAGTTATGGTAAATGAGTTTAGTCGAGTGAGCGGGTATGAACCTGTTCAAACAATCGAAAGTTATGCTGGATATAAAGATTGGTTTATCCAGGATTGGAGAAGACCGGGGTTTACAGTGGAATTAGGACAGGGAACGAATCCGCTTCCATTATCACAGTTTCAAGAAATTTATCAAGAATCACTCGGCATATTCTTAGCAGGGTTGTATATGTGATTCACCTGCAATGCTAGAAAAGCTCATCCAAACGGATGGGCTTTTCTAATGATTAACAATGATTCCAATAATATAACTGCTTAGATTAAAATCAGAATATTTAAAGCATTGACTCAAATTAAAGTTATTCATATAATATTATATATAACATCTAATGTCAGGAGATGTAACAAAATCATGTTAATTTTGGATGAGCTATATAATACTGTTGTTTTTGAGGTTTCATCAGATGAATTAATTCGAATTTTAAAAGAGGTCAAGAATAAAAAAGAAATAGACATTGATTTGCTTAAATATAAAATCCATATGTTTGAGAAGAAAAAAAGAATTGAAGAAGCTTATTATCAATCTTTATCCACGTTTCGAAAGATTTTTACTGGACGTCCGCCTGGCCATCATCAAGCAGTTGAATACTTAGTGAATGTAAAAGAACGATTTAATGAGATTGAAATGATTAAGCAGAACATTATTACATTAAATAGCATTCTTTCTTTATTGGAAGCAGAACCGAATAAACAGGAAATAGTCTTATCGCCTAGTTTGATAGAAGAAATAAGAAAGTGGCAAGAAACGGAGGGCAACTAGAGATGACACTGGAAACTTTGAGTTCAGGTTTAGACACAATTTGGGTAGTGTTAACAGCAGCGATGATTCTGTTGATGGAGGGGGGCTTTGCTCTACTAGAGGCAGGTTTTGTTCGATCCAAGAATAGCGTGAATATTATTATGAAAGTGTTCGCTGATATTACGATTGGTACACTTTGCTATTTTTTAATTGGTTTTGGTTTGATGTACGGGGCTAATTTTTTAGGTATTGTGGGAACGAGCGGCTTTTTATTAAAAGGAGATTTATCACATTTAGATTTAAATATTTCAATAGATGCATTTTGGCTATTTCAGGGAGCTTTTGTTATTGCGGTAATTTCTATTGTATCAGGAGCTGTTGCAGAAAGAATTAACTTCCGGGCCTACCTTTTATATGTCGTTCTCATGACGGCCTTTATTTATCCGATTGCTGGTCATTGGGTTTGGGGGGGAGGTTGGTTAAGTGAGTTAGGGATGCAGGATTTTGCCGGATCTGCGGTCATCCATGCGCTAGGTGGTTTTGCTGCATTGGCAGCAGCAATCCTAATCGGTCCGCGAAAAGGAAAATTCTCTGAATTCGGTTCTAGTTCTATTGCTTTACCTAGTAATCTACCGTTAGTATCGGTCGGCGCATTTTTATTATGGTTCGGGTGGTTTGGTTTTAATGCTGGAAGTACATTACAAGCTACGGATGCACGTATTGGGCATATTGCTATTGTGACGATGCTTTCTGCTGCATCAGGAGGAGCTGTCACTCTTCTTTATACATTATTTCGTTATGGACGTTCAGATGCACCATCTGTTATTAACGGTTCTTTAGCCGGTTTGGTTGGGATAACGGCTGGATGTGCCTTTGTAAATGATTATGCAGCTATTATCATCGGTACTGTTTCGGGGTTATTTATGATGGCTGCAACGAATTGGTTAGAAGCAAGAAGAATTGATGACCCTGTAGGTGCATTTCCTGTACATGCAGTATCAGGGATTTGGGGTACGATAGCGGTAGGTTTATTTGCTACTGAAGGTGGCCTTTTTACAGATGGTAGTTGGCACTTGTTAGGGGTTCAAATTCTAGGATTAACAGTGTTGTGTACCTGGGGATTTTTATTAACATGGATTGCTTTTAAAACCATTAATATTTGGATTCCAATTCGCTCTACAGATGAAGAGGAAGAGGTAGGATTGGATATTAGTTACCATGGTATACGCGCGACACATGCAGCTAATGAATTTATTCGAATAGAAGATTATTCTTATCGAGTTGATGTAAAAGAGATGCAAGATTTGAATGAGAGATATAAATGATGCTTGAATGAGCCTCTAATGATTGATAGTTTGACATCTGTTAATCATTAGGGGTCTGTTTTTTGGCAAAAATTTATTTTACATATAGGATAAGTAGGATATATACTTATCTGAAATAAACTATTATAATAGACAGGAAAGTTTTATTAGAAAAGTGATTGATGTAGCAGCGGCATTTTTCCGGAAAAATATGTTGCTGTATTCTTAAATATAGTAAACTGAATAAAAAGGTAAGGTTAACTATCAGATGGTTGATAGAGATGAGGTAGAACTATTTCTATGAAAAGTGCAAAACTAAAATCGATAATTGTATATTCTATCCTTTTATTGTTATTATTCATCATGCTGAATATGTTTACTTCGATATTAAGTATTAAAAAGTCAGCTGAAAAATCCAGTGCTAACCAAATGCTGGAAGTCGCGAAGTCTATAGCCGATCATTTGGATGTAGATACATATAAGCGTTTTCTTGAAAATCCGGTAAAAAAACAGGAGTATTCGGAAATCAAACATTATTTAGAGGATGCCAGAAAGAAAACGGGAGCTTTGCATGTATATACACTTGATATTGATAATCCTAAAATATCTAGAGTTATGATTGCAGCGATGCCTAATAACATAGAGTTTCCGATTGGGGGAGTGTGCACGGTCCCGGAAAAGCAGGTTAAAATGGCTTATGAAGGACGTACGTTTTATACGAGCATTTTAGAAGATCCCGAATATGGGGAGTATTTAACGGTTGGAGCTCCAATAAAGGATGACAAAGATAAAATTATTGGTTACTTAGCCATCGATATTAGTGCAGAAGAAATCAATAATATTAGTGGTAAGGTTGTAAAAAGCAGCATGTCAGTCTTCGTTTTTAATGGATTGTTTGTCGTTATACTGCTCATCGCGTTTTTAATTATGCATCGATGGTATCAAAATGAATTACAAACAAAAGTAGGAGATACAGAGGAGACGTATCATTGGGAATTTCAATCATTACTTGCTTCTGTACGTTCTTTACGGCATGATTTTTCCAACCATGTTCAAGTTATCCATGGCCTTCTTAAGTTAGGAGAATCTGAAAAGGCATTAGACTATATAAGTGCTCTTTCTAAAGAAATTCACTCGATTACTTCTATGAACCTAAATGTGAATAATCCTGGATTATCTGTGCTTTTGGAAGTGAAAAGACTAGCTGCTCAAAATTATAATATTGAGACGGAATTTGAGATAGCAGATGACTCATTTGATAGGATTAAGACAACGGATTTAATTAAACTATTATCCAATGTGATTGATAATGCGATTGAAGCAACAAATGAGCTTCCTGAGAATGAACGATTTATGCATGTTGCGTGTAGAGTATGCGACTCTAAATATGTATTTGAAGTAAGTAACACAGGGCCGATGATTACGGATAAAAATCGAGAGAAGATCTTTAAAAGCGGTTTTTCGACGAAAAAGGTACAAGAGGGAAAAGTAAGAGGGCAAGGATTATTTATCGTGAAAGAATTAGTAACGGAATATCGTGGGGATATTTCTATTCAATCTAGTATGAATGAAACAACGGTTACACTTAGAATTCCGATTCCTAGAAATGGTGAGTCGAGTTAAAGGTAGAGTATCGTATAGCACAAGGAATATAAGCACCTCGCAATGGGAAAGTTTTGATTGTGTCAAAACTCTTTCATTGCGAGGTGCTTTTTTTATAAGGCTCCGTTATAGGACGTTGTTGAGCCAAACCTTTCATAAAAAAAGAAAAGTTTTTGAAACCTTTTTTTTTCACCTCCGTATATAGTTATGAAGATGCAAGGCAGCATGAATTTTTCGATGAAATAGGTTAATAAATTGGAAAATAACAGAGCGGAAAAGTACTTTTGAAAATGTACTTTTATAAGTACTTTTCGTTGCAGGCCTATGAATTGGATGTTATGATTGTTCCGAGTTCACGCTAGCGTGAATGGTTGCGCATCCTAAATATGTAAGGAGTTGAGTGGCTAGTGAGTATTAATCTACAAAAAGGTCAACGTATTGATTTAACTAAAGGAAATGCTGGTTTAAATCAAATTATGGTTGGTTTAGGCTGGGACCCTGTGAATCAATCTTCTCCTAAAGGTGGAGGTCTGTTTGGCGGGCTTTTTGGAGGCGGTGCAAAAACAGTGAATATCGATTGTGACGCGTCTGTTATTTTGCTGCAAAATGATCGAATCGTAAATAAAGGAGATTTGGTTTATTTCGGGAATAAAACAAGCAGCTGCGGCTCTGTTCGTCATTCTGGAGATAATCTTACAGGCGACGGCAGCGGAGATGATGAAGTTATTATGATTGACTTGAAATCTGTTCCAGATCGCTATAATAAGCTTGTTTTTGTCGTGAATATTTATGATTGCGAAGGAAGAAAACAAGATTTTGGCATGATTCAAAACGCTTTTATTCGCATTGTTAATCCACAAACGAAACAGGAATTAACTCGCTTTAACTTAACGGATAGCTACGGCGGGTTAACGACTTTAGTGACGGGTGAAATTTATCGCCATAACGGTGAATGGAAGTTTAATGCGATTGGTGACGGGACAAAGGACCGTAATCTGTCAGAAGTTGTCGCGCGATATACTTGATTACATAAATCTATTACAGCTTAAGGGTAGAATAAAATTGTCTTTCAATATTATTAACATTTAGGAGGTCATTTAATATGGCAGTAGTTTCTTTACAAAAAGGTCAAAAAGTTGATTTAACAAAATCAAACCCTGGTATTTCTAAAGTTCTAGTTGGTTTAGGTTGGGATACAAATAAATATGATGGTGGACAAGATTTCGATTTAGATACTTCTATCTTCTTATTGGATGCAACTGGTAAAGTAAAAGGCCCAGAAGACTTTGTATTCTATAATAATACAACAGGCGGAAATGGATCCGTTGTTCATGCGGGAGATAACTTAACTGGAGCAGGTGAAGGTGACGATGAGCAAGTGAAGGTAGCGATTAAAGATGTTCCAGCTCATATCGAGAAAATTGCTTTTACTGTTACGATTCATGATGCAGAAGCTCGTAATCAAAACTTCGGTATGGTATCAAATGCGTTCATTCGTATTGTAAATGAAGATACAAATGAAGAACTTATTCGCTATGATCTTGGAGAAGACTTCAGCATTGAAACAGCTATCGTTGTCGGAGAATTATACCGTCATAACGGCGAGTGGAAATTCAATGCAATTGGCTCAGGCTACCAAGGCGGTTTAGCTTCTCTATGTAATGATTTTGGATTACAGGTAGGGTAATGAATGGAGGAACAATGAGCATCGCACTCATTGTTCCTTAGTTATGATTTTTCAAAACTATATTATCAGGATAGGGGAGTATAAATCATGGCTATTCAGTTAAGTAAAGGCCAGCGAATTGATTTAACAAAAAACGATCCAACATTACAAAATATCGTGATTGGCTTAGGCTGGGATGTTAAACAGTTTGATGGAGGTCAAGCATACGACCTTGATGCTTCGGCTTTTTTATTAAATGCAGCAGGAAAGTGCCGCAATGAATATGACTTTATTTTCTACAACAATTTACAAAGTTCGGATGGTTCTGTCATTCATACAGGTGATAATAGAACAGGTGAAGGCGATGGAGACGACGAGCAGCTGAAGATTGATTTGGCGAAAGTACCGAATGATGTAGAGAAAGTAGCGATTGCGGTTACGATTCATGAGGCAGAGGTTCGTTCGCAAAACTTTGGGCAAGTGTCTAATGCATTTGTTAGACTTGTGAATGAAGACACAAACGAGGAAGTGCTTCGCTTCGATTTAGGCGAAGATTTTAGCATTGAAACAGCTGTTGTATTTTGTGAGATTTATAGAAACAAAGGTGAGTGGAAGTTCAGTGCAGTTGGCGCGGGCTACCAAGGCGGACTGCAAGCATTAGTAAATGCATACGGATTAGATGCATAAGTATTCTTATTTATATAGGGAGTAATCCCATTTCATTTTTTACGGAGGTTATTTCCTTTGGACATTATTAATCAGATTTTAAGCACGTATGCTTTGTTTTTTGATTGGGGAATGTGGGCAGATGTTTTAACTGATCCTGTTGCATGGGGATTAATTGGGACATTGATTATTATGGAAGGGTTACTTTCTGCTGATAATGCCCTTGTACTAGCGGTTATGGTCAAACATCTTCCTGAAAAACAAAGAAAAAAAGCATTGATGTATGGATTACTTGGTGCGTATGTCTTCAGATTCTTATTCATCGGTATCGGCGTATATCTTGTCAAGTTTTGGTTCATTAAAGTACTAGGTGCTGCATATTTAGGTTGGATTTGTTATAGTCACTTCCGCAAAAAAGGAAATGATGATGGAGAGGCAAAAGAGTTTAATAAAAATAGCTGGTTAGTTCGTACGTTCGGCGTATTTTGGGCGACAGTTATTATGGTGGAAATGATGGATATTGCTTTCTCAGCGGACTCCATTCTAGCTGCATTTGCTATTTCGGATCAAGTATGGGTTCTTCTTCTCGGTGGAATGATTGGTATTTTATTAATGCGTACAGTAGCTAGATTCTTCTTACTATTAATTGATAAAATTCCTGAGCTGGAGAACACGGCATTCATTTTGATTGGAATTATTGCTGCTAAAATGATGGCAAGCGTGTTTGGCTTCCATTTGCCGCATGAAGTGTTTTTTGCCATTATTGTTCTAGCATTTGCTATTACGATTATCATTCATAAAAAAAATGCAGGAGTAATAAAAGAAGAAACGGCTGTTTCAAAAGAAGAATAAAGGAAAACTTCCATTAATGGGTAATTACTGCCTGTTAAGTATGGGATCAATATTTCTAGATGGCTACTGTTTCAGCAGTAGCCATCCTTTTATATAGGAAGGAAGTAGATTTCGTTGTGAAACATTTTGAGGTTGAATCGGCCAAAAGAAAAATAGAAATCTTCTATAAAGAACCGGAGCCCTTTACTAAATATACAGAACGGGAAACGCTAGCCTATGCGCTAGGTGCTACTTTGTATATGCCAGCTCTTAGAGAGAGCATTGCAGATGAGCTAGTGACAAAGAAGTATAGAGAGCTTACTTCTGTCGTCATTGATTTAGAAGATGCTGTTGGTGATAGTCGACTAGAGGAAGCGGAGCAAATGCTTATTCAGCATATTTCAAGCATTAATCGAGCTGTAGAAGAACAAAAAGTATTAGTAGAAGAGTTGCCTCTTATTTTTATTCGAGTAAGAAGCCCGCAGCAAATGAACAGGGTTACGCAACAATTAGGACGGCTTCAGCGTGTATTGACTGGATATGTATTTCCAAAGTTTTCGTATGAAGCAGGGAAAGACTATTTAGAGATTTTAAAGAATAATAATTCAGAAGATATGGTTTTATATGGTATGCCAGTGTTAGAGACAGCAGACATTGTGTATAAAGAAACAAGAATCCCAACGCTAAACAAAATTAAAGAGCTATTAGAAGCTTATCAAGCTTATATATTAAATATTCGAATTGGAGCCACAGATTTTTGTGGATTATACGGTATTAGAAGAAAGGTAAATACAAGCATTTATGATGTTCTAGTCATTCGCGATTGTTTAACAGATATTATGAATCTATTTAATCGAAATGGCAGTGGATTCATGCTTTCAGGCCCAGTGTGGGAGTTCTTTTCTAATAATCAAAGCAGTAATCCGTATCTAGATGGCTTAATGAATGAAGTGATGCTGGATCAATTAAATGGTTTTGTTGGTAAAACGGTCATTCATCCGACACATATTAAGCCAGTTCATTCATTATATGTTGTTAGTCATGAGGATTATCTTGATGCAACCAGCATACTAGATTATAACGATGGTCAAGTAGGAGTCGTGAAAAGTGAGTACGCTAATAAAATGAATGAAATGAAACCGCACTTTTCTTGGGCGAAACGAATTTTGCTACAAGCAAAAGTATTTGGTGTATATAACAAAGGCCAAACGTTTACTTATTTAATGGCAGAAGAAAAACAATTTAATGAAGGAGCAAAGAAATGGTAGAAACGATCGCTTCTAAAGAAATATATCATATTATGGATGGTTTAACGGTTGAAGTGAATGTGTTGCAAAATCCATATCAATTTGAATTATCTCAATTGTTTCAAATGGCAACGCGGATTAATAAACGGAGAAGCTTTCTATTTGTTAGCAAAGTATTAGGTAAACATTTAGCGGTGGATCCTAATATTCCATTAGTGGTAGGGAAGCTGCTTGCAATGCGCTATGTAGAACTTGTACAGGGAGTGAAGGATCCGCGTATGCAATCAGTTGTTCATGCTCTGCAGACCAAAAGCCGTCTTTCAGAAGTACTAGCAGATATTGAACGTCAGCCTATTTTGTTAGATCAACCGCTTACTGTGATGGGATTTGCTGAAACTGCAACAGCTTTAGGTCATGCGGTATTTAGCGCATTTGGAGAACAGGCAAAGTATATTCATACGACAAGAGAACAGATCCAAGAATTAACGTCTGTTATTAATTTTGAGGAAGAACATTCACATGCAACGAGTCATAGAGTGTATGCCTCGGATTCCGCCTTTTTTGATGATGATAGTGAAGTCGTGCTCGTTGATGATGAAATTACGACAGGAAAAACAGCCATTAACATTATTCGAACAATGAAGGAGCAGTATCCTCAGAAAACACGATTTACTGTTGTGTCTATTTTAGATTGGAGATCACAGGAGCATCGAGAAAGATATGAGCAATTAGAAGAAGAGTTGAATATTACGATTCATACTGTGGCTTTATTAGATGGAATGATTACAGTCTCTGGAGAACCGGTTTTAAGTAAAGAGAATCAGTCCATTCATTCTTCATATCTTGAACCAACCACTTCCTTCCTCTCTTCTGATAACGATGTAAAAACGAGTGAGATAAAAGGAATAACATCTATTTCCACTGATGGAACAGTTAATCGTTCCCCTTATTTATTGGCGACAGGAAGATTCGGATTGACGAGAACGGAGGAATCTCTCTATTCAAACGAGTTAAAAGCCGTTGCAGAATACGTGAAAAAACAGCGGAAAGGGAGCCGCACGTTAGTCATTGGCACGGGAGAATTTATGTATGTTCCTATGAAAATAGCTGCTCAGTTAGGGGAAGATGTATTTTTTCAATCTACAACCCGCAGTCCGATTTATCAGAGGGATATAGAATCATATACTATTCAACAGAAATTCACATTTGATAGTCCAGAAAATACAGGAACAACGAATTTTCTATACAATATTAAACAAAATCAATATGATGAGCTCATCATTTTAGTCGAACGCATGCATTCCGAAGACGATATACGAAGCTTGGTAGAAGAGCTTAAACGAACGAATATTACTACGATTACAGTGGTGATGATGACACACATCTGCTCGTAATTGCTTAAGGAGGGAAGCGAATGGTACAAGCGGGAGCTCGACCGGATCGAATAGGGAGCTATAGTGTAGACGATGTTGTTTTTTTATTGCGAGATATTAGTAAGTATCAGTTAGAGATAAAAACAGAAGAACGGGAGGCGCTTATTCAATCCGGCACCCATTATTCTGAAATGCTGCCAATGGAGTACCAGCCGGATGAGCAGTATATTTCCTTATTCCATCGTACATTGAATCACTATTCGAAACGGATTGCGATAGCCATTGGAGTTGTAGCGGAACAAATTAAAGAAAAACGTGGATTGAACAATCTAGTTTTAGTCAGTTTAGCACGAGCAGGGACACCTATTGGCGTATTAGTGAAACGCTATTTCAAAGCTATCCATCAAGTAGAGATTCCTCATTACTCGATTTCGATTATTAGAGGGAGAGGGATTGATGAGACAGCGATTGATTATATATTTGCTCATCATGCAGCAGCTGATATTCAATTTATAGATGGCTGGACGGGAAAAGGGGCCATTACAAAAGAATTGAAGGGTGCATGTCAGAAGTATAATGCTGCACATTCGAACCAATTGAATGCTAGTCTTGCTGTGTTGGCTGATCCTGGGCATTGCGTCGATATATATGGAACAAGAGAGGACTTCTTAATCCCTTCGGCTTGTTTAAATTCTACTGTATCAGGACTTGTCAGCCGAACGGTATGGAATGAATCGTTTATGGAAAAAGGAGATTTTCATGGAGCGAAGTTTTATCAAGAACTGAAAGATGTGGATGTGTCCAACTTATATGTAGATTGTATTGCTGCGGAATTTGCTCATGTAATAGAAGATATTCAACAAAGGTTAGTAGAATTAGCGAATGAAGACCAAACACCATCTTGGAAAGGTGCTCAGTCTGTGGAACGTATTCAAGAAATATTCTCTATCAAGAATTCGAATTTCGTAAAGCCGGGGGTAGGAGAAACGACAAGGGTGCTGCTTCGGAGAGTGCCTTGGAAAATTCTTATCAACCCTTATTATTCGAATGATTTAACGCATATTTTATTGTTAGCCAAAGATAAAAATGTTCAAGTAGAAGAATTTGCAGACATGTCATATTCTTGCTGTGGCATTATTAAAGAATTATAAGGAGATATCGGATGATACTATTTACTTCTGATTTAGATCGAACGTTAATCTATTCTGAAAGAATGATGACTGAGTATCCTATAGAAAGCGAAACGGCTTGTGTAGAAATGATGGATGAGCGTTCTATTACTTTTATGTCTTATCAATCTATTAAACTATTGAACACATTTCATGAGAATCATTTGTTTGTTCCGGTTACAACAAGAGCCTTGCATCTGTATAAAAGAATTCATCTTTTTCAGAACGACATTAAGCCCCCATTTGCAGTAACAAGTAATGGTGGTACAATCCTTATAGACGGAGTCGTTGATCAAGATTGGCATCAAGAGCTCCATGCAAGAATTGTGAGGACTTCTTTGCCAAAGGAAGATATGCTGCAAGCCTTTGCTGCCATTAGGCATGAATCATGGGTGCTGCGAGAGTCGTATGTCGACGACCTTTTCTATGTATTTCAGATTGTTAAAGAAGCAGTTCCGTACGATGAGCTAGCGGCTTTTGAAGTAGAATTACAGAAGATAGGCTGGAGAACATTTTTACATGGAAGAAAGTTATACATCCTTCCTCAACAAGTAGATAAGGCCTTTGCTGTTCAAAGAGTAAAAGAGTATATCGATGATTATGATGTACATGTTGCGGCAGGCGACTCTTTCATGGATTATTTGATGATGAAAGAAGCCGATATTGGCTATAGTCCGTTACATGGAGAAATATTTGAGACGATGCCCAACGCTCCGAAGGTAATGTGGTTAAACGGACGAGGGGTGGCTTTTACCGAGGAGCTGCTTATGAAGCTTCTGGAGAGTAAGACAACATTAATTAGGTGATAACAGATGGGAAAAATTAGTTTAGCAAAACCCGATTTAGATAAGCTGCCGATTATGGGCTCAGCGGATGCCTGTAAATTATGGGGAATAGATAGCTCCACGTTAAGAAAAAGGATAGATCAATTTCCTAAAGGGACCATTAAGAAAATGGGAAGAGATTGGATTGTGACGAAAGATGGTATGGCGTATGTATTTGGTACGTTAGAAGAAAGAAAATTAAAGAGAGAATAGTAAAGCATTTAGACTTATATGGATAGTAAATATTTATAGAAAAGTAGGTGACTCAAGAGAGAATGGGAGTCACCACTTCTTTTTTGCAGGATCTATGTTTAATAATCATGTAGATAAAGTGAAACTTCCATCAGTGGGGGGCTTACTGCCCGTTAAGTGCGGGGTAAAAAGCGATAGCGTCTTAATAACAAGCTTGTTGTATGAAAGAAGTTTATTGTCGCTGTAGTATTTATAATGGAAGTGAAAACAGATGAGAATCAATAAGTATATTAGCGAGACAGGCTACTGTTCAAGGCGGGAAACAGATCGTTTGATTGAAGCGAAGAGAATTACGATTAATGGTGTGATTTGTGAACCCGGAGTGACGGTTAGTCCTGGTGATGTTGTTTTTATTGATGGAAAAAGTATCCCTAAGAAAGCCGAACCAGTCTATATTGCTCTAAATAAACCGGTTGGAATTACATGTACGGCAGCCAAACATGTAGAAGGCAACATCATGGATTTTGTAAATTATCCTTCGCGTATCTTTCCGATTGGCAGATTAGATAAAGTATCTGAAGGGTTGATTTTATTAACCAATGATGGGGACATCGTTAATAGGATAATGCGTTCAGAGAATGGGCATGAGAAGGAATATGTAGTAACAGTAGATAAGCCGGTTACGGAAGAGTTTATTCAAGATATGTCTAATGGAGTAGAGATTCTTAGAACAAAGACAAAGCCATGTCAGGTTTTTCGGATAAATGATTATCAATTTCGGATTATTTTAACACAAGGATTAAATCGACAAATTAGACGAATGAGTAAAGCACTTGGTTATAAAGTGGTTCGTCTTGAGCGGATTAGAATTATGAACATTCATATAGAAGGCATAGAAGAAGGGGAATGGCGAGATCTAACGGATGAAGAATTATATACGCTTCTATCGCAGTTAAAGGAAAGTGCTACTTAACTATGGAATAAAACAGCAGCAAAAGCGATTAAACTTTTGCTGCTAATTAGTATTAGAATCCATCTTGTGCACTAAATGGAATGTTCAAGCGGTTTTCAACGGCACGTAGACGTTGATTTAATCGGTTTAATCGGCGATTTTGACGCTCATCACTCTGGCTAAGACGAGTAACTTCACGATTAATACGTGTAATTTCTCGGTTCAAGCGATTGATTTCTCGTGATTGCTGTTCATCTCTTCTTTCTAATTCCCGTAATCTTCTTTCGATACCTTGAGCTTGGGGTGGTTGACGATCTATTTCATATTCATATATATCCGATTCAACTTGATCTAGTTCATACATCGTTGATTCCATGCGTTCTGTTTCATAAAGGTCTGGTTCTGGAATATTGGGTTGCGAGGCATATGGATAATTTGGATAAGACATATCCGGTTCAACTTGATCTAGTTCATACATCGTTGATTCCATGCGTTCTGCTTCATAAGGATTTGGTTGTGGGATATTGGGTTGCGAGGCGTATGGATAATTTGGATAAGACGTATGCGTTGTAGGTTGATAAGGCGTATAATACTCAGGATAATAACTATATGGGTTCATCTTGCAGCTCTCCTTTTGATATCTAGGTAAATTCCTTATACAGTATGCAGAGATGGGCATAGTGATTGGGTAAACGTCTAAATGAGGAGGAAAAGCGAGAGAAAGAGCGTATTTAATTAAAATTTGCAGAAATGTAAAGAATCGTATATCGTTAAAATTGTAGAAAGAAATGAAACTTCATATTGTTACATCCGTATAATGAAGTAAGTATATATTTCGGTGATGGAAGTTTCACTTTATATGTCAGGAGTGTCCTTATAATGAACAGATTTTTAGCTGTTTTCATTCAATTATTGATCGCACTGCCGGGCGCGTTTCTTGTGTGGCTTGCGAGTTTCTTTGCTTTTGATTTAACTTCTATGTTATCGACAGTCGCTGCAATGGCTGGAGGAGCTATTTTGTATGGAGCTACGTCTTTCTTTTTACAACAGCGTTTTGTAAGAAAGCACGGTTTAACACGCAAAGAATATCAATATATAAGAAGAAATTTAACTGAGGCAAAAGAAAAAATATCTCGTATTAATAAAACGCTTTTAACCATTCGCCATATTTCTTCCTTGAAACAAAGAATTGAGCTCATGCGTTTACTAAAAAGAATATATAGCTTAACAAAACATGAACCGAAGCGATTTTATAAGGGGGAGCCGTTTTATTTTTCACATCTAGACTCGATCGTTGAGTTATCTGAGAAATATGCGTTTTTATCACGGCAGCTTAGTAAAAGTAAAGAATTAAATCAATCTTTAGTCGAAACACGTCAGACGCTTGATGAGCTGACAAACACGGTGGAGAAAGATTTATATCATATGCTTGCTGAAGATATTGAGGATTTGCATTTTGAATTAGACGTGGCCAAGCAATCGATTAATAGGAAGAAGGAATTAGAATTACCTGATGAAAGTAGGAGATCTAAATGAGTGAAAGTAATCTTTCTAAAAAGGACAATTTACTAGATGACTTATTGGCGGATCCATTTGGAGAGCAGAAGGTCATTATGGAAAGTCCGGCAGCAGAGTCCAAACCTGTTAAACTGATTGATGTAATTCCAGAAGAGAATCGGGCAAAAGCTTATCAGTTAGCTGAACAAATTAATCCAAAAGACCATCAGGCGATGATTTCATATGGAACACCCGCTCAAGCGAAACTGTTAACCTTTTCACATTCCATGCTGGATCATGTTCAAAAGAAAGATATTGGCGAGGTTGGCGAAATTATCAGTGATTTAATGAAGAAACTCAATGAAGTGAGCCCTGATGAATTAAAGCCAGAGAAGCAATCGTTTTTCGGGAAATTATTTGGCAAGGTTTCAGGTTCCGTTCAAGAAATGCTGTCTAAGTATCAAAAGACCGGTGCACAAATTGATCGAATTAGCGTTAAGCTTGATCGAAGTAAAAATGTCTTATTATCGGATATTGCTATTTTAGAAAAATTATATGAAGCGAATAAAGATTATTTTCATGCATTGAATGTATATATTGCTGCAGGTGAAATTAAGCTTGAAGAATTGCACAATAAGACAATTCCGGAGCTGAAACAATCGGCACAAATATCTAATGATCAAATGAAGTTTCAAGAAGTCAATGATATGATTCAATTTGCAGATCGCCTTGATAAACGTTTGCATGATTTAAAATTAAGTCGAGAAATTACGATTCAAAGTGCGCCTCAAATTCGCTTAATTCAGAATACTAATCAGGCATTAGTAGAGAAAATTCAATCGTCTATTATGACCGCTATTCCGTTGTGGAAAAATCAAGTAGCTATTGCGCTTACTCTTGTTAGGCAGCGCCATGCACTTGAAGCTCAGAAGCAAGTTTCCAAAACAACGAATGACTTGCTTTTGAAAAATGCAGAACTATTAAAAACAAATACGATTGAAACGGCAAGAGAAAATGAAAGAGGTCTTGTCGATATTGAAACGTTAAAGAAAACGCAGGCAAGTTTAATTTCTACGTTGGAAGAAACACTGAAGATTCAAGAGGAAGGCCGTATGAAGCGTCGTCAAGCAGAGCACGAACTAGCTTCTATGGAAACAGAGTTAAAGCAAAAGCTGTTAGAGATTAGAGGCGAATAGATTGTTTATATGGTGAAAGCTTAGTCACGACTAGGCTTTTTTTGTGCCTAATTGAGCGGAAAAATTATCTGCAAAATAGTTCTTAGTAACGTGAAAATCCTAGCTTTTTCTAGTATAGTAATAATAGAGGGAGTGAGGGTATGTATTTAACAGTGAAAGAAACAGCAGAGTATATATCATTATCAGAATCACATATTAAAAGCTTAATTTTACAAAATAAAATACGGGCTGTTCATGATGGTGAGCAGTATTTAATTTATAAAGACCAATTTAACACACATTTTGAACAATTGGAGACCTATAAAAAACAGGTTGCTGAGTATTTAAATGAACCTATTCCAGAAGATATTGATGTGAAGGATGAAGATTAGTATTTGTTGTAAAGAGGATATTTTTATACACTCTCAATATAGAGGATTTTTTCGATAATATTTGGACCATGATTTAGGCTCTAGAATGGTTATGAAGTGTGGCCACTAAAAGAAGAAGTAGAGATGATTTTTCTAAATATTGTATGAAGGCTATAAGTAGTACATTTGTCTTAATCTGTGTAAGATATATATAGTAGGAATGAATATGCCAAAATGAAGTTAGGGGATAGGTTAGTGGTCAAAGAATATTTACAAAGTAAAGGTTTTTCAAGACTGATTGCATTAGTCGTTGTTGTTATATTTTTAATTAGTATTGGAAGTATGCTTAATTTATTATTGTTTACTTTTATTTTTACATTTCTTATGGGCAGATTAGAGAGATTTATAACGACTCAAGTAAATAAAGTCATTCGGATTAACTCTAAAGTAGTCATTGTATTTTTATATTCTATTGTACTGTCTTCTTTAGGCATTGTGTTATATAAATATTTACCGGTCATTACGATGCAATTAACGGAATTAGTGAAGCAAATTGTGTTTTTCTTCCAAAATCCACCTGATAGTCGCATCATTAAGTATATTATTTCATACATGAATGATGTAGAAACACCGCTTGATTTTCAAACGCAAGTGAACTTTGTTTATTTATATATTGCAGACCTTGGGAAGTTAACTCTCCAAATATTCCTTTCCATCTTATTGAGCCTGTTCTTCTTATTAGAAAAGGACAAAATTATTCGTTTTACCTCTAAATTTAAACGAGGAAAATTCAGTAGTTTCTTTTTAAATATAGAGCATTTTGGCAGAAAATTTGTGAATTCATTTGGGAAAGTAATCGAAGTTCAGTTTTTAATTGCGACAACAAATGCGGTCCTTTCTATTACTTTTTTATGGATAATGGGTTTCCCCCAGTTAATAGGACTCGGTATTATGATTTTCTTTTTAGGATTAATTCCGGTAGCAGGTGTGATTATTTCACTTATTCCACTTAGTATGATTGCCTATAGTATAGGCGGGATCTCAATGGTTATTGCTGTATTAATCATGATTGCTGTCATCCATGCTATAGAAAGTTATATTTTAAATCCGAAGTTTATGTCTGCTAAGACGAATTTGCCAACATTTTTTACCTTTATCGTACTTATCTTTTCCGAACACTTCCTTGGTATTTGGGGGTTAATTATCGGGATTCCAATCTTTATCTTCCTATTAGATATGTTAGATATTCATGAGGATAATCATAAAGCAACTCGTTAAATAGAAGCAGCAATCTCTAATTAAAGGGATTGCTGTTTTTATGTTCAGTTGGATAATATAGAACGAACCCTCTTCTGAAATCAGAAGAGGGTTCTGGGAACAAGTAAGGGGTAATTTATTTAATGTATGAAGCACCGAGAAGCGATTCAGGGCTTTGTCCAAGCACCAACATGCTTATTTTGGCATATCCAATTGTTTCATAGTCAGCGAAAGTTTTTTGTAAAATATGGATATTTGGATCATCTTTTAATTTTTGTATTTCTTCTTTATATAGACTAATGACAGAGGGCATTACAAATTCAGGGGTAAATTCGCTTGCGTCCTCGTCCATAATCAAACAGCCCATATATTGATACTTAAATTGAAAAGCGCGTGTTAAGCCAACGACATGGAGTAATTTCTTAAATAACTCGGGGTAAGAATCTTTAATTTTCTCCAGTGCCTCTTCGGTTGTTTGCAACTCATCTACACTTGATAAAGTGACCATAATATCTCCTTTCGTACTATGAAAAAATAGGTTCCAATTTCACAATGCTTATATTCATAAACAGTCTACTCCTGCTTCTATAGAAAGTAAAATGGTTATAATTCATTATAACTATAGCTTTTATCTATGATTGAGGTTTGATGAATAGTCCATTCATGGATTTGAAAGGAAGATTAATCTGTATCTAGCTTTTGCTCGGTTAATACTTGTTTTGCAAAGCGCAGCCATTCTTTAGCTGCAAAGGATAGATGACGATTTTTACTCCAAATGACTCCCAGCTTCCACTTTATAGATGGGTTAATGACTTTTACAGAACAAACGTGACTTTGTAAGTGACTGCATAGACTTTCGGGTAATAGTGTAATTCCTAGCTTGCAGGCTACCATCTCCTCAAGAAAGTCCCAACGTGAACTCTCTGACATAACACGAGGAGTAAAGCCAGCTATCTCACAGGAGGAGACGACAAGGTCACGCAGTATGAATTCTTTATTAAAAAGAATAAAGTCTTCTTGAGCCAGAGCTCCTAAATCAACTTCTTCAGTTTGAGCTAGTGGGTGTTCCGGATGGAGGATTAATCGAATATCTTCTTCTAAAAATGCAAAAGAGTGAAAAAGTTCAGTATTAGTAGGGAAAGCAATTACACCGATATCAAGTAAATCATTTTCAACAGCCTCTTGTATTTTCTTCGAACCATCTTCTATTAATTGGAGTGTAATATTTGGATACTCCTCATGAAAGCGGCCGATAATTTTTGGGAAAAAGGAAGCATCGATAATTGGGGGTAATCCTAGTCGAATATGTCCTTTTTTCAAGCCCGACAGATATTCCATTTCTGTTTCTAAATTGCTAAATGCCTTATCAATTAATTTTGCTTGTTCGAGTACGACTCGTCCGGCATCGGTAAGTGTTAATTGTTTACGTGAGCGATCAAAAAGTTCCACGCCTAACTCGGTTTCGAGTTTTTTAATCATTTTACTAATCGTAGGCTGAGTAATGTATAAATGTTCGGCGGCTTTAGTAAAGCTATTGAAGTGTGTTACTTGAATAAAGTATTGTAAATGTTTGATGTCCAATGCCGTCACCTGCTTTTCTTTAGGTCAATCATTTCTTATTGTACACATATCGTCATAGGAATGTAAATTTTTGAGTTGTAGAAAAGAGGGGGACTTCTAAATTGGGGTCATGTCAGAAAATTAATTTGGATTTATATAGATATCTTTATGATTTACAAGAGGGGAAAGGTCTTTTATACTATGTTATATTTCCTAGATAATCTGGTGAATTTCTTTAAATACTGGAGGGAACAACCGATAAATACTATAAATGAGGTGCTAGTATAGAGGGGAGAAGTGGGGGAATAGGGTGAATAAGTTATTTAAAATTAGTTGGCATGCTTTTTTTGACGAAAATACGTTTTTAGAAGGGCGTAGTATAGTAGAGGCAGAAACGGATTATGAAGCAGCTAATAAGTTAATTTTTGAGAAAGCACATGAGTATCGTTTAAGAAAAACATGGATTAGGATTGATTCTTTAGTTGAATTAATTAGTTAAAGCTCAAAGCTTTCCAAGTAACGGAACTTGGGAAGTTTTTTGTTTTGCGCAAGTAACTTAAAAATTTATTTCCCATAAAGGTACTTTGAAAAATTATCCACAAAAGAAATAAAGGGATACGAATGAATGGTAGAGTTTATCCACATTATCCACAAAGTTATCCATAATTTCCATAATTATGATGTTAATAAAACGGAGATTACAGTTCATTATTTATCTGTATTTTCAGAATATATCCACAATATTAACAGTTCTGTGGATAAACCTGTGTGTAAAAGTGAAGAGCGCTATTCTTTAATATTTCCCAGATTTTGTCCTTTAACACACTTTAACGAAGGCAAAAACGTAATGATCTGAGGAGCATGATTGTTCAGCTAAACGGAGAGGCTGGCCCGAAAGCCATTTTTCGTGACTTTTGGGTCGGCCTCATATTGATTCTATGCAAGGCTTGAGTTATATATTAGTTATCTCTTTTAGCGCGTTGATCAGCTACATTTGCTCGTGCTTGTGCCTCTAAATCATCTGCATCTGCTAATTCTGCTGAGTATTCCACATCAATTCCATCACTTTGTAAATTTTTTTCGAATTGTGATAGTCCTTGGTTGTTTTTATTCCGTTTAATAGGTTTATGGTTTTGTCCCATTGAAGTACCTCCTATCAGGATGATTAGATGTTAACGACGAGCTCTCTTATCAGTGAATCCGCCTGCACGATCTGCGCTTTTAAATTCACGTGAGTATAGTACGGCTTGTGTACTAGTTAAATTTGTTCTTAACTTTTCATGTTTTTTATTGGCCATTTAATCATCTCCTATTTTGGTAATATTTCTATTTTTTCCTTAAATGGACTAAACATACATTAGGAATTTTTTTCTTTTGACTTTATCCCATACTTAACGGGCAGTAAGAACCCCACCTCAACCTTATGAGGAACCAAAGAAGGTAGGTGGGGGATGAAGGAAAACCCCCACTGATGGAAGTTTCACTTTATTATGTTAAAAGGTCAGTTAAGGCTTGTTTTAAAGTTAGGTAAGAAAATGAAAAATGATGATGCAATAATTTAGTTGGTTGTACACGTTGTCCTTCTAAAACAAGCATGCTCATTTCACCTAAAGCCAGTTTAAGGGCGAATGACGGTACAGGAAGCCAATGCGGACGATGGGTGATAGAACTAATCATTTGCCCGAATGGTTTCATTTGTGTTGGTTCTGGAGAGGTAAAATTGACGGGACCAGAGATTTTAGGGTGATTGATGCAAAAAAGAATTCCACGAATGACATCTTGGATATGAATCCATGAGAGCCATTGAGTTCCGCGTCCCATTGTGCCGCCGGCCATTAGCTTGTACGGTAATACCATCATTGGCAGTGCTCCACCTTGTTGATCGAGAATTAAACCGAACCGAGCTAGGACAACTCGATTGCTGTATGCCTTAGAGTGAAGTGCTTCGTGTTCCCACAACTTCACCGTTTGTGCTAAAAAGTCTTCCCCAATAGATTCTGTTGTTTCAGAGAAGGTTAATTGATCTGACACTCCATATACACCAATTGCACTCGCGTTAATAACAACAGAAGGTTTATGTGTACAGGCAGCCAGAATCCGATTCATTTCTTTTGTGGCGATCAGGCGGCTTTCTGTAATTTTCTGCTTGCGCTGGGTTGTCCAACGTCCGCTGTTTAAAGATTCGCCAGCTAAATTAATAAATACATCCAGATTGTTCAATGCATTTTCGGGGCGGGCTCCCTCATAAAGCCAGCCAATATAGTGAACCTGACTTTGATTGTGATATTTTTCAGGATGCCTAGTGAGGATAAACACAGTGTGATGTGCTTGTATTAATTCATCCACGAGGGCAGTTCCAACAAAGCCTGTTCCACCTGCAATGGCAATATTCATGGAAAACACTTCCTTTTAAGAGGATTTGAGCTAACCTTATCATGGAATGGCAGCCTTTTGAAAGAGAAAGCGACGATTGAATGTGGTAAAGTAAAAAGGAGGTGTGTATGATGCCAACAATTACGAAAATAACCACTCAAACAAAGCGAACGGATCGCTATAATATCTTTATAGATGAAAAGTATTCGTTTAGTGTTGATGAGGATGTTCTGTTAAAGTTTCAATTAAAAAAAGGAAAAGAAATTGATGCGTTATTATTAAGTCAAATTCAATTTCATGATAATATTCAAAAATCGTTTACAGATGCTTTAGGATATTTATCGTACCGCATGCGCTCTGAAGCGGAGATTCGTTTATATTTAAAGCAGAAAGGAATTGAAGAGCCAATTATTCATGAAACGATTCATAGGCTCTATCAATATAATTATTTAGATGATTTAGACTTTGCTAAAGCTTATGTACGAACACATGTGAATGGCGGTAATAAAGGACCGGTTGTGCTTCAGCGCGAGTTAAAGGAAAAGGGGATTAGTGATCCATTGATTCAACAAGCGCTTCTGGAATATCCCTTTGATGTGCAAATTGACCATGCTAAACATTTAGCTAATAAATCAATCAAAAAGGAAAAAGCTATTTCAGAACGGGCTTTGCAACAAAAGCTTGAGCATATGTTAAGCCGCAAAGGGTTTTCGCGCGATGTGATTGTCATTGCCCTAGAAGGCGTAACGATTGAAAAAGATGAGCAAGAAGAGTGGGATTCTTTATGCTATCAGGCGGAAAAAATCATTCGTCGCTACCGCGCTTATGAAGGTTTTTTATTTCAACAAAAAGTTAAGCAAGCATTATTCCGCAAAGGGTTTTCACTTGAATTAATTGAGCGTTATTTAAACGAATTAGAAGGCGAGTAAAAATAGCCAAACGTTCATTTTTTCGTTAATATGGAATGGAACGAATTCAATAATTAAGGGGTCATATAGATGAATGATGTAAGATACAGCTTGATGTCACCATATGAATTGCAGCAAGAAATTGCAACATTGACTGAAAAGGCTCGAAAAGCAGAGCAGTTAGGCATGGAAAATGAGTATGCCGTATTAGAAAGAAAAGCAACTATGGCGAAAGCCTATTTATTAAATCCAGATGATTTTAAACCGGGGGAAATTTATCAAATTGAAGGAGACCCTGGTGTTTATTTTAAAATTGATTATATGAACGGTGTTTTTGCATGGGGATATCGCCTAGGTGGCCATGGGAAAGAAGAGGCTTTGCCCATTTCGATGTTGAAATAAAGGAAAGGCTGACTCAAGCGTAAAGGAGTCAGCCTATATTGATTAAGATTGTTTTCTTGTCATTGCTTGGAGAATAACGTTTTTTTGAGTTTCTTTTGTCTCGCCGTTAATTTGTCTCCATGTATGTTTAGGGCTTTGATGTGGATTTTGAAATTTTCCTAAAAATCGCTTGTTTGCCATGCTGTTCATCACTCCCCATATTTAAGTATTTCGCTTGTTAGATGCTCTCATACGTTCCTGCGGATGAGTGTTGATGGATCCATCAGCACGTTTGGAAGAAAACTCAGGTTTAGCCCGAGGTTCGCCTTGGAATTTATCGCTGTTTTGATTTGGAAAACCGTTTTCTTTATTTCGCAATCATGTTCCCTCCAGATCGTTAAAAGTGAAAAACGCGTTTCCGCGTACTACTAGTATGAGTCATGATTCGTGGAGAAATGTCGCAAAAATATTGGTAACGAGGTGATATTAATGAATGATTACCATGAAAGGCTAACGAAGAAGCTGTTAGAAAAAAATATGCAAATGTCTTATGAACAAGCGTTAACGTGGGTTGAATTATTATGGGAAGATTTTGAATCCACCTATGCTAAGGCAGGGCATGAATATGCTGGAAAAGAGATGACGTTTCGAGTGGTAAATACTTGGATTGATCAGTATGGTGAAAAGTTTCATGAGTTTGTTGCTCAAAACCCTAAATATCAACATTTGTTACGAAATTCGGATCAACTTCATTAAAAAGCTGAAGGCACGGAATTACTGGTGCCTTCAGCTTTTTTGAATCATTTTTGATAAACTATATTGTTCATCAAAAATGGCTCAAAAATCAACAGCATTCTATAACATAGTCTACTGGTTAAATGAAATGAACTTCAAATGCCCGATTAACCTGCTATAAGATAATGTTCAATTTCTTTTGCAGTTTGGCTTCGCTAAAAATCCAACCTGTATAGGAATTCAAAATATTTAAATTGTAATCGAGATGAACGATAGCAATGAAAGGATAGTAGCCGTTACTTCGATAACGCAAGTCAATAAAACGAACCGCGTAATAATGTTCCGTCTCTTCAATTTCCCAACGATAAATAGGGGAGAAAGAAAGGAAGGCAGCTAAATTTACATCATGTTTTGCTGCTTCTAATACCGCACTATCTGGCAGCGGGATTCGGTCAAATGTATCAAGAATCCTCACGTGCCCATTTTCGGCACGAGCGACATGGAATTTTTTATTGGTCATCACGGCAATCTTCCAACGTCGAAATCGCATAGTAGGCGATAACACGATTTTTGTAGCATTCGGAATTTGTCGACGAACGGCTCTTTTGACTAAAGCCCGTTCTCTAAAACGGGTGATATAATACAAAACAATAATGCCATACATGGTGAGAAATAGACTTCCTGGAGGGAGATGGAAGCCCCATAAAATTAACCCCACTACATGAATGCCAAAGATAAAGGGATCAAACGTATTAATGACGCCAAGAGCAACCCACCTTTTGGAAATCGGTCTAAGTGCTTGTGTACCATAGGCATTAAAAATATCGACAAAAACATGAAGAAAAACAGCTAGAAATGTCCAAAGCCATAAATGAAGAAAGTTGGCTTGAGGCAGGAAGGCAAAGATGACAGCGCTAATCACAATTGGCCATAGCAAAACAGCAGGGATCGAATGAGTAATTCCACGATGATTTCTTATGTAGACTGCATTATTGCGTAATTTAAGAATTGTATCAAGATCAGGAGCTTGGGAGCCTAAAATCGTACCTACAAGCACTGCTTGAGCGGTAATCGAACCTTCTATTACAACTGGATCTAGAGTTGCAAGTCCCCCAAGTGCAATTCCCATAACAAAGTGAGTGCCGGTATCCAAACGTGAGACCTCCTTAAGCCTTAGATAGTATCATCATAACTTATTTTTGTTCATCCACCAAACGAATATAGTTTAACTTCTATCCAATTATTGGATTTTTGTTTATCCTGCATCAAATAACGGGCTTATAGTACAATGAAAGGAGCGTTTTTATACTATATATATGCCCAATTTTTTAAAAGGGTTTAACATCTGTGGAGGAAAGAAAGTGAACGATAAACTTGAACAATCTTTATTAAATATAGACAAAGAATCATTTCAGAATGATTTAATTGATTGGTTTGAAGCGGAGCAACGAAATCTTCCTTGGCGTGAAAATAAAGATCCTTATCGGGTTTGGGTATCGGAAATTATGTTGCAGCAGACGAGGGTTGATACGGTTATTCCATATTTTAACCGGTTTATCGAATGGTTTCCGACGTTAGACGATTTTGCTGAAGCCGATGAAGAAAAAATTTTAAAAGCGTGGGAAGGACTTGGGTATTACTCACGTGTTCGAAATTTGCATAGTGCCGTGAAAGAAGTGAAAGAAACATATAACAGTGTTGTTCCGGATAGCCCGGAGGAAATTTCTAAGTTAAAAGGTGTCGGTCCTTATACGGCAGGAGCGATTTTAAGCATTGCATATGGAAAACCGGAGCCGGCTGTTGATGGAAATGTAATGAGGGTGTTATCTCGTATTTTAATTATTGCTGAAGATATTGCAAAACCGAAGACACGCAAAACCTTTGAGACAGCCGTACGAGCTTTAATCTCCCATGAAAACCCTTCAGCCTTTAATCAAGCTTTAATGGAGCTAGGAGCTCTTATTTGTACGCCAGGAAAACCGGCTTGCTTACTCTGCCCTGTTCAAAAACATTGTCAAGCTTTTGCTGCTGGTATTCAGACGGAATTACCAGTTAAAATTCAAAAGAAAAAAACACGGGATGTACCAATTGTAGCTGCCGTTTTGAAGAATGAACGGGATGAGTTTTTAATTCATAAACGTTCTTCAGAAGGTCTTCTTGCTAACTTATGGGAATTTCCGAATTATGAAATGCATACGTCGATTCAGCCGAAACGTGCTTTTTTTGAAGCAAGCTTTTTAGAAAGTTATAGAACGGACGTGAAACTATCTGATTCGTTTACTACGCTGGACCATGTCTTTTCTCATTTAGTTTGGAGAATAGACGCTTATAGAGGGAGCCTCTTAAAGGATATTGAAGAAAGTGTGATGAAAGAACAGAATTTAAAATGGGTGAGTAAGGAAGAGCTAGAGCAATATGCTTTTCCTGTTTCTCATCAAAAAATATGGAAGTCCTATCAACAAACCTATGTGATGGATTAGGCAAGCTGCTCCTAACCTTTATAATAAAAAGCTAGCGTATGTGGTTGGACACATACGCTAGAGGGAGTTAATCGAATTTTACTTCGGTACCGTGAGTATAGTCTGTCTCTTGTCGATGCAGTCCTCCTCGGTTTTCAATTTCCTCGATAATTTCTCGATGAATAGTCTGTCCTTCTTGATTTAAATAAGGTACCATTTGTTGAAGAGAGTGATGGAAATAAGCGAGTTCATCTTGATTCCATTTTGATTTTGGTAACATGGATAACTCGGTCATATCACGACCTACATACATTGAAAAACACTCCTTTTTTGCTTATTCTCTTTAAAAAATAAACTTTTATACTTGGAAAGGCGGAATAAACAAATGACACAAAAAGTTGCACTTGTAACAGGAAGTAGTAAAGGATTAGGAAGAAGTACGGCATTAAAATTGGCTGAGGCAGGATATGACCTTGTCATTAATTATGCACGCAGTAAAACAAAAGCAATGGAAGTAGCCGCTGAAATTGAAGCGATGGGGCGCAGAGCGCTCGTTATCAAAGCGAATGTGGGCGATATTGAAAAAGTGAAAAAAATGTTTGCTGAAATTGAAGAATATTATGGTCGATTAGATGTGTTCGTTAGCAATGCCGCTTCCGGTGTTCAGCGTCCTTTAATGGAGTTAGAAGAATCGCACTGGAATTGGACCATGGATATTAATTCGAAAGCTCTTCTGTTTTGTGCTCAAGAAGCAGCTAAACTAATGGAGCGAAATGGCGGCGGGAAAATCGTGAGTATTAGTTCGCTTGGCTCGATTCGTTATTTAGAGAATTATACAGTTGTAGGCGTTTCAAAAGCAGCATTAGAAGCATTGACACGTTATTTAGCGGTGGAGTTAGCTCCAAAAAACATTTGTGTAAATGCAGTTTCTGGTGGAGCTATTGATACAGATGCATTGAAGCATTTCCCAAACCGAGAGCAGCTGCTTAAAGAAGCAGCCGAAGAAACACCAGCAGGCCGCATGGTGGAAGTGGATGATATGGTCAATACGATTATGTTTTTAATTTCTGACGGTGCAAGCATGATTCGTGGTCAAACGATTATTGTTGATGGCGGTATTTCATTACTTGTTTAATTATTCACTTATTTTTTTTCTTTTTTTAGGATAGTCTCCGCGATGATGGTTATCTTATTATCGTGGAGGTGATTTCAATGGCTAAAAAAACACAAACAGGTACAAATGTTGCTAAAGTGAAACAACAAAATGCTTCAGCAGGACAATTTGGTACGGAATTCGCAAGTGAAACAAATGCTCAAGAGGTAAGACAACAAAACCAACAGGCTCAACAAAATGCTGGAGCAAGACAAAACGCTTCAGCAGGACAGTTTGGTACGGAATTCGCAAGTGAAACAAGTGCTCAAGAAGTAAGACAACAAAACCAACAGTCTCAAAGCAGAGCAAAACGCTAACCAAACAGCGCAAAAAGCATCCTTCTAGTAGAAGGGTGCTTTGTTTATGTTGCATGATTCTTTTTCGACAAAAGTTCTGTTTGCTTTACAAAATTTATTGAAGGTAATTTAAAAAAAATAAAGAATATACATAATAAAGAAAATAAAGGTAAGGTAGGTGCATAAAATGGAGGAATTCGACCGTTTGATTGGTGTGCAGTTACAAACAATGGACAAGCTTTTATTTTTGCAATCAGAAATTGAGCGCTGTCAAGAGATTGAAAGACAGCTTCGGGTATTGCAAGAACTAGGTGCCGTTTCTATTCAAGAAGAAATAGAACAAAAGAAGAGCGAACTGGCAGAAATTCAAAAAGTATTTGAAAAGCAAACGGAAGAAGTTATCCGTCATTTTCAATTAGAACAAGCGGCATTGTAATAAAAGTTTAGATAAAGTGAAATGTTCACTCAGGGAGAGGACCTTCATCCCTGCTGATAGTTCATTGAAATAATCAAATCTTTACGGGCAGCTTCCCCTACCTATTTTCCTTTTTTAAGGGTCAGGCTGCCCATTAAGTGTGAGATGAAAATTCGGATAAAAGAGGCTAATTTATAGGTAAAGGGAGCTGTAGAAGGTCACAATATTTCGACTTTTTACACTTATTTACTAATAGATTGGTCTCTTTTGTTTTAAATTTATCAATAAATCGTTATAATAAAGGAATATAAGAAAAATGGAAAAGTTTAAATATATTGAACACATGAATCGTTTTAGGAATCAGGCACAGTAATGTGAAATAGGGTGCCTATAGAAAGTAGGGAGAGAAACCATGGGGATTGTTCCTACCGAGGGAGGGAAAATCCAAATCCAAAGTTATAAGCATAACGGACATATCCACCGAATCTGGGAAGAAACAACAGTTTTAAAAGGAACGCAAAATTTAGTCATTGCAGCTAATGATCGCACGATGGTAACAGAATCTGATGGAAGAACGTGGATTACTAGAGAACCGGCTATCTGTTATTTTCACTCTAAATACTGGTTTAATGTAATTGGAATGTTAAGAGAAGATGGTGTGTATTATTATTGCAATATCAGTTCTCCGTTTACGTATGATGAGGAAGCGCTGAAATATATTGATTATGATTTAGACATAAAAGTATTCCCGGATATGACGTTTAATTTATTGGATGAGGATGAGTACGAAAGACATCGAAAACTGATGAATTATCCAGATGCAATTGATAACATTTTAAAGAGAAACGTTGATTATCTGATTTATATGATACGTCAACGAAAAGGGCCGTTTTCGGCAGAGTTTATTGACACATGGTATGAACGTTATTTAACATATCGTTAATGAGGGGGAAACCTGTTGGATTATCAACAGGCTTTTTCTTTGGCTACACGTATTGTAAAGACTTAAATAATAAGGAGAAATTATGTGGACAGCGTAAAGAGATATTTGCAATTTGTAAAGCCGTATAAATGGATTATTTTCGCAACAATTATTATTGGCTTATTAAAATTTGCTATACCACTGCTTCTTCCCTTGCTTACAAAGTATGTAATTGATGACATTGTTGCTAATCATACAATATCGACTGATACAAAAACAGAACGACTATTTTGGGTTATGGCGATTATGGCCTTTGTCTTCATTGTACTTCGACCACCGATTGAATATTTCCGTCAATATTTTGCGCAATGGACAGGATCTAAAATTTTATTTGATATTCGCAATCAATTGTTTACTCATATTCAAAAGTTGAGCTTCAAGTATTATGCGAATCATCGGGCTGGTGAAGTCGTTTCACGGGTTATCACAGATGTAGAGCAGACAAAGAATTTTATTATTACAGGCTTAATGAATTTGTGGCTTGACCTTGCTACTATTGTCATTGCGATTGTGATTATGTTTTCGATGGATGTGCCCCTAACGATTGTTTCGTTACTGCTTTTGCCGTTTTATATCTTTTCGGTTAAGCATTTTATTGGCAAGCTTCGAGCATTAACGAGAAACCGTTCGCAGGCACTCGCCGATGTGCAGAGCCATTTACAGGAACGGGTACAAGGGATGTCGGTGATTAAGAGCTTTGCGAGGGAGGAGTATGAGCAAGAACAGTTTAATCAACAAAACAAGAACTTTCTTGAAAAAGCATTACAACATACGAGCTGGAATGCTAAATCATTTGCTGTTGTCAATACGATTACGGATTTAGCTCCGCTTGTTGTCATTGGATATGCAGGGTATCAAGTGATTCACGGAGGACTGTCACTAGGAGAGATGGTTGCTTTTATTGGATTTATTGATCGCTTGTATAATCCGCTTCGTCGTTTGGTTAACTCTTCGACAACTTTAACCCAAACATTAGCGTCTATGGATCGTATGTTTGAATTTGTGGATGAAAAATATGATATTACGGATAAGCCGGGAGCTGTAGAGTTAGAGAAGGTGGCGGGGAATATTACATTTGAAAATGTTTCTTTTGCCTATAATGAAACAGAAGAGCGGACTTTAAAGCAGATTCATTTAGAGGTGAATCAAGGAGAAACTATTGCACTCGTTGGGATGAGCGGAGGTGGAAAGTCCTCGTTAGTTAGTTTAATTCCACGATTTTATGATGTGACAGAAGGTCGTATTTTACTAGACGGGAAGGATATTCGTGACTTAAAAGTTCGTAGTCTTCGAGATAAAATCGGGATGGTCCTTCAAGATAATATTTTGTTTAGCGAATCGGTGAAGGAGAATATTTTGATGGGAAATCCAGAGGCGACAGATGATGAGGTCATTGCGGCAGCGAAGGCTGCAAATGCGCATGATTTTATTATGAATTTAACTGACGGATACGATACGAAGGTAGGAGAACGAGGAATCAAGCTATCCGGCGGACAAAGACAGCGCGTGGCGATTGCTCGTGTATTTTTAAAAAACCCGCCGATTTTAGTGCTAGATGAGGCAACTTCGGCTCTTGATTTAGAAAGTGAACATTATATTCAGGAAGCGCTTGATAAATTGGCGCATGATCGAACGACTTTCATTGTTGCCCACCGTTTATCGACGATTACCCATGCCAATCGAATTGTATTGATTGAGCATGGAGAAATTGTCGAAGTTGGTACACATGATGAATTGATGAAAAAACAGGGGCATTATTATCAGCTTTTTCAAGTTCAACAGCTGGATGCATAAGAAATACGATTTTGGGCTTAAATGAGCTAAAAATCAACATGTTATTTAACAAGAACCTATCTTTATAAAAAGGGTGCTGCGCTTCGGCGGCACCCTTTTTTTACGCTATTTTCATGGTGTTTTTTGATTTTTTGATATAGTGCTGTATATCCGGTAAGAGCATTCCAACAACAATTAGGCTGATCCCAAACCATTGCAGGGGAGAAACATATTCTCCTAATAAAAGAACAGCTGTAACCATAGCAGACGGCAGCTCTGCAGCAGAAAGAATCGCACCTAATCCAATGCCTATTTTCGGCAAGGCGATAGCAAAGAGGAAGAATGGAATAGCCACCCCAAGCAGGCCGAGTAAGATGCCGATCTGCCATAGGTCCGTTGTGATGATTCGTGTGACTAATTGAACAGGGTTAGCTGTGATGGCAGCGGCTAGCATACCTCCTGTCCCAATATAAAATAATCTAGAAGTTGTCTTAACTTTTGTCGCAAAACGAGCATTACAGAACATATATATTGCAAAAATAAGGGCAGAAAGCAACCCGAATAAAGCACCTTTTACGCTTAGGGCAGAAAGGGATTGGCCGAAAATAGCTCCAGCTAATAATGTGCCGACAAAAACTAGACCAATCGCTATCAGTCTATTTTTACCTGGCCATTTTCTAGCTAATAAACATTCAATAACAGTTCCCATCCAAATGCATTGAAAGAGAAAGACAACGGCGACAGAGGCAGGAAGCTCTTGTACCGAAACAGCGTATGTTTTACCGACTAAAGCAGCTAACATTCCTGTTAGTAACAATAATCCAGCGTGCTTCCAAGAAACGCGATAAGAACCTGACAAAAGGAAAACGATGGCGATAATAACCCACCCAATTACATATTGTGAACCGACTAGTTCTCCTGGATTGAAGCCGTTGGAATAGCCGATTTTAATTAAGGATGATAATGTTCCATAACAAATGGCTCCAATTAACATCATAATTGAATACTTTAATAGCTGCATGAACTAACACTCCTTTGTAAAAATAAAAAACGCCACTTGTCGTAATCGACAAGTGACGAACGAAAAAAGGAAACCTTTTAAAATTTCGTCTCTCAGCTAATAGCCAAGTTTAACTAGAGTTATATATTTAAGAGTAATGACCTGCTTATAAAAAGTCAAATTATTTTTTAAAGCAGGTTTATTAAATACTAGAGGATGATTCAGGCCAGCCTTTAGTTATTAAGCATTCTCTTCTTCAACAGAGACTTCGTTGACTCCTTTATGAAAGGATTGGAAGCTGACGATGAGTTTTTCTAAATGATCAAGCTGTTCACCATATTCCATAATGGCTGAGATTAAAGGGACAATTCTTGTTGATACATGTTCCTCGTCATCATGTACGGCATCTAGTTTATAATGTTGTTCAAAAAAGAGTGTAAGTAATTCTTGTTGACTTAAATAATCTTCACCGCTCCATTCTTCAAGATGACTAATTGATTTGATTTTCTCAATATGTTGAAGGAGAAGCTGCTCGTGCATATGGCTTAAATAATCAAGATGTTGTAAAAGTTTACGTTGAAAATTTTCAGGTAAATGGTTAATTTCATTTTCAAATTTATGAATTCGTTTTAATGTTTCAAATGCTTTTTTAGTGGTAATCAACATTTGTCGATAGACGACTAACTTTCTTGATTTGGCCAGGTTATTCTTTTTAAAATACTCTCTTTCTTCTTTGAACATAGAATACGTTTGTTCAATTTTTAATAAATCCTCTTTTAAACGATTGATGTCTTTTTTTAGTAGCATTTGATCAGAAGCGTGCCGTGTGCTAATGCGAATCCATTTTAATGTATCTTCAGTAGTCGCTGTAATCCCGTTATATAGCTTTGTTTCATACTTAGGCGGTAAGAACACAAGATTGACGAGAAAAGAGGAGAGAATTCCAAGTAAAACGGAAGAACAACGAATAAAGGCAAATTCGAGAAAATCTCCAGTTTGTGTTTCCATAATCGCAATGACCGTCACAATAGAAAGGATAATCGTATTTTCCATTTTTAACTGAATATTGATTGTGATGACAATCATTACAGCCAAACCAATAATGAAAATATCATTTCCGAACAGTAAAACGAAAGTGACGGCTACAATCGCACCAATCAGATTTCCCTGAACTTGTTCTAAGACGGATTGATAGGAGCGATAAATTGTCGGTTGAATCGCAAAGATTGCGGCGATTCCAGAAAGCATAGGGGCAGGAAGATTTAGCAGTTCGGATAAGTAAAGTGCTAAAACAATTGCTATTCCCGTCTTAAGAATGCGGGCGCCTAACTTCATATATTTAAATCCTTTCAAAGTTTATAGTTTGTAACATTTTGCTAATTAGCAACGAAGTAAACAACTGTAATATACAAGGTTTATCTTATAGTTTCAATAGGTAAATCAATATTTTAATTATTGTTACAATTAGTATATGTTTGATTACGAATAAAAAACTGGCTCCTATAATTAGGAAACCAGCTTTGGACTTTGTTCAAAGATAAGGCCATATAAAATTTTCAATCCGCTTCAGGCACCGAAGCGGATTGAAAATTTTTGTTGATTTATATTACTCGGTGGACACAGATGGGTCCGCTTGTTCTTTGACTGGTACAACTTGAATGAAGTGCTTCTTCGGTTCTTGGAGTAGTACCTCAAGGGAGGCAGCTTCCTCTCGTTGACCTTGTTCCTTTAATAAGGTCACATAATTGCCTAGTAGTTCCTCGATATCTTTCACGCCTTCGTCATTTAAAGGATCGATGGACACCTTTGCTCCTTTGGCAATTCGCCGTTTAAGAGTCTCTTTTGTTAAGCCAGCTTCTGGTTGATGACGTAAATAAATGACACCACCTGTCATACCGGCACAAATCCATGGACCCGGATCTCCTAACACTAACCCCCGACCATTTGTCATATATTCAAAAGCAAAACCTTTAATATTGGCAGAGACTGCGATATTTCCTTGCTCATTATCTGAGATTGGCTGTTTTAATTGACCGCCAATAATTATATCGGCACCAGATAGACGAATACCTGCGCGTGCATCAGCGTCACCTTGAGCGATGAGCAATCCATGCTGTGCGCCATACCCGAAGCCTTTCCCAACAGAGCCGTTGTAGAAGTTGCCGTCTTTCCCTTGCGATTTGAAGATGAAAATATTTCCTCCAATTGCGGTCTTACCAATACCATCTTGTGCGCCGCCGTTCACTTTAATCGAGATTCCTTCACTATTATAAGCGCCTAAACCGTTTCCTGGAATCGATCCATCCTGATAAGACAACTGAACAGGAGGAAGCTGTTTATAGGAGCCATCTAGTCGATTGCGAACACGGTGACAAGATACTCGACTTCCAAGCACACGCTGCTCAGATGTGATGGAGCTATACGAGCGAGATTGTTGTAAATCTTCCACTTGTGCATCTAAATATTCTGCTCCTACGGCTACCTGTACAGCACTTTCATTTAAGTAAGGAGCAGTTTCTATAGTAGAAAATGGTTCAATATCTAATGTTTTTAACAAGTATGTTAAATTTAATGAATCAAATCCTTTTACTTGTTCTAATAAATCCGAACGACCGACAATATCTTGAAGGTTTTTCACGCCGAGAGAAGCAGTTAATGCCTTTAACTCTTTTCCGAAGGCGGTAAACATATTCGTTAAACCGAGAACGGCTAAATCGAATTTACGCGGCACAAAACGTCGTAAACCATGTTCCTTTGCTTGTGCTTCTGATTCAATCTGCGTCGCAATGCCAACATGACATGTATCCAAATGGCAGCCGCGGCATGTTGTACAGCCTACGGCAATCATTGATAATGTACCGAAGCCGACACGATTGGCACCGAGCAGCATTACTTTTAAAATGTCAGCGGCACTTTTTAACCCGCCATCTGCCCAAATTTCCACCTGTTGACGAAGTCCTGCTTCAAGAAGAGCATTGTGAGCAGCTTTTACTCCAATTTCAACTGGAAGCCCTACATGTTCTAGTGCATGAATCCGGGCGGCTCCTGTACCGCCATCAAAACCAGAAAGTGTAATAATATCCGCTCCTGCTTTTGCAATGCCGACAGCAATGGTGCCGATATTTGGAACGACCGGCACTTTAACCGCTACTTTTGCCTTATCATTAGCCGTTTTTAGCTCATGAATCATTTGCGCTAAATCTTCAATCGAATAGATGTCATGATTATTAGATGGTGAGATTAAGTCAGAGCCAATCGTTGCATTTCGTGCTTCCGCAATTTTGGCTGTTACTTTGGAGCCTGGAAGGTGGCCGCCCTCACCAGGCTTTGCACCTTGCCCAATCTTGATTTCTAATAGGTTAGAAGAGTTAAGGAGCTCTGCATTGACACCGAAACGGCCGGACGCGATTTGCTGTCCACGAGTTTTTGGATATTTACCAAGCATATCTTTAATTTCTCCGCCTTCTCCATTCATACTAATCATGTTCAGTCGATTGGCCGCTTCTGCATAAGCGCGGAAAGCTGTTTCGTTTTGCGATCCAAATGACATGGAAGCAATAACGAATGGCAGATCATGATCCTTTATTGAAATGGTCACGTCTTCGGCAGAAAGCGATGTATTTGTTGTCTTAAAGGACGTTAAGTGTCTTATCGCTGTTGGATTGTTTTCTTCTTGTTCAGAAATTTTTTCCCGATAGGCATCGTACTCTCCGGTTGTGGCCATTTCACCGATTGATTTCCAAATTCGTGGGAACAGGTGAAAGGTTTTGCTGATACGTTCTTTTTCATTTTGATAATCTACTGCACGCTGAATGGCATCTGCTTTGAGTGCATCGAAATTATAGCCTAATTCATGGGAACCGAAAAAGTTGACAATCTTTAAATGTTGAACAATTTCCTCATGCAGGCCGATACTTGAGAACAAGCGTCCATATCCACGCAGCTCATGAATCCCAATGGTCGAAATGACTTTTTCTAGTCCTTTTGTTAAAGCCTGATATAGGTTAACAGAAGGTGTAGCTTCTTCCGTAGAGAGGGAGAAGAACATGTAATAAGGACTAATTAAATTGGCTCCAAGACCGTAAGCAAGAATAATGTCGTGCAGGGACCGAAGAGCAGCAGAACGTAACAAGATAGAGCAGTCGCGTCGTTTGCCTGTTTGGACTAACACTTGATCAACAGCTGATGTAATTAAGTGCGGGTCGAGCCACAGTTTGCCGTCTTGATGAGTTTCTTGATCATCAAGAATAAGCAAGGTTTTGCCTGCATTAACAGCAGCTACTGCTTCATCTGTAATTCTAGTTAGTGCGTCCGGAATATTTTCTGTTTCAGTAAATGTCGTAGAAATAAAGGCCGTCTGCTTTTCTTTTTCATAATAATGAACGAGTTGATCGTAGCTAGGCTGTTGAATAAAGCTTGAACAGTCATAGCCAAGCTGTCCTTCTATTAACAACGGCGTTAATAATTCCGTTACTTTTCCAGCTTGTTCAGCAGCGAACAGTGTTGGGCGTTTGCCGATAATGGTTCGTGTAGAAAAATGCTCTGTTTCCCGGTCACGGTCAATCGCTGGATTTGTCACGACGGCTACGCTTTCTTTAATGAAGTCTGCGATATTGGTTCGCTGTGGATTAAGAGCTGCAAGCGGTGCGTCATGCCCTAATGAACGAATCGGCTCGACTCCTTTTTCAGCCATTTGTTCGACTAATTGAATATGTTCTCTTTCCCAACCAAATGCTTTGTACTGGCCATTATGAATGGCTTCAGGCTGTGTTGTCGTCACCACTTTTTTGAAGGCTGGTGTTTGGAGACGCACGCTATCATTAGCTAAAGTAAATCGTTTTTTAAATCGTTCATAAATTTCTTCTTGAAAAGCTTTATAGTTATACAGTTTAATAGAATCCTTTTCCCATTTTAAGCCGACTTTTTCTCCTGGACCAAGCGGTTTTGGGTCACCTGTGTACTCAGAAGAAGAGATGATGCCCGGTTCTGAAGAAAATAAATAGGATGATTCTATTTCAAGCTGCCAAAGAGGACGTAAGCCTAATGAATCAACAGAGAATACAGCTTCATCGCCGAAACGGGAAATGATGGCCGCAGGACCTTGGGCGAAATGTCCCCAAGCTTCTCTTAAATACGTATATAGATTTTGAAGATGAGCAGGATATATTTTTATTTCATTAATAATAGGCGGGAAGACTAAATCTACAGCTTCGAATAATGAGAAGTTATGGCGATAAATAAACGTTTCGATCGTTCGGTTTAAATCTTGGGAATCACTTCCGTCCTTGGCGAGTGGGGTATTGATCATTCTTGCTTCATCACGCAGTTTAGCAATCGTATTAATTTCTCCGTTATGACCGAGCACACTAAAGGGCTGTACGCGGAAGAAGCTGGATAATGTATTAGTTGAAAAACGGTTATGACCTAATGTCATCGTTGAAGCTGTCACGGGATCTGCAAGATCTGGATAGTATTTAGGTAGAATATCACCGGCGCCCATCACTTTGTATACCGCATGATATTGGCTAAGAGAAGCGACGTGAATATGATGATTTTGTTCAATTGTGAGAATGAGTTCGAATAGTATGCTGGATAGTTCAGACTGTTGTTTCGTGTTTGCTGTACAGGCGAACTGCCAAAAGACAGGATTTTCTTGAATGGCAATCGGGCCTAATGCGTCTTGATTATAGGCTTGATCTGTTTCGAACACTAATGATAGTCCATGCTGAAGGAGTTTTTCTTTAACTTCTGTTTTTAGTTTGTGAGTATTTTCTTTTGTGCTTAAAAATAAGTGGCCAACAATAAACTGGTTGCTGTCAACAAGGTTAGGATCTACATTTTTTGCGGCTAATTTCTTTTTCCAAAGAGCTCTTGGAATATCAATATGAATCCCGACACCGTCACCTTCTCCGTTAATAAATCCGGCGCGATGATTCATTTTTACTAGTGCATGAATACAAGCGAAAATATTTTCATTTGTGGGCACTCTTTTTTTTTCAATACAAGCAACGATGCCACAAGCATCATGTTCTTCTTTATAAAACTCTTTAAAAGTAGCTGGGTTCCATTGTTGAGTCATTTGTTCGGCTCGTAATAAGGATCCACCTTATTAACTGCCTTTCACCTCCTACAAAACTTGTAATAGTGCAAGAAAACTCATATGAAAAGTAAATAAAGTATTTAACTTTTTAATAAATGGAATGATAAGATAAAGGATCAAAAAATGGAAATATAAGTTAATGATATCATCTAAATATTCAGAAATCAATCGCGTGTAAATGTATAGTAGATTGATTAAGGAAGTCTAATCTCTTTTTTAGAACGATTATAGAACAGCGGAGAAGAGCAAAAAAAACTCCTCGAAATCATGCATGCTGTTTTCGAGGAGTTTTTCTTCCTTACTTAGTCATTAAATGTTTGAAAGCGTGCTCTACGGCTTTTAATGTATACGTAATATCTTCTTCTGTATGAGCGGTTGTTAAGAACCAAGCTTCGTATTTAGATGGAGCTAGATTGATTCCTTGTTGGAGCATCAATTTGAAAAATTTACCGAACATTTCTCCGTCTGTGTTTTCTGCTTGCTCGTAATTTTCAACTTTTTCCGTTGTGAAATAAATCGTTAAGGCGCCTTTAAGACGGTTAATCGTAATTGGAACATGATATTGCTCTGCTAATTGTAAAATACCATCCTCTAATATTTTTCCTAAACGATCAAGCTCTTCATAAAGACCTTCTTCTTGTAAGACTTCTAAACAAGCGATGCCCGATAACATGGAAGCTGGATTTCCTGCCATTGTCCCAGCTTGATAAGCTGGGCCGAGTGGAGCAACTGTGTCCATAATTTCTTTTTTTCCACCGTATGCACCGATAGGCAGTCCGCCGCCAATAATTTTTCCAAGGGCTGTTAAATCTGGTTGAACTCCTAGTAGATCTTGAGCGCCTCCGTACATAAAACGAAATGCGGTAATGACTTCATCAAAAATAACGACAGCACCAGCTTCATGTGATAACTGAATCACTTCTTCAAGAAACCCTTTGTTAGGTTCCACAATTCCAAAGTTGCCGACAATCGGTTCAACGAGTACGCCAGCTACTTCAGGACCCCATTTTTGCAGAGCTGCTTTAAATGGTTCAATATCATTAAATGGGACGGTAATGACTTCTTGAGCACTGTTTTTTGTTACACCAGCAGAGTCCGGCGTACCGAGCGTGGAAGGACCGGACCCAGCTGCAACGAGTACAAGATCGAAATGTCCGTGATAGCAGCCAGCGAACTTGATAATTTTATCGCGGCCTGTATAAGCACGAGCAACACGAATGGTTGTCATAACGGCCTCTGTGCCCGAGTTTGTAAAACGAACTTTTTCTAGATTTGGCATGGCTTCTTTAAGCATTTTCGCAAATTTAATTTCATGTTTTGTTGGTGTTCCATACAAGACACCTGTTTCTGCTGCATGTGTAATGGCTTTTGTAATATGAGGATGAGCATGCCCTGTAATGATTGGACCGTAAGCTGCTAAATAATCGATGTATTTATTTCCGTCGACATCCCAAAAATAAGCGCCTTGTCCACGTTCCATGACTACAGGTGAACCGCCGCCGACTGCTTTATATGAACGGGAAGGGCTGTTTACACCACCGACGATATGTTCGAGAGCCTCTTTATGTAAACGCTCAGAATTAGTGAATTTCATTATGAAAAGCCTCCTAAATAAACTTACAAATATTCATACACCATCATAGCACTTTTTGCTTTGAAAAACATGAAGGCTGGGATATTGTGTGCGACAATTTAAGCGTTTCTATTGTTTATAGAAACGTCATTGGATAAACTAAGTGATTAGACAGGAATTTTATTGGAGGACTATGGAATGAGTAATGCAATTGAAGTGAAGGGGTTGCGGAAAGAGTTTAAATCGTATTCAAGCCGCTCTGGGTTGAAGGGAGCTTTTCGTGACCTATTAACAAGAAATTATAAAATTGTGCCTGCGGTCAATGATATTTCATTTACAGTGAAACAAGGAGAAATGGTTGCTTATATAGGAGAAAATGGAGCGGGCAAATCGACAACAATTAAAATGTTAACAGGTATCTTAACTCCGACCTCAGGAGAAATTGTAGTCAATGGTATGAATCCGCATCGGGAGCGTGAAAAATTCACTCGGACGATTGGGGTTGTGTTTGGACAACGCTCACAGCTTTGGTGGGATATTGCTGTACAAGAATCGTTTCGATTGTTGAAAAAAGTATATAAAGTATCAGATGAGCAATATAACGAACATATGAATCATGTAATTAAAACGCTCGATATTGAGCCGTTGCTTGATAAACCGGTTCGGAAGCTTTCGCTTGGGCAACGTATGCGCTGTGAGTTAGCTGCTGCTTTAATTCATAACCCGCCCCTTTTATTTTTAGATGAGCCTACGATTGGTTTAGATGTACTTGTTAAATTAAAAATCCGTGAATTTTTAAAAGAGATTAATGAAAAATACAATACGACCATCTTATTAACGACTCATGATCTAGGAGATATTGAGGCGCTTTGTGAACGAGTTGTCATGCTTGATAGCGGAGAAATTATTTATGACGGGGAATTGCAAAGCTTAAAAGAGAACTGGGGAGAAGATAAGGAAGTCCATTTTCAGTTTGTAAAGCCTGTCCAACAAGCAGAGTTGGAAGCATTGCCTTTATCATTTCCGGTTATATGGGAGTATGATGAAAAAAATCATACGTATTTAGCTGTTATTAAAGATGAGGGCGATCACATTTCACAGCTCATTTCGACCGTCGTTACTTCTTTTCCTATTAAGGATGTTAAAATTCATGAAACATCTATTGAGGAAATTGTGCGAAATATATATGAAACAGGCACTGTCTGACCTTTGCTAAAGTGAACAGAACAGATGAAAGGGGAGAGAGTGTGAGTAAATACATCGAGATGATTCGGATGCGCTTCTTAATGATGTTGGCGTACCGATTGAATTACTACACAGGAATAGTAATTTATACGATTAATATTGGGGCGTATTATTTTTTATGGAGTGCCATTTATGGAGATAAAGGATCCATTGAGGGATTAACGATTGAGCAGATGACTTCATATGTTGCGATTGCTTGGATGGCGCGAGCGTTTTATTTTAATAATATTGACCGAGAAATTGCCATGGAGATAAAGGATGGAAAGGTCGCCATTGAGCTGCTTCGACCGTATCATTATTTAGGAATGAAGACGATGGCTGGATTAGGAGAGGGAATTTTTCGCTTTTTCTTTTTTTCGATACCAGGAATGATTCTCGTCACGCTTCTTTTCCAAGTACATATTCCGTATAATGGAGCAACTTGGGGGTACTTCGCCATTTCGCTGCTATTTAGCTTTATTATTAATACTCAAATTAATTTATTAACAGGAATTATGGCCTTTTTCTTCTATAACAATACCGGTTTAATTCGCGCTAAAAGAGTAATAGTGGATTTATTCTCCGGATTACTTTTACCGATTAGCTTTTTCCCGTTGTGGGCGCAAGATGTAATGCGGTACTTACCATTTCAAGGGATTAGTTATATACCGAGTATGATTTTTACAAACGGCTTTAGTCATAGTGAGCTTTTGATGGCGTTAGGTCAACAATGTATTTGGGTAATTATTCTGCTTATCCCGATTCAACTTTTATGGATAGTAGCTAAAAAACAGCTCATTATTCAAGGAGGTTGAGAAAATGTTTTATATAGGAATCTTTTTTCAATATGTTAGTCAATATATGAAGACGAGACTGGAATACCGCTCAGATTTCATTGTGGAAATTTTATCTGATTTATTCAATCAGGCGGTGAATTTAGTGTTTATTCTCGTCGTTTTTGGCCACACGCAGTTTTTGAACGGATGGAATAGAGATGAAATTATTTTTATTTACGGCTTTTTTCTTATTCCATATGCGTTATTTTCAGCCTTTTTTAATATATGGGATTTCAATGATCGATATATTGTAAAGGGAGAAATGGACCGTATTTTGACGCGGCCGATTCATAGTTTATTTCAAGTTGTGATTGAGAGAATGGAGCTAGAATCGTTGTTTGGGTTAGTGACGGGCTTTATTATCATTTTTTATGCAGGGGCCAATTTAGGACTTGAGCTTACTTGGTATGATCCGATTTTATTTGTGCTATTTGCAATAGGCGGGGCACTTGCTTATGCATCCGTGTTTATCGTTATCGCAAGTGTTGGCTTTTGGTCGGATTCTAAAACATCGATTATGCCGATGATGTATAATATCGGCAACTATGGTCGTTATCCAGTGGATATTTATAATAAAGTGATTCGTTTTATGCTTACGTGGGTACTGCCATTTGCTTTTGTGGGCGTATATCCTGCTTCATACTTCCTTGGTAAGGAAGAGTGGTATATTTTCTCATTTTTAACACCGGTTGTCGGGCTTGTCTTTTTTACGGTGTCTGTGATGATTTGGAATCAAGGAATAAAAAAATATCGTGGAGCAGGAAATTAAGCAACTCCCTTCAACTGATGTTGGAGGGAGTTTTGACGTTAGGATGAATAAAGGAGCCTTCAGGATGAAGTTCACTCCATAAAGGTCATATATCGCTAGGACAAAGAGTAAAGATAGGGTATGAGTTGCTTTTGAAATGAGGCGTTTTTTATGATGTTTTATGTATTGGTCGTTGGCGTCGTTTTTTGTATGACGATGAGTATTCGAACACTTTTTTTAGCGGATTCAGAACAAAAGCGATTTTCAGTGGAAAACTTACTATGGCTTGGTAATTTGTATACGACAATTTTAGTTGGTTTTGCACTCATTTATTTATTATTTGAGCTGCAAAATTATGCAGTTATATTAGATTTGGGCAATCGATTAGATGGGAATTTTTCAGAGCAATTAAAAACAGCTTTTTACTTTAGTGCGATGACGATGTTTTCAGTTGGTTATGGAGATATTAGTCCCATTGGGGTAGGGCGGATTATTGCAACGATTCAAGCATTTATCGGATATACGTTGCCAGCTGCTTTTGTCATTCGGACGGTGATTGAGATGGAACATTTTGATAGAAAGGATAAATGAAAGTTGTCTTTCTTATCATATTTGAGTACGATTACGATGAGAAAGAAAGATGGAGGTACATATCATGACAGTTCATATTGGTGAGAAAGCCCCTGATTTTCGCGTCCGTGATCATCGTGGAGAAATGGTTTCGTTAGCAGATTTTAAAGGTAAGCATGTTGTGTTATATTTTTATCCGAAAGATATGACACCTGGCTGTACAACAGAAGCGTGTGATTTTCGCGACCAGCATGAGCAGTTTGAACAATTAAATGCCGTGATTATTGGAGTAAGTCCGGATCCGGTTGAAAGACATGTAAAATTTATCGAAAAACACGGTCTCCCATTTATTTTATTAGCAGATGACCAGCATGAGGTAGCAGAGCTTTATGAAGTATGGAAGCTAAAGAAAAACTTCGGTAAAGAATATATGGGAATTGAACGTTCAACCTTCTTAATTGATAAAGAAGGGGTACTTGTGAAAGAATGGCGGAAAGTAAAAGTAAAAGGGCATGTAGAAGAAGCTCTTGAATATGTTCGAAGTTTAGGTGAATAGTCGGAGAAGGTATGCCTATTTTCAGTTGGAAAGGCTTTTGTCCAATTCAAAACAAGCGTAGATGAATATGCTTGTAGTAAGGGAATACCTCCTCACAAACTAGTTGCGCGGGACTTAGGTTCCCGTGTTTTTTTATTGTATAAAAGACTATAAATGAATAAGAAGAGTGAAAGGAGAATGAGCAAGATGCTTATTGTTTCAACCATTACACCATCAGAAGAAATTCAACAGCATATTGAGCAAGCGTTTCTTAATGTAACATTCAAATATGAAGAGGTATGGAACGACAAAAGCTTGGCTGAAGCGGAAGTGCTGATTACATATGGAGAGGACTTAACCGATGAGCATATTGAAAAAGCAAAGAAGCTTAAATGGATTATGGTGATGAGCGCAGGTTTGGAGAAAATGCCTTTTAAGTCAATTGAAGAGCGTGGAATTCTTGTCACTAATGCTAGAGGCATTCATAAAATTCCTATGGCTGAGTATACATTTGGAATGATGCTGCAATATGAAAAAAGACTAAAACAATTAATTCAGCAAGAGCGTGATGAAAATTGGCAGAGCAGTATCGTAATGGGAGAATTACATGGTAAATCAATGCTTATTCTTGGTACAGGGGCGATTGGTGGAGAGATTGCTCGATTAGCTAAAGCATTTGGAATGACAACACTAGGTATTAATCGCAGTGGTCAGGGTGTTGAGCATATTGATACTCTTTATAAAATGGAAGAATTACTGGCTGTTTTACCTCAAGCTGATTACATCGTTTCAGTGTTACCGAGCACGAAAGAGACACGGTATATCTTAATGGAGAAACATTTTCAGGCAATGAAGAGCAGTACTGTGTTTATCAATATCGGTCGGGGGGATCTCGTTAAAGAATCCGTTTTACTTCAAGCGTTAGAGAAACAGGAAATTACACATGCTATTTTGGATGTGTTTGAATCTGAGCCGCTTCCACGGAATCATCCTTATTGGAATATGGAAAATGTTACAGTAACTCCCCATTCATCAAGTCAAAGTGATCAATATCTGCCGCGCTGTTTCGTGATATTCGAGAAAAATTTACAAGAGTATGTATCAAATGGTAAACAATATATCAATGTCATTGATATAAACAGAGGATATTAAAAAGCTTTGTATAAAAAACTAATAAAAAGCGATGAATCCTCGTATAATGGAGTATATTTAGTAGTAGAAATATTGACAAAATAAGTCGATAACAGGTACACTATTTATAAATATTATAATTTAATAATTTATACTTAATTAGAAAAAGAGGTGTATGGCGGTGTCTGAAATTCAATTAAAAGAAGCTTTAGATTCCTTGAAAGATACCGGTGTTAGAATAACTCCTCAAAGACATGCGATACTGGAATATTTAATAAACTCCATGTCTCATCCAACAGCAGATGATATTTACAAAGCGTTGGAAGGGAAATTTCCGAACATGAGTGTAGCTACTGTTTATAACAATCTTAGAGTATTTCGCGAAGTTGGATTGGTGAAAGAACTAACCTATGGTGATTCTTCTGCAAGATTTGATTTTGTGACAACGAATCATTATCATGTTATTTGCCAAAGTTGCGGAAAGATTGTGGACTTTGATTATCCTGCATTGGATGAAGTTGAACATTTTGCTGCTCAGGTTACAGGATTTAAAGTGAATGAACACCGGATGGAAATTTACGGACAATGTCCAGATTGTTCGAAAAAAGAAGCACATTAAAAAAGTTCCACCTTTTTGGTTGGAACTTTTTTCTTTTATAGCTGCCTTTGATTATATTTTTTGTTGAATGTCTTGCCTTCCAAGCTTTTGTCTAGTGTGAGTGCTTCATTACAGTGCATACATATGTCCACTCGTCCTAAAATTTTAGTAGGCTTCTGGCAGCTTGGACAAAGAACTTGGACTGTTTTAGTAGATAACATTCCAATCCAAAGATAAACACCTGTACTTGCCATAATGCATAAAAGACCGAGAAGCATAAAGATTGTCATCACAATCGGATGTGATTTGAAGATAATACCGAGGTACATAACAAGGAAACCGATGAAAATCAAACTTAATGCAAATGTTCTGATTTTATTGATTTTACTAGAATATTTAGCCATGGTAGTCCCTCCTGAAACAACTATATCACAGATGGTTTATGGAAAAAAATGAAAAATATTTTCAGGTCAAGAAAGAAATCATATCTATATTAGGATTTAGCAGGATTATGAAGAGTTTTGTAGAAATTTAAAAAATGGCTTTGTTATAATTAAGTTTTTCGGACGCGGCTCACTTTGTGCAAAGTGAGCTAAAATCACGTTTAAATTTAATAACAGTGCCTAAATAAAGCTTTTGGAGGAAGAGAAGATGGAGGATATCCTTCGCCCTATTTATCAAGAACGTGCTAGTTTGCAATCCACTCTTGGAATTTTATTAATTGAAAAAAGTGAAGATGCTAGTTTGATTACAGATACATTTGATTACATCCTATTTGTAATTGTAAATGAAGCAGAAGATTCAGTATTTGTTAAACACTATATGTATAAAGAGAAAAAAGCTGCCCTGCACGTTGTTCAGGAAGAGCAATTAAAAAAGTGGCTTCTTTTAGGCA